>CAZXDD010000001.1:0-30353 GCA_964639415.1 uncultured Armatimonadia bacterium
AGAGGCGGGGGAGAGGCGGGGGAACCGTGGCGCCTCAGAAGGCGCCACGGTTGCCTGCGGCATCATTAGTCGCCGGTCGAAGCGGCCGCCCTACCGCTTCAGCGCCCTGTTCATCAGCACAAGCATCTCGTCGGGTCCGACGAAGCCCACCTGCCGGCCGGTCTCCGCGCCGCTTGGGTCGAGGAACACCACGAGCGGAATGGCCTCGACTTCGTACAGCTCCGCGGTCTTGTCGTCCTTGTCCGTGTCGATCTTGATGCAGACAAACTCCGCGGCCAGTGCCTGCACCCGGGCATCCGACCACGTCTGCTCGTCGAGCATGTTGCAGGGCCCGCACCAGTCGGCGTACAGATCGATCATCACCGGCTTGCCCTGCTGCCCGGCTGTCTTGAGGCCCTCGGCGTAATCGGTGATCCACTCAGGCCCCCCGCCCCCGGGAACGCTCTCGCGACCCGTGGGGCGGTACATATCGGGCTTGAGCCCGAAGGTGAACATGGCCGTGACATGCCCGTCGGCCCAGGCGAAGTTGTTGGTGCCTGTGTGCCTGGGGGGATCGGCAAGCGAACTGCCGGGGAAAGCGCCCCCCTCGTCCCAGGCATTCTTGCGACTGGGTTCAGACTCAAACAGCAGGATGGTCGAATCGGCATAGGTGATCTTGTCCGCGGACAGGCGACTGAGCTTGTAGTTCATGGCATAACTGTACTCGCCGTCGTCCGCCGGGCACCCGAAGACCACGCCGTCGCCCATGTACGGCTCGATGCTGTCGCACCAACGGTCGGCGATGGGGAGCACTTCATCGTAGTCGGCTCGGTACACGAGCATTGCCCGGGCCAGTAGGCGCATGTGCTCCTGGCACAGCTCCTCGGCCTTGTCGCCGCCATCCGCGGTCTGCATCAGTTCCCTGAGCTCCGTACCCGGGGCCATGGTCTGCACATCGGCGCTCAGGTCAAGCTGCCAGCGACCCGCCACCGTCTGCAGCGGGAGGGCCAGGTGCAAAAGCCCGCCGCAGGTGATGGCAACCTGGGCGATATCGCCGTCCACCGTGGCCGAGGACAGCCTGATCTGCTCGTCCTCCAGCTCGAAGGCGCCCTGGGCCAGCAGGGCGGTGGCGGCGCTTCCGCCCTCACTGAGCATCTGCATCCCGATGAGCATCTCCATTGCCGACTCGCCCCTGGCCTTCTCCAGTTGGCCTGCGGCGTCGCTGAGTGCCGCGGCGCGGTCACTTTGCGCAAGGTCGATGGCCCAGCCGTCCTGGAGGCGCCGCAGCACCAGGTTCACCGGCCATTGCACCCGCAACGCCACATGCGCCAGGCCGCGGTCGCCGCGGGTGACGACCTCCACCACCTCGCGCTCCAGCCCGGACAGCAGAAGCATCAGGACGGCCTCGGCAGGCGGCTCTCCGGCCACGACCTGGAGCATGTGGTCGGTCCAGCTCTCCTGCGTCCAGGCGCCGGTGTGCTCGGGGGCCATAAGCTCCCAGGCGCCGCTGTAGTCGCTCTGCCGCAGGAGCCGGATGTACGCCTCGGCCGGCTTGATAAGCTGCGCTCGCTGCTGTTCGGTGGCCGGGGCGCCCTTGACGATCGTCGGCGTCTCGGGAGCCGCCACAGGCAGCGCCGCCAAAGCGGCCGTGAGCGCGCTACGGGCCGCCTGGGAGTCGAGATAGGCGCCGGCGGCGCCGTGGAGCGATAGGCCCGCGGGAACGGCGATGGCCAGCAGGACGGCGAATACGATGCCGATGCGTCCGGCGCTGATGGGTCTCATGGGTGGATGCCTCCGGAAGTGTGAAGTGTGCCACCAGGGCTGTCTCGCTCGCTACTCCTCATCCGGCGGCGCCGCCTCCAGGCCCACAACGCGATAGTAGGCCAAATCCATCTCCTCATTGCCCATGGCGCTGACGTGGCCGTCGACCCAGGCGTAGTTGTTGAGCCCCTCGTGCCGCGCCGGCTCGGCCAGGCTGTCGCCCGGCATGGCCCCGCCCTCGTCCCAGGCGTTCTTGCGGCTGGGCTCGGATTCAAAGAACAGCACCGTGTCCGAGGGCGACCACACGTCGGACAGCTCGAAGCGGCTGAGCTTGTAGTTCATCCCATAGCTGTAGTCCCCGTCATCGGCGGGGCAGGCGTAGAGCCTCTCATTGGCGACATAGGGGAAGGTCGCATCACACCAGCGGTCGGCGATGGGGAACTTCTCGTCATAGTCCTGGCAGTACATCATCGCCGCGATGGCGAGCTGCCTGAGATTGGCGGCGCAGGCGTTCTTCCCGACACCGGCGCCGACGCCACCCGCGGCCACCTCGCGCAGACTGGTTCCCGGCTCGATCACCACGAAGTCCTCATCCCAGGCGATCTGCCACGAACTCCCGGAGGACCTGAGCGGAGCGGCGATGCGCACGCTGCCCTTGCGGAGCATGGTGATCTGCGCCACGTCACCGGCGATCACCGCCGAGGTGATCTCGCGGCTCTCATCGGTGAGTGCCACCCGGTCGGGGTCGAGGGTGTTCTCGACCGACCCACCGAACTGTGTCATCATCAGCCCCATCAGGCCTGGCCCCATGCCACCGCCCTTGAGCCTCTGGAGTTGGTCGGCCACGCTAGAGAGCGCCGCCGCATGGCTGGTGCGGTCCAGGTCGATGGACCAATCGTCCCCGGTCCGGCGCAGGATGAAGCTCTGGGGCCAGGACAGATCCAGGGCCAGCTCGGCCATTCCCTCGTCCCCGTTGGTGACGACGTCCACCAGTCGGCGGTCCTTGGAGAAGAACACCAGCATGCTCAGGCCCTGTCCCATGTCCATCACCTCAAAGTCAGGGCTCTGGCGCTGGCTCTGGACCCAGGCTTCCCTGCTCCACTCCGCGCAGGTCTCGGGGTCAAACAGCTCCCAGGCCCCCTCGAACTCGCCCTTTGAGCGGAGCCTCTGGTAGGCGTCGATGGTCTTGAGCAGGTCGGCCTGCTGTTGGGCGGTAGCCGGCTGCCCGGCGATCTCGGGCGGAGCGACGAAGTTCGCGGCGGGTAGTGTCGCCAGCAGTCCACTCACGGCGCTGCGCGCCGCCTGACAGTCCAGATAGGCAATGGCCTGGCTATGCAGCACGAGCCCGGCCGGTACGGCGATGGCCATTAGCACGGCGAACGTAACACCGATTCGCCCCAGCATGCTTCTATGCATCGACTCATGTCCCCCCGGATATGGCACGGATAGGTGCTCCCATGTCTGCCGGCCTCAGCCGGCGCTGCGGCCCTCAGTTGGCGATCTGTTGCTCCCACCCCCCTTGAAGGTGTATTCGCCGGGGCACCGCCGCGTCCTTGTCCCGGCAGAGCACCCGACTCGGGTGTCCCTCCATGTGCGGCAAGACTCGCTGCAAGGCGCGTGCCGCGATGGTGGCCAGACAGGGATGCACCGCCCTCCCGGCGAAGTACCGCGAGGCGGCCGCACCGCCCGCTGCGCCATCGTCCCAACCACAAGGAGTGCTGCCAATGCCGGTCTTCCTGGCCCTGCTCGCTGCCCTGTGCTCTGTGCCCGCGCCGGCCCAGATGGACAACGGCGGCCTCGTGTTCGGAGCCCGCGAGATCGACAAGCTCCCCAGGTCCCACTACTCCGAGCCACTTCTTGGCGATGCCGGGTGGTACTGGCAAAGCACCAGGCCCGTGGAGCAGCCCGTACTGAAGGTGCACACCAAGCCGAGTTTTCGGGCCGTCGAGACGGGGGCCGTTGGCCGGGCCTGTATGGAGCGGCTCTGCGTGGTGGAGGCCGCCCTGCCCGAGAAGCACCCCCGCACCGCCACGCTGACCTTTTCCTGTGGTGAGGACACCTGGCACGAGGACCTCAAGTGGCCGGCGCCCAAGCCGCAGTTCCGGGCCATGTGGCTGCCTGTGGCCCTGCAACACACCCGCGTCGAGCTGATAGTGGGAGGCAAGAGCGTCGCCTCGGACGAAGTCATCACCGATGCCGCCGCGCCCGTCTGTGTCTTCCACGTCAAGGTCCCCGGCGAGCCGAGGTATGTGGACCACGGGTATGGTCTGATGCCCTCGTGGCAACTCATGGCCTACTCGGGCCAGGCGGTGCAGGTGCTGGCGGCGCCGCGCCCGTCCGGGCCGGGGCAGACAGAGGTCTGCGGCCGCCTGCTGGCCGAGAACGGCACCTGCCTGCAGACCTTCCGCCACATCCTGCCCGGCGACGGCTCGGCCGCCGCAAGGCAGAGCATCCCCACCCGGGATCTCGCCCCCGGGAGCTACCGGCTGCAGCTCGCGGCCATCCTGCCCTACGGCGAGAGCGTCGTCGAGGAGACGAAGCTGCAAATCGTCACTCCCCCCGCCGACACGGGCTTTGGCGCCTACCGCACAAAGCTTGGCTACACCGCCCCGGTGTACATCTCCCGCGACGAGACCCGCTCGTGGGATGACCTGTGGCACGGCTCGAACCTCGATGACGTGGTGGTCGCCTTCGAGGGTGGTGGCAGGTTCGTCTTCTGGCGCGGCACCAGCTACGTCCCCTGCTGGGCATACAACAACGCATGGCTGAGCTACGAGTGGTTCGAGGCCGAGCCCGATTCCCACGGGGCGGTGGACTGCATCGAGCCGATCATGGACAAGGCCTGCGAGTTCTCGCGCGTGGAGATTCTCGCCTCCACCCCCGCCCGCGTGGTGATCCACTGGCGCTACGGCCTCACCGACTTCCTGGGCAGGGTCATCAACGACGAGTGGGCCGACGAGTACTACTATCTGTACCCCGACGCGGTTGGGACGCGGAAGCTCGTGGCCTGGTTCCGCTCGGGCTGGCACGAGAACCAGGAGTTCCTCGCCCTCAACCGGCCCGGCAATGCGCCCCACGAGTCCCTGGACCCACGGGCCATTACCTTCATGACCACCGATGGCCGCACCCAGCGCCCCGTGTGGCCCAGCCCCTTCTTCAGCCTCACCGGCTGGCCCCACGTGATCGCCAAGATCAACCTCCCCGGACAGCCCTCACCCTTCATGGTGGTGGATGATGACCGGGTCGAGGCGAAGGTCTGGGCCCGGCCCTATGTGGAGAAACCGGGCCTGTTCAACACCTATCTCCATTGGCCCGTCAGCCGCGGCATCCGCACCGCCTGGCTGGACAGTGAGGCCGACTGGCACCGCCCGACCCACAGCAATTTGGTCAACCTCGTCAATGACCCCGTCGTGCGCGAGACGGACCACAGCATCTGGTACTGGCTGATCGGCCAGGCCACCCGGGAGCGGGACATCCGGGAGCATGCGGCGGCCTGGCTGCAGCAGGCGGCGGTCACGGTGGAAGGCGGGCTCTTCCAGGGCTACGACAAGGCCCAGCGGGCCTATGTGCTCTCCGCGCAGCCAAAGGCCACGGAGCTGGACCTGACCGTCACTCCGGCGACTCCGCTGCTCAACCCGGCCTTCGTCATCGAAGGCGCCGACCCCGGCCTCAGCCGGGCGGAGTGCTCCGAGCAGGCGAAGATCGCTCTGGGCCGCGAGAACGACGGCGACCGCCTGGTGGTGTTCCTTCAGGGCCGGTTTGACCGCAGCTTCGGCTTGCAGGTACGATAGAGACCATATGACCATCGCCCAGTTCCAGAAGCTCATCGAGGACATCTACTTTGCCAGAGACAGCGAGCGCGGCATCGACGCCAACTTCCTGTGGTTCATCGAGGAGGTCGGTGAGTTGTCTCGCGCCATCAAGAGGGGCACCCCCGAGGAGCAGGCCGGCGAGTTCGCCGACGTGCTGGCCTGGCTCACCACCATGGCCAGCATTCAGGGCATCGACCTGGAGGCGACGGTGAAGGCCAAGTACGAAGGCGGCTGCCCCAAGTGCGGAGGTTGCCCGTGCCGGTGCGGGAGTGACGGCTGAGAACAGCGGAACGGCGGAACGACGGACGTCTCACCACGGAGACACAGAGAGCACGGAGTTCCACGGAGAACGACTCACCACAGAGACACGGAGACAAAGAGACGCGGAGAACGGCGGGAAACGGCAACGCCTGAGCACGGAGACCGCGCGGCCCGGAGGCGACTATGCGACTTGTCATGATCCTGACCACAGCTACAGTCTGTGGGTGGGTGGCGGCCGAGCCCATCGTGCCCGATGAGGGCACCCCGACCTGCCAGTGCCACCGCATCACCGGGCCCATTGTGATCGACGGCTCGCTGGATGATCCCGCCTGGCACCATGTGCCCACCGCCGGGCCCTTCGTCTTCCCCTGGCCCGAGCAGAAGGGCAAAAAGCAGATGACCCTTGCGAAACTGGCATGGGACGATGCCAACCTCTACGCGGCCTATGAGTGCCGGGACACGGACATCACCGCTACCTACACCGAGCGCGACGACCCGGTCTACCTGGACGACTGCGTGGAGCTGTTCATCGCCCCGGCGCCTGATAGGAGCGCCTTCTACTACGGCTTTGAGATGAACTGCCGGGGCGTGCTGTACGACTACTTCTACGCCTTCCCCACCGTCCTGATCGCGCCGTACGATACCGGGGGCGTCTGGCTCAAGACCGCCCTGGAGGGGACGCTCAATGACTCCGCCGATCGCGATCGCGGCTGGACGCTGGAGGTCCGGATCCCCTTTGTCAATCTCAGCGACCTGATGGGTAAGGACAGGCCGGAGCCCGGAGACGTATGGCGCATCAACATGAACCGCTGGGATGGCACGGGCGCGGCGCGTGCGCTGAGCCAGTGGTCGCCCTCGGGGCTCGGAGCCCCGCACCCTCACCGGCCCGAGGGCTTCGGCGCTCTCGTCTTCCTGGCCGACTAAGGACCGAGGACATGGAACTGACCGTCAAGTACGGAGCCACGACGCAGGGCGTGGAGCTGGCAGACGAGCGCGTGCTGGATGTGGCAAAGGTGCCTTCCGGCCCGGCAATCGCGGACCTTCCCGCCGCTCTGGAGCAGGCCTTCGCCCGCCCCGTGGGCCCGGCCCTGGAAGAGGCCGTCAAGCCCGGCGACCGCGTGCTGGTGATCACCGTCGACGCCACGCGCCCCAATCCCTCGGGCCTGCTGTGGCCGCTGATGGAGCGCCTGGAGGGCCTCGGCGCCAGGCCCGAGATCATGATCGGCCTGGGCAATCACCGGAAGATGACCGACCAGGCGTTGGACGACTTCCTCGGCACCCATGATGTGCACCAAAACGACTCCCGCAGCCCGGACCAATGGCCCCTGGGCAGAACGCCCCATGGGGTGCCGGTGGAGGTCAGCCCGATCCTGCGGGAGTTTGACCGGCGCATCGCCGTGGGCTTCATCGAGCCCCACTACATCGCCGGGTTCTCGGGCGGACGCAAGATGATCCTCCCCGCCGTCAGCTCCAACCGCTCCATCACTTACAACCATTTCCTCACCGCCCGCTACGGCACGCAACTGGGGAAGCTGGACGGCAATGAGATCCATCAGGACATGGAGGCCATTGCTCTGCGGGTGGGTGTAGACTTCATCCTCAATGCCGTCCTGAACCCCGACGACAGCCTCGCCGGTCTCTACTGCGGCGACCTGGTGGCCGCCCACCGGGCGGGCGTCACGGCGGCCGAGGGTCTCTACGTGCATGAGGTCGGCCGGCCCGCCGATATCGTCATCACCTCCCCCGGTGGCGCCCCGTATGATGTGGACATGGTGCAGGCCAAGAAGGCGCTGGTACCGGCGCTGGAGGCGGTCAAGCCCGGGGGAGTGGCGATCCTGCTGGGGGAGTGCCCGGGAGGCTGGGGCGCTTTCGAGGCCGATATGGAGCTGCTGCGCCCGGAGACGGCCCTGGACAAGCGCGAGCTGATCCGCCGCGAGCTTGAGAGTGACAGCCTCGAGCGCGGCTGGGCGCCGTGCAGCCCGGGAATGCTGTTTTGCCACGCCCACTTCGACCGCCGCGTGCGGGTCATCGCCGTCACGGGCAGCGCCGAGATGCTGGCGGGTACGTACATCACCCACGCCGACCACCTGACCACGGCGCTGCTGATGGCCACGGAGATGGTGGGTCCGGACGCAACGGTGGCGGTCCTGCCCGAGGGACGCCGCACGATCTGTAGAAAGGCCGGGGGCTGAGACGCCGTTTCGCGCCACGAACCCCGCGACACGGTCGTCCTCCGTTCCGCGCCCCGCGCCCCGGCCGTCCTCCGCTCACCCCGGCCCCGCGGCCGGGCCCTCCGGCTTGCTCATCTCCGCCCGCTGAGCCATCCTCTGGTACATCGCGCCCATGCGGACCACAGCGGCGAAGGCCGACCCGGAATCCGGCAGATGCAGCAGGGAGGCGATCTCCCAGGTGAACTGCGTGAGGTCACACCAGTCCGGACAGGCGGCATCCAGCAGCATCAGGGCAAGAGACGCGGCATTGTCCTCACCCACCTGTGGCGCGATGCACGCCGTCGTCTCCTGATGGCGCCTCACAGTGCCCGGAACCTCCCCCGGCAGGAGAGCCAGCAGAGCCGCCGTCAGCGTGGGCGCGGAGTCCTCCCCCGTGACGGGCATGGCCAGGTCGTAGCGGTCGACGAAGGGATGGTACCGGGGCAAGGCCTCCATGAGCTGAGCCGTCTGTGCCTTGATCGCCAGGCGGTGGAGATTGCAGCCCGCCGCCACCGCCGCCGCCAGGTCCAGATACGGGCCCGTCGCCCAGGGGCCGCGCTCCAACTCCTCGACCAGACGCAGGACGCGGGCGACGACCTGCGTGGGTGAGAGCCGCAGGCCCGCCAGTCGCGCGGCCACCGGGTCGGTGCTCTGCCCCAGCGACCAGCCGTGGTAGCGCAGCCGTCCGGCTATCTCCCACAGCCGGGCGCAGGCCGCCTCGTCCACCTCCCCCCAGCGCTGCAGGGTCATGGCCGCCAGGCGCGTCTCGTAGCCGCCCGCACACCCCGAGGCCTTCAGCGCCTGGTATCCGCTCCAGAATCGCTCCCAGACCGTCTCGGGCTCGCCCTCGCCCACGGTGAGCAACGCCACCAGCGGTAGCCGGTCGTAGCTTTGCCACCGGGCGGCCGTGGCCAGGCGATTGGCCTCTACCATCCTGGCCACATCGACACAGTTGCGGCTTGCCACGGCGGCGGCCAGGTCCACCCGGGGGTCGGGCTGGAAACCATGGCCCAGGAGGCCCTCCCGCAGCCGGAGGAAGGCCTCGATGCGTCCGCCGACCGCGGCCTCGTTCACATGGGCACGCTCGAACCTCGCCGAGTAGACGAAGCCCCAGACGGCGTCTCGGCCGAAGTCGGTGAGGGACAGCAGCGAGCCGTCGCTGCCCGGCGACAGCAGCGTCAGGTCCAGGTCAAGCAGGTCGTGGGAGGACAAGAAGGTCCAGTGCGCGCGGGCTTCGGCCTCGTACGCGTCGGCCTGCTTGCCCAGCGCCTCGGCCTGCGCCTCGCGGCGGCGGCCCAAAGGAGCCAGGACGGCCCCCAGGCAGCCGGACCGGCGCACCCGCCGCGCCTCGCGGCGGCAGGCCTCCGCCTGCTGTTGCAGACCGCGGTACGCGCGCAGTACATCGGCCTGTCGAGGGGTGACCAGTTGCACCAGGCCCCGACTCGCAGGCGCGTCCTGTGCACCGGGCACCTGGACGGGACGGCCGTCGGCCACCTGCAGGAGCCAGTGCGCTTGCTGTGAGGTGAGGTCGGCCATGGGGGTGGCCCCGTCTCGCACGGGAGTGAAGAGGCTGAGGCCGAAACAAAAGACCCGGGGCACCGGGGAGACCGGTGCCCCGAGGCGGGACTGCGAGAGGTAAGCGGCGCCGGAAGACCCTGTCGCTACGCCCAGGTCATCTCGCCGGTGTCCTCGAAGATCACGCACTCCTTGAGGAACGCAATCGCCTTCTGGAAGCCCTCATTGGAGCTCATCAGGCTGTCCTCATGCTCGATGGACAGGGTACCATCGTAGCCGATCATGCGCAGAGTGCTGATGATGTCCTTCCACACCTCGGCCCCGTGCCCGTAGCCCACCGTGCGGAAGATCCAGCCGCGGTTGATCTCATCGCCATAGTGCTTGGTATCCAGCACCCCATTGACCCGGGCGTTCCAGTCGTACACCAGGGAATCCTTGGCATGGAAGTGGCGGATGACCGGGTCCTGCTCCTCGCCCAGCCAGCGCAGGGCGCTGGGGATGTCGATGCCCTGCCAGAACAGGTGGCTGGGGTCGAAGTTGGCACAGATGCGGTCACCATTGGCGCCCACGGCGCGCCGCAGCTTGAGGAGCGTCTCGGGGTTGTACACCAGGAAGTTGGGGTGCATCTCAAAGCACACGTACAGCCCGGCATCCTTGAGCACCTGGGCCTCCTGCGTCCAGTACTCGGCGGCCACGTCCCACTGGTACTCCAGGGCCTTGAGGTGATCCTCCGGCCACGGAGCCACGACCCAGTTGGGGAACTCGTCCTTGGGGCCGCCGCCCGGGAGGCCGGAGAAGTTCACCACACACTCCAGGCCCAGCTTGCCCGCCAGCTCCACGGTGTCGCGCCAGGACTTGTGGAACTCGGCGGCCACTTCCTTATTGGGGTGCAGCGGGTTGCCGTGGCAACTGAGGGCCGAAAGCTCCAGCCCACGGCTTGCGATGGCCTCCATGAAGGCCTCCCGCTTCGCGGCGTCGGCGTTGAGCTCGGCCGGGTCACAATGGGCATTGCCCGGGTAGCCACCCGAGCCGATCTCGATGGTCTGCAGGCCCGACTTGGCGAAGTAGTCCAGGACTTCGGTCAACGGCTGAGCACTCCAGGCGGCACTGAGAGATCCGATCTTCATCTGCCAAAACCCTCCTTGGCGGCGCGCTTTGGCGAGCCGCCGCGAGTCTCGAGTCTGCGGGTCGCGGGTCGCGAGTCACGGGTCAACGGCAACGGCGTCTACGGCGTCGACGACTGGAGCTAAGGCGGCACCGGGCTAGTCGATGGCCGGTACGGGCTCCCACTTGGCGCTGGCGTCGGCCGTGGTGCAGGCGTCCAGGACCGCCTGGGTCCTGCAGCCGTCCTCGAGGTTGGGCCAGGTCTGCTCGCCCTCGGCGATGGCGTTCATCAGGTCGGCGACGGTGTTGATGAACGTGTGCTCGTAGCCGATGATGTGCGCCACCGGCCAGTAGCGCGGCCCACCGTCGGGCAGCGCCATGTAGGGGTGACAGCCGTCCGAGGCCTGGATCAGCTCGAAGCCCTGGCGGTCCGCCGGGTCACCGCAGTTGTAGTACAAAAGCTCATTCATGCTCTCGAGGTTGAACACGATGCTGCCCTTGGAGCCGTTGACCTCGAACCAGTTGTAGTTCTTGCGCCCGGCGGCGAACCGGGTGGCCTCGAACGTCCCCAGGGCCCCGTTGGCGAACTTGGCCAGGGTGATGACCCCGTCGTCCACATCGACGGTACCCATCTCGGCGCCCTCGGCCGCCTTACCGCCCAGACCCGTGTCGAAGGTCTCAAGCTGCGGGCGCTGCTTGATGAAGGTCTTCATCGTGCAGGCCACTTCGCTGATGCCGCCCAGCAGCCACAGGGCCATGTCGATGCTGTGGGCCATCAGGTCGCCCAGAGAGCCGGAGCCGGCAATGTCCTTTTGCACCCGCCACATCATGGGCGTATCCGGCGACATGAGCCAGTCCTGCAGGTACAGGGCGCGCCAGTGGTAGATCTCGCCCAGATCGCCGTTTTCGATCATCTTCTTGGCCAGGCTGCAGGCCGGAGCACGGCGGTAATTGTGGCAGAGCATGTGGATGACGCCCGCATCCCGCACGGCCTGCAAGGCCCGCTTCGCGTCGGCCAGATTCGTGGCCAGAGGCTTTTCGCAGAAGATGTGCTTGCCCGCCGCCGCCGCCTGCACCACCATGTCTGCGTGCTGGTTGTTGGGGGAGGTGATGTCCACAAGGTCAATGTCGTCTCTCCCCAGCAGGGCGCTGTAGTCGGTCTCCGTCTCCTCCCACTGGAACTGCCGGGCGCAGGCCTTGAGGCGCTCCTCGGTGCGTCCGCACAGCACCTTCATCACCGGGCGGGCCTTGACTTCCGGGAAGAAGAAAGGCACCTGCCTGTATGCGTTGCTGTGCGCTCGACCCATGAAGTTGTAGCCGACCAATCCCACTCGGACCTCGTCCACGGTTCGATACCTCCCTTGAACTGGCGATCAGATAGGCTCAGCCAGACGTGGTTGCGTGCAGACAAGATAAGGGCGTATTCGCCGCGCCCGCGGGGAGTCCTCCCGCCGCCGGCGACGGCCGGGGAGTTCTTCGCCACCACCCGGGGGCCGGGCGAAGGACACCGGTGAGGCGGAGACGAAATGGGCCTGGCGTGCCCGCCCGGCGGCCGCCGACAGAGAAGGCCCGCCGGAGCGTCGGATGCACAAGAGGAGGGGTCTGGTTGGTCCGAGCCATCATCGCACATGCCGAGCAAGACGTGACCGACCTCGTCGCCGAACTGCTCACCGACAGCGGCCGGGTCGAGGTAGTAGGCACGACCGCCAACGGCCTGGAGTGCCTGCGGCTGCACGAGAGCCTGGGCGCCGAGTCCGTGTTTCTCGACCCCTCTCTGCCGGAGATAGGCGGCATCGAGGTGGCCCGGCGTCTCCTGGACGCCCAGGCACCTCCGGTCATCGCGTTTGTCACCTGTCGAGATACCCACGCGGCCCGGGCCTTCGATCTGGGGGCTGTGGACTACGTCCTGCGCGGCGGCGATTACGACGCCTTCGCCGCGCGCATCCTGCTTTGCCTCAGCCGCGTGGAGCAGGCCCTGGAAGGCCGGACCTCCATCCTCGAAGACCTCCGTGAGCTGGTGGCCGACCTCCGATCCCAGCGCCTCCACCCGCTGCGGCGAAAGCTCCCCATCCGCGATCGCGGCGAGGGGACGGTCAGGCTCCTGGACCCTGCCGGCGTGCTCTGCGTGGAGCGTAGCCAACGGCGCACGGTGCTTTGCACCGTGGACCAGCAGTACCCGACCTACTACACGATCGAGGCCCTCGAGCAGCGGCTTGAGGATGACGGGTTCTTCCGCGCCAGTCCCGGCGCATTGCTCAACTCCAACTACATCCAGCACATGATCCCCAATGGCGATGGTTCCTACGACGTGATCCTCGGCGACGAGGAGGGCCGCCTGCGCAAGACCGTCAAGGTCTCACGCGCCCGCTCCCGCGAGCTCCTGGAGCTGCTGGGCCTCTAGAAGGGCGGCCGACAAGACCACATTCACGCGGGAGCGTCATACCCGGTGCGCCCGCTCCCGGCAAGAGCAGCTCGAGGGATCTCTTGCGATCTGGCGAGATCCTTCGCTGTCTGGCTGCGCGAGATTGACGCTCAGGATGACATCTTCAGGGCAGAGCCCCGCTTTCGCCGCGAGCGTCATTCCGCGAGGGTTCGCTCCCGGCAAGAGCAGCTCGAGGGATCTCTTGCGATCTGGCGAGATCCCTCGCTATCTCGCTGCGCGAGACTGACGCTCGGGATGACATCTTCCCGGCAGAACCGGCTTTTCGGCGGCACCTCCGGCCCGCCACCGTCGAGCGACGGCATGGCACCCTCAGACACGTCTTCCATCCGCGCGGGCAGGATTTACCTCCAGGCAGACACAGGTTAATTGACCTAATACAGAGTTTTCGCGTACCATTCCCAATGCGCTGCCCGTCTCGTTTGGCTGCCCGCAAGGGTCTGTCGTGGTGACGGCGAGACTGGGGCGCAAAGGTTGATACACACCGGGGGAGACGTCCCGCCCCCGGTTGCCGTGCCCGCGGTCGCTGCGTCCTGCGCGGCGGTCGCGCCGCGGGGCATGGCGCGTGGCGTCGGAGGTGGAAGGGGGTGGGGATCTCGTTCCGCCTCCGGCGCACCCCCAGTATCGCGGTGGCTCTCGCCGGACATGAAGCGTACTGGGTGGGAGAGACGAAACGGGCCGCCCTGGGAGGGCGGCCCGTTTGGTTTGCGGTCCTCGGCAAGAGCGCCCCGGGCGGGGCTAGGAGCAGCAGCAGCAGCCACCGGCGGGCTTGGCGGCATCAATGAGCGCCACGAAGCTGTCGGCCTTGAGCGAGGCGCCGCCCACCAGGCCGCCGTCGATGTTCTCCTTGGCCATGAGCCCCTCCACATTGTCCGGCTTGACGCTGCCGCCGTAAAGCACGCGCATCTTGGCCGCCGCTTCGGCGCCCAGCGTGTCGGCGACCACCTTCCGCACCACGCCGCAGACCCTGTCGGCCTCGTCGGCGTCGCAGACCTTCCCGGTGCCGATGGCCCACACCGGCTCGTAGGCGATGACCATCTTGTCGGCCACGGAGGCCTGAAGGCCCTCGAGCATGGCCCTGACCTGGCCCATGACGACCTCATCGGTCTTGCCGGCCTCGCGCTCGGAGAGCAGCTCGCCGCAGCAGACGATGGGCTTGAGGCCCGCGGCCAGAGCGGCCTTGGTCTTCTTGGCCACGGAGGCGTCGGTGTCCCCGAAGACCTTGCGCAGCTCCTCGGTGAACCCCTCCTCGATGACGCCGAAGCGGCCGCGGCGCTCGGAGTGACCGAGAATGACCCACGTGGCGCCGGTGGAAAGGACCATCGCGGCGGAGATCTCGCCGGTGAAGGCCCCGGAGTCTTCCCAGTACATGTTCTGAGCCCCGACCTCGATGTTGGAGCCCGCCACGCAGTCGGCCACGGTGGACAGGGCGGTGGCCGGCGGGCAGAGGATCATCTCGACGCCCTTGGTCGTGCCGGCGAGTTCCTTGATCTCACAGGCCAGAGCGCAGGCCTGCTTGTTGTCGTTCTGCAGCTTCCAGTTCCCGGCCATGATGGGAGTGCGCATGGTTCGTATGTCCTCCATATAGGGTGCGGGGCGAACGGTCCCCCGCGATTGTCCGCGCCTAATCGTCGTCAACAACCTCGATGCCGGGCAAACCTCCTGCCTCCAGGAACTCCAGGGAGGCGCCGCCACCGGTGGAGACGTGGTCCATCTTGTCGGCCAGGCCCATCTGGGTGACGGCGGCCACCGAATCCCCGCCGCCAACCACATTGAACCCGGGGCACTTGCCCATGGCCTCGGCCACGGCCAGCGTCCCCTCGTCGAAGGGCTTGTCCTCGAACTTGCCCATTGGCCCGTTCCAGAACACCGTGGTCGCCTTCTCGATCAGCGAGGCGTACCTGGCCTTGGTCTCCGGGCCGATGTCCAGGGCGTCCCAGCCGGGCTTGATGCCGTCGGCGGGAGCGAAGACCAGCGAGTGGTCGCCCTGCACGTTTTGCATGTGTACGTCTCCGGGCAAGACGAGCTTGTCCAGATGCTCGCCCATGGTGGCGAGGATGTCCGCCGCCGCCTCCGGGCTGCCCTCGGGGCAAAAGGACATGCCGATCTCCTTGCCCTGCGCCTTGTAGAAGGCCCAGGACATGGCGCCACCGATGAGCATCTTGTCGCAGCGGGGCAGGAGGCTCTTGATGACCTTGATCTTCTCATCCACCTTGGCGCCGCCCAGCACGACGATGAAGCCGTCTTTCGGCGCGTTGTAGACGCGGTCGAGGGCCGCGACTTCCTTTTCCACCAAGAACCCCATCACCGCGGGCTTCACTCGCTTGGGCACGCCGTAGACCGAGGCGTGCTTGCGGTGGCTGCTGCCGAAGGCGTCGTTGACGTAGGCCTCGGCGCCCGCCGCCAGCTTCTCGGCGAAGGCCATCATCTGGTCTTCCTGCTTGGACTCCTCACCCGGGTAGAACCGGGTGTTTTCAAGCAGGATCACGTCGCCGGGCTGCATGGCGGCAATGGCCGCGGTCTTCTCCTGGGAGATGCAGTCGTCGATGAACTTGACCGGCTTGCCCAGCAATTCGGAGAGCCTCTGGGCGCAGGGGGCCAGGCTGTACTTGTCCACCGGCTCGCCCTTGGGGCGGCCCAGGTGGGAGGCCAAGACCAGCTTGGCGTCGTCTAGATGCCCGATGGTGGGCAGCGCCGCCCGGATGCGGGTGTCGTCGGTGATCGTCTTTCCGTCCAGGGGAACATTGAAGTCGACGCGCACGAACACGACCTTCCCGGCAAGGTTGACATCCTTGACGGTCTTCTTGGCCACTGGGCTCACGCTCCCTTGTCTCCGACGCCCCCGTCAGGCGTCGGTCTGCATAAGTGTCGTGTACTTGAAGTCCTTGCTCAGAGCCAGCTTGCCGCCGGGCATGGCCACCGGCCCGCAGCCGCACAGGAAATGCCTGGGGTCCTGGCCCAGCTCCCCGCGCAGGGCCGACCAGACCTCGGGCGTCTCGGTGCTCACGTAAAGAGGTATGTCCTTGGAGAAGCGCCGCACCTGCTGGATGATGTGGCGGTAGATCTGCAGGCGCACGGCCTCCGGGAAGGGACCGGTATTGACTCCCGCCATCTCCTCCTGAGCCTCCTCCACAATCTGGAGGTACTCGGGGTCCAGCAGGTCGGGGTCGATGCGAGACTTGAGGGTGGCCGCGTCCATCCACATCACCACGGTCATGCCGATGGAATCCGGGCGCACTCGCTGCAGGAGCGCCTCGACGGCCTCCGCGTAGTCCTCGCGCCAGCCGCGGATGGGAACGATGGGCTTGAACTTGGCCCTCACCGACATCCCAGCGGCCTGGCAGCGCCGCATGGCCTCGAAGCGCTCCACCGGGCCGGGGGTCCCCGGCTCGACAATCCGCGCCGAGTTGGCGCCGCAGACGCTCCAGACGGCCACGATGTGCTTGCGCGCCGGTAGCTCCAGGGCCCAGTCCGTATCGGCGCACTTGGTGTGGATGATCATGTGTCGGTCGCCGCCCAGCTCGGCGCACTTGCGCGTCGCCAGGTCAAATAGGCCGTACTCGGGCTCGAACGCCACCTGCTCGCAGTTCCAGCCGATGATCCGGAAGCACTTCTGCCACGGATTCTGGCGCAGGATCGGGTCGACGACCTCCTCCACGTACTCCTCCAGGTTCATCCCCATGACGATGTACTTGCCCAGCTTGCCGTCGCCGCAGTACTGGCACCCATGGGGACAGCCCACCTGGGTACCGAACTCCCACGCCGTCCAGCAGACCTGGTTGTTCTTGAGGTCCCCCTCGCGGGCCCGGAACCAGGCGGTGCGAATCTCGCCGCACAGGTGCTTGACCACCGAGAGCGGGGTGCCCTCCGGGCAACGGGCATGCAGGGCGCTCAGGTCCGGCTCCTCGCCCTTGAGACGCTGCATCGTGAACACCAAAGACCGGGTCTGGTAGGCCGCCGCCTCCTGCGGTGCGGCGAAATCCGTGCCCCCGGACATCAACTCCGCCGCCACCTGGGGGATCGTGGCCTGGGTCACGATGGTGGCCGATCCCAAGGGTATTCCCAGCGCATCCAGCATCCGGTTGAGCCGCTGTGTGGCCAGACGATCGGCGAGCACGCCCTCGAGGACATAGACAGCGGTGGGCCGAAGTGGGTACATCATGCACCTGCCCGTTGGATTTGTGGTGCGACATTGAGGCCGCGGCGGATGAGGCCGACTGGTGGCACCTCACAGCAGGGGCGAGGCCAGTTGCAGGCCTCGCCCCGATACGTTGACGCTGACTTTTTCAGGTTCCCGGTTCCGAGCCCGCTTGACGGGCGCCGGAACCACCGTCCGGCCGGGGCCTGGAGGTCCGGCCGAGAAGTCCGGCCGGCCCGGCCCCTGTCATTCTGAGCGTCCATCTCGCGCAGCGAGATAGCGAAGAATCCCGCTGAATGCCGGGAGATTCCTCGAGCTGCTCCCTTCGGGAGCGGACGCTCTCGGAATGACATCCGCGGCGAGGGCGGGGTTTCCGGCCGGACTTCTAGAGCCCCTTGTCGGCGAGCATCTTCATCAGCTCGGCGGTGCGGTTGCTGTAGCCCCACTCATTGTCGTACCAGCCGACGATCTTGACCAGGCAGCCGTTGTCGTCCGAAAGCACCGTGGTCAGGTCGGAATCGAAGGTGCAGGAGGCCGGGGAGCCGACGATGTCGGCCAGGACGATGGGCTCCTCGGTGTAGTCCAGGACCTTGGAAAGCGGGCCCTCGGCGGCGGCGGCCTTGAAGGCGGCGTTGACTTCGTCCTTGGTGACGGTCTTGGCCATCAGACAGGTGAGGTCGGTGACGGAGCCCGTCGGTGTCGGCACGCGCATGGCGATGCCGTGCATCTTGCCATTGAGCTGGGGCAGAACCTCGCCGATGGCCTTGGCGGCACCGGTGGAGGTGGGGATGATGTTCATCGCGGCGGCCCGGGCCCGGCGGAGGTCCTTGTGCGGGAAGTCGAGGATGACCTGATCGTTGGTGTAGCTGTGGATGGTGGTCATGATGCCCATCCGGATGCCGAAGGAGTCATCGAGGACCTTGCACATCGGGGCCAGACAGTTGGTGGTGCAACTGGCGTTGGAGATGATGTTGTGCTTGGCGGCGTCGTACTCGGCCTCATTGACGCCGAGCACCACGGTCTTCACGTCGCCCTTGGCCGGGGCCGAGATGATGACCTTCTTGGCGCCTGCCTCCAGGTGAGCGGCAGCCTTGGCACCGTCGGTGAAGTGACCGGTGGACTCCAGGACGATCTCGGCGCCCAGCTCGCCCCAGGGGAGCTTCGCCGGATCTCGCTCCGCCAGGCTCTTGACCTTCACGCCGTCGACGATGAACGCATCCTCGCCCACCTCGATGCAGGCATCCATCTTCCCGTAGATGCTGTCGTACTTCAGAAGGTGCGCCAGCGTTGCATCGTCGGTCAGATCGTTGACGGCCACGATCTCGATATCGCCCCGGAAGTTCTCCCAGAGCGCCTTGAAGACCTGACGGCCGATCCTGCCAAACCCGTTGATACCAACCTTTGTCGCCACGTTGATCCCTCCTGTAGATGCAAGGCGCAAGGGCCATGCCGAACTGTCGCCCTCAGGTCTGCAACGCCTGTAGGCATAGAGTCTTCGCGCGTGCGCACGCGGGCAATAGACGACAGCGAAGCCATCGGCGGGGTGGCCGATTCACTATACTCATTATAATGAATATGGCCAAAACAGTCAAACCCCGCGACACTGGCTGTCCGCGCGCCCCCAAGCCCGAAAACAGCGAGAGGACTATATCAGAAGCCCTGTGGGGAGTCAATTGACGTGAGGCCGGGCAGCGTATATTCTCTACTCTGCGGGTGGCCCGGTCCTGCCGCACCCCGGTCGGGCCCTCGTCTCGCGCCACGAAGCGGGCGCCGCCCCACCGGCGGCGCCGGTTGACGACAGGCCAGGAGCCGGACGATTCATGAAGACAGTCATCCTCCTTGCGGGGCACGCCACCCGCATGAAGCCGCTCAGCAGCTACCTTAACAAGGGAATGATCCCCATCGTCGGTCGGCCACTGGCCGAGTACATCGTCACCAGCCTGGTGCGCCAGGGGTTCGACGACATCGTCTTCGCCGTCACCGCGTTCCCCGAACAACTGCAGCACCACTTCCGGGACGGCTCCCGCTTCGGCGCCAGGATCGAGTACGTCTCCCGCCCCGAGCCCTCGGGCACCGCCGGCGAGGTCTACGCCCTGCGGGACAGGATACCCCGGGGCGAGAGCTTCCTGGTTCACTACGGCGATATCCTCACCAACTTCGATCTCCGCGCCATGAACGCACAGCATGAGAGCACAGAGGCCCTCGCGACCGTCGGGCTCATCACCGCCGAGCGGGTGCATGTGGGGGTGGGCGAGCTTGACAAAGATAACCGAGTTATATATTATGAAGAGAAACCGCTCCTCGGCAAGCCCTGTCGCGCGGCCATCGACATCTACGGGCCCGGCATCTGGGAGTACCTGGCTCCGGGGCTGGACCTGGGTTACGACGTGATCCCGGCGCTGATGAAGGCCGGCGAGGATGTGCGGGGCTTCATCGACGCCTCCGCCTGGTGGATGGATGTGGGGAGGCTGTCCGACCTGGACTCGGCGACGGAGCTCATGCAGGAGAAGGCGCCGGAGCTGGACCTGCCTTGAGACCGACCCCGCCGCGAGCCGTCGCTTCGCTTTCGCATCAGACCGCCGGGATGAGCGCGCACAGTATGGTACAGGAACGGTTTGCGGACAGGGCAATGGTGCAGGGATCCGGCCCCGGGCCCGGCGTAGGGGGCGGGGTGCGGCGGGCTGTGAGAGAGCCGGTGCGGTGGCTGCTGGTGTGCCTGGTTTGGCTGTGTCTGTGCGGTGCGGGGCATGGCGCCGACATCGTGGAGCAGATCGTGGCCCACGTGCCGGCACAGGTACAAAGCTACAGCCAGATGATGGCGGAGCTCACCGCCCTGACCACCACCGGGCGGGTGACGCTGACGAGCCTCGGCAACAGCGTGAAGGGGCGCTCGATCGTGGCGGTGGCCGTACACTCCCCGGATGCGGTTTTCGGGCAGGGGAGGCGGCTGTTTGTCATCGCCCGGCAGCACGGCAGCGAGCCGGCGGGAACCCAGGCGGCGATGGCCCTCATCCGCCACTTCGCCACCTCGCAGGGGGCGCTGGAGCAGGCGACCCTGCGGCAGGTCACCTTGATCCTCGTGCCGATGGCCAATCCGGACGGAGCGGACGCGGGCCGGCGTGCCAACGCCAACGGAGCCGACCTGAACCGTGACTGGGCGGCTCAGCGCCAGCCGGAGACCCGGGCCATCGAGCGGGCGGTGGCGGCGTGGAAGCCCCACGCGATCATGGACCTGCACGAGCTGCCCCGCAGCTCGTCAAAGCCCGAGTACGCCGCGAGCTTCCTGGAGACCATCGGGAGCGGCCCGGGCATCTCGGCGGCCGTCAGCGCCCACACGATCCCGGCGGCGCTGGACCTGTCCACATGGCTGAAGGCCTACGGGCACCGGGCCAACATCTACTACAACGGGGCCCACAAGGACCGGCGCCTGTGCCATCGGCACTTCGGCCTGACCCGGGGCATTCCCAGCTTCCTTGTGGAGTCCAAGACCGGCGCCGGGCGCTCCATGCAGCAGCGGGTGTCGTTTCACGTTCTGTGCATGCTGGTGGTGACCAACCACCTGCTGCACCTGGGTTCCGGGGACGCGCCCGCGCCTCCGCCCACTCAGGTGGCGCAGAGCCCGCGGGAGAGCGGGCCGTGCCGGGTGAGGGTGCAGTACACCCCATCGCCCGACGGCGACGGCGGCTGCGGGAGCCTGGAGGCGGTGGTGACCGGCGCAGAGGATGTGAGGTTTGTCCGCTTCCATCTGGATGGACAGTTGTGGATGCTGAGCAATATGGCGCCCTACCAGTGCCCGCTGGATGCGGGGCAGATGGAGGAGGGCACCCACGAGCTGACCGTAGAGGCCGTCGACGGCCAGGGCCAGGTGCTGGCCCGCTATCGGCGGCAGGTGATCGTGGGCGAGCCCACGGCGCTGGCGGAGTAGCGACGCCGGTGCCCTGAGAAAAGAGACGTTACCGGACTCGGTTTGCACCGACAATCAGTGGGAGGCGACGACCATGGCCGATGTGAAGGAACTCGACGAAGCGACCTTCGAGACCGATGTGCTCAAGGCCGACAAGCCGGTGCTGGTGGACTTCTGGGCCCCGTGGTGCGGCCCCTGCCGCATGGTGGGCCCGATTGTGGAGGCCATCGCGGCCCGCTATGCGGGGAAGATCGAGGTGGGCAAGATCAACGTGGACGAGCAGCCCGGCCTGGCCACCAAGTACGGCATCCGTAGCATCCCCACTCTGATGATCTTCAAGGATGGGGAGATCGCCGAGCGCACCATGGGCGCCCAGCCCGAGAGCGCTCTGGCAAGCATGATCGACAAGGTGCTGGGGGGCTAAGGGCGGCCGGGGACGGTTGACGGCGTCCCTTCCCGCGTCTCTTCTGCAGTTGTGCCGGGCGGAAGGTGAGCGCCGGCGTCGTCGCCCGGACCTTCGCTCACGCACAGTATTCACAGGGCCGAGGGCCTTCACCTGTCGCAGGGGTGGAGGCTCTCGGCCCTGATGCGTTCTGGGCAACGGGCGCCGCGCAGTCGTCATTCGACAGGCGTCGGTCCGCCGCCGCCGTCCGCCGTTGACGCCGTTGACGCCTTTGACGCCTTTGACGCCTTTGAGGCCGTCCGCCGTTGACCCGCGACTCGTGACTCGCCGACACCCCGTGAACACTGGCGCCCCGTGGGTCGTCATATCGTAACGATGTGGCCGGGGGCCGGCGGCGCCGGGTTCCGGTCGGAGAACCATCGCATCGCCTGCGAGACCTGTCGTGACCGCGCGGCCGCCCCCAGGGGCGGTCGCGGCTTGTCTCACTCCGGGAGCGCGCCCCGGGGAACACACCGCAGGTCGCGGGCTGTTTAGTCAGATAGGACTTGGGAGAGTAAGCCGCGCCGGGCGGAGCGCCCGGGCAACGACGCGGCGGAGATTCGCGAGGAGGACGGATAGATGCGCAGCAATGAGGCCGGAGCCGGGAGACATTCCCACATCGTGATAATCCTGCTTAGCGTGATTGTCGGGGCCATGTTGGCAGGCGTGGCCATCTACTATCCTCGGGCACATGCGCCGGTGGCGGCTCAGCAGGCCGCGGCCTCCGCGGCGGCGCCGTGGGAGGATGCGTTTGTGTCGGTGGCGGACAAGACCCTTCCGTGTGTGGTGAGCATCGCGGTGGAGACCAGAGGTCCCGCGGGTGGCCCCACGGACCTGGGCGATCAACTCAAGGATGACCCGCTGTTTGGGCCCTTCTTCCGCGATCTGGAGAAGAAGCGGGGCGAGCGGCAGGAGCAGCGCCCGCGGGGGCAGGGCCTGGGCTCCGGCTGGATCTACAGCGAGGACGGCTACATCGTCACCAATTCCCACGTAGTCCGGGATGCGGAGAAGATCACCGTCCGGCTGCACGACAGGGAGCGGGACGACAAGGAGTACCCCGCCACGCTGGTGGGCACGGACCCCAAGACCGAGTTGGCGGTGATCAAGATCGAGGCCCCCCGCAAGCTGCCCACGCTGGCCCTGGGTGACAGCAAGGGCCTCAAGGTCGGCCGCTGGGTCATGGCCGTCGGCGCCCCGTTCCGTCTGGAGCAGACCGCGACGGTGGGGATCATCAGCGCCAAGGGGCGCTTCCTGCCGGGACAGAGCGATGACATCCTCATCGGCGACGTGATCCAGACCGATGCCTCGATCAACCCCGGCAATAGCGGCGGTCCGCTGGTGGACCTGGCGGGCAATGTGATCGGGATCAATGTGGCCATCTACTCCAACCCGCTGACCCCCGGCAATGTGGGGATCGGGTTCGCCATCCCGGCGGAGACGGCAAAGGCCGTGGTGCCGCAGCTCATCGAGAGCAAGAGGGTGGCTCGGGGCTGGCTGGGGATCGTCATTGAGGAAGCCGACGAGCACCTGCGCGACTTCCTGGGCGTGCCGGACGGCGGGATCATCGTGCAGGACATCACCGACGGCGGGCCGGCGGCGAGCAGCGAGCTGAAGGTGGAGGACGTCATCGTCGCGGTAGACGGTGAGCAGGTGCGGGACTCCTGGTCGCTGCAGAAGGCCATCGGAAACACCAAGCCGGGAGCCACGGTGACCCTGGACGTGGTGAGAGACAAGAAGCCCATCCAGGTGAAGGTGAAGCTGGGCGAGATGCCCGCCAGGTACACCGGTCTTGAGGAGAGCGGTGGCGTCGCGGAGGCGGTGGCTCAGGAGCAGTCGGCCCTGGGTGTGACGGTGGAGACGCTGACGCCCGAGATGATCGAGCAGCTAAAGCCCGGGCGCAACGTGGCCGGTGTGGTGGTCACCGCCGTCGACCCCACCGGGCCGGCGGTCCAGAAGCTGTTCCAGGGAGACATCATCCTGCAGCTCAACGGCGTCGCGATCAAGGGCCTCGACGACTACCAGGCCCAGCTCAAGGCGGCCAAGGACAACGGACGGCAGTACGTGGTGGTGCGCCTCCTGCACAGGGGCAGGGACGGCAAGTGGACGGCCAAGACCACCTCGATCGAGCCCAAGTGGTAGGCGACTTCTCGCCGCCGCCGCCCTGACTACGGGGGCCCCGGATTGCCGGGGCCCCCGTTTTGCTTGCGGGCGTCTTTGGTGGGGAGGTGGGAGCGGCGGGGACGGGGAACAGGCTGTGCCAATCGGGGGACGGCCCGCGACCGGGGTGCGACCAAGGGGAGCCGGACATGTCCAAGAGAGCGCAAGGCAGGGGCGGGCTACTTTGTCTGCCGGTGGAGACGCCCTGGGGCTGGCTGGCACCGGTGTCTCGGGGGGCGGGCGTCGTGCGGTGCTGCCTCCCCGTAGAGAGTCGCGAACTGGCGATCGGGCGTGTGGTCGGTGGCGACGAAGTCGCCGTGGTCGGCGGGGGTGACTGTGGGGACCTGGATCTGGCGGCGGAGCGGCTGGCCCGGTACTTCCGCGGGGAGGCGGTGGGCTTTGATGTTCCGCTGGATCTGGGCGAGGTCGGAGCCTTCTCGGCACTGGTGCTTGCAGAGTGTAACCGGATCGGCTACGGTGACACCTACAGTTACGGGGAGTTGGCGCTGCGTGTGGGGCGTCCCGGGGGCGCCCGGGCGGTGGGGCAGGTGATGCGCCGCAACCCGCTGGCGCCGCTGGTCCCATGCCACCGGGTACTGGGCGCGGGCGGTGCGCTGACGGGGTTCGGCGGCGGCCTGGAGATGAAGCGGCGGCTACTTGAGCTAGAAGCGGCCGCGCGGATGCAACAATCCGGTTAGGTGATTAGGGACAGGGTATATTGTCCAGACCGAAGACCGGGCATACCCGAGGGCGGTGGGCTCCGCTTGGTGGCCGACCGGGGAGAGGGTTCAGATGCCATAGAGCGCCGGTACAATCGCACCCACATGCCTTTTCTACGTCCTGCGAGGAACAGACTTGCGCCACAGACAGCGGACGGTCGCCGTCTCGATCTCGATGGCTCCCCGCCTGCGGTGGGGCATCGGGACGGGGGGAGACCGTCTGACGCTGTGTGCGCGCAGACCGGGGGCGGTGAGGGCGTGCTCTCGGGGCATGAGGCGGTGCGGTTCCGGGGCGCAAGAGGTGGGCGTGGCGACGTTGGATTGCGGCGGTACGCCAAGGTCCGGCGCGCCGACGCGGGTCAAGGGTCCTTCAGCGTCTCAGGCGCGGTTGACTTGTCTTCTTTCGTTGGGCTACAATGCGCCGGTATAGGTTGGCGAGCCCTTGGCCGCGGGCGGACGCTGAAAGAGCGTGCCTGGAGCTAGGGGCACTTTGTGTGTCAGGTCTCTTTCTGAGCAGGGCTCGGGCGGATGACCGGCGCGTGGCGGGGCATGCCCATAGCGATTGCTGCAAACGAACACTGAACCGGCGTCCCAGGGGTCGGCGTAGGCGGTCCGTACACGTACATGTAGGAGCCGAGGAGGCCAATGACTGTGCGCACATGCAAGCCTCGAGTACGAGCCATCGCACACATCACGTTCTTCCTGGTCCTGGGCACCCTTGCCACCGGGATCCTCGCGGGGGGCACGGCGCACGCGGGGAGCATCGCGGCGGTGTACGTGTGGCCGGCGACGGCGACGACCAACTCCTGCCGCTGGATCCGTGCCCACTTCACCCACGCGGCCACGGAGTCGGTGCACGAGATGTACCTCAGCGGGGTCAACGGCTGGGCACCCAGCCTGCCACCGGACCCGCGTGGAGCCTCCTATAGCACCCTCTACCAGCCCGGTGGCGGGACCAACGGGATCACGACGATCTACTCCCGTCCGGACTCGGGCAATACGTACATCACTATCGGCCCGTTTTGCGGAAGCTATAACGCTTTTGGAGAGCCGCCCGCCGACTATCCCCACGTGATCGGGTACCTCTCCAGTCCCGGCACCAACACCACCCGACCGGTGAATGCCTCGGGGTCATGGGTCGGGGTCTCGGGGCGGTTCGTCAACAACGGGACGGTGGACACGAACTCCCAGTCCGCCCAGAGCAATACGTACTACACCGTGCACGATAACGACGACCTGCTGGAGTGGTATACCCCCGGCACCGGCGGCAACATCGACCCCATCAGTGTGGGCCCGACGGAGGTCGTCCCCGACAGCGGCAGCGGCAGCAATGTGTACACCTTCCGCGTCCGCTACCGGTCGGGCCTGTACTCGGGGCTGAGCCTGCCCCCGCGGTGGCGGACGGAGGAGGACCTCCCGCCCGGTGGGACCAACCAGGGCGGGTTCCGGGCGTGGGACAACCGCACCGACTCGCTGCGGACCCGGAGCGACCCCAACAACGTGAGCCAGTTCAACTGGCTTTACGGCAAGACGACAGACCCCTGGCTGGACCAGGTGGGCTACAACCGCGACGAGTTCAACGACCGCGGCCTCACCGAGCCGTACGTGCTGCTGGTCATCGACGGCCAGCACTGGGCGCCGCACTACATGATTCCCGAGGACCCGGAGAACACCAACTACGCCAACGGGGTGGTGTACAAGTACACCATCCTGCCCACGGACTATCAGAACTTCCTGGACAACCTGTTCTTGTTCCCCTTCGATCTGCCCGGGTCGGACCTGTGGGACCGCTGGCCGGTTCAGGTCACCGGGCGGCCGACATCCAACAACTACGTGGCTCTGACCTCGGGCAAGCACACCTACGAGTTCTGGGCCACCGACGACTTCGCTCCGGTGAAGAACCGGGCCTGGGTGCAGGTGGGCTGGCCGGGCAACGACTGCCACGTGGAGTACATGGAGCGCAGCGCCCCTGAGCCTCAGCGCCTGTCTGCCCTGCGGTCTTCGGTACAGCGGTCGCGCATCAGCGTGTTCCGCGACTACAGCCCGGTTGCCGGCGGCAACCAGGGCGTGGACTACTCCATGGACTCGGGCTGGGGGCTGCGGCGCTTCAACGACGCTTCCGTGGATGCACCGGACCCCTACGGCTATCCGCTCAAGTCCCACGAGGCCTCCACCAACGCGGACATCGCCAATCTCGCCAATCTCGCCAACCCCGACCCGGTCCTGTCGCTGCGCAAGTTGCCCAGTGTGGACCCGGTCCTGACGGCCCACCCGTTCTTCGGGCTGCCGGGCCGCGAGGGCGGCATCACCCGGCCATTGCCGGATAACCCCGAGGATCCCGCGAGCTGGTGGGGGATTTCCAGCTCCAGCAACTTCCGGATCTTCGGCGGCTACATGGAGAACGATTTCCCCAACAACACGTTCTTCGACGGCAACCACATCGGGGCCAACAACAACGCCTTCTCCCGGCCGGTGGACGTACTGGACGCCGGTCCCAACCCGCCGTGGAAGTACACCAATGACGACACCATCCTGCCCAACTTCGCCAATATCTGGAATGAGACGGCGTTGAGTCCTTTCCGGGGCGGCAAGTGGACGGGTGGAACGAAGTACACCTTCCGCATCAACTACTGGCACTCGCAAAACGTGGCGCCCCAGTTCATCCGGGTCTGGATCCGGCGGAATGTGGAGGGGCAGACACCGGGTTCCTGGCAGTCGTACACGATGGAGAAGCACAACCCGCTGGACACCACGTACACCGACGGCTGCGTGTACCAGTACCAGGCCACTCCGGACCAGTTGCCGGAGTACAGCGCTGCCGACCCCGGTGGGAGCTACAACTACTACTTCTCCTGCAACGACGGGACTCGGACCTGTATCTTCCCCAACCGCCCGGACCAGTTCGCTGAGAACAACCGTCCCGCCATTGACGACCCGGGCGACCCCGGCGTGCCGTCCGGGGCCGAGGGCCAGGACTACTACTGGTTCCGGGTGAACCGGGCGCCGACGCTGGCCGATGAGGGCCGTTCGGTGAGCCCGGTGGCGGGCAAGGTCGGCGACAACTTCACCTTCGCCGTGAAGTACACCGACCCCGACGGCCAGGTGCAGGACCCGGCCACTCCGGGGACCGGCGACCGGCCCTTCAGGGCCTCGCTGTTCATCGACCTGTTCGGTGACGAGCTGGGCCAAAGCACCGTGACCGCCATCAGTAGCGACACCACCCTGCAGTACCGGACTGAAGTCAGCGGCGAGTACTACGCCGCCGGCTCCCTGGCCGGTTACCAGGTCTCGATGCAGAGCGGTCCGGCGACACGCAAGAGCTACACCATCGCCGACAACACCGGTAGCCAGATCACACTGGCCGCCGGCTCCACGGCGCAGACCGACGGCGTTGCGGCCGGGAACACCTTCCACGTGGCCAACTGGAAAGAGTCCACGATGAGCAAGGAAGACCCTGCCGACGACGACTACACCGACGGCGTGTGGTACGTGTACAACACGGGGACGAACCTCACCCTCGACCCCGGCACCCACCACTATTACTTCCTCTTCTGCGATGACTGGGCCACGTGGAACTACCCCGACCAGACGGATGTGAAGGTCGAGGGCGAGTACGTCAGGCTCCCGTACGCCGGAGAGTTCGAGGGTCCGGAGGTGAACCGGAACACCGCGCCGCAGTTGGTGGACTACCGGTTCGTGCCGGATGCGGCCTCGGGCGCCGACGGCTCGGCGGCCACCCCGCTCACCTTCTACGTGACGTACATGGATGCCGAGAACGATCCGCCGTCCTTCATCCGCATGCAGGTGAGTGACGTTGGCGGCACCAACAACGTGATGGTTCCGCTGTCCCCGCTGGACGCCGGGGACACCGTGTACTCCGACGGGGCCGTGTACATGAGCCAGCCCACCCGTCTGCCCGAGGGCCAGCACGTCATCAAGGCCCAGGCTTCCGACGGCGTGGAGCGCTATCCGCCCGGCTACCCGGCCAACCAGACGCTGCCGTTCAAGGGGCCGCGTGGACGGGTACTTGCGGTCAACGCCGCGGCGCTCACGGTGACGTACGAGCTGGACAGCGGCACCCCCTTCGCCACCGGCGCCCTGCGGAATCTGGGCATCACCGCGCAGGAGCTGGATGCCACACCGGCACCCATCGGCGCCGAGCTGACGATCATCGACAACACCCGGGATTCCGCGGACCCGAGCAAGGGGACGCTGACCTTCGCCACCGGGACGACGCTGACGCTGACGACCAATGACAACTTCATCTTCAGCGCGGCTCCCGGCCCGAACGTGGCGGCCAACCGCAAGCCGCAACTGGTGCTGCCCTCCGACGACAACGACGAGAGCATCGACCCGGCGACGGGCCGGTTCGTCAACCCGCCGGGGCTGACGCCGGACAACGGCCGGGGCAGCACGACCTTCACCTACACCATCATCTATGTGGATGACGACCAGTACGCCGGGCTGCGCGGCAATCCGCCGGCGTATGTGCGGGTGTACATCGACGGCGTGCAGCACGACATGACCAAGGTCGACGCCAACGACACGGACTACACCACCTCCGGCGGTGGCGCCGAGTACCGGTTCACCATCGACGGCGCCACGCTGGGCCAGGGCACGGCCCACACGTACTTCTTCCTGGCCTCCGACGGCCTGGACATCGCCCGCCGGCCCGCCCAGACCGCGACGCCCAACAACTACACCGGGCCGCGGGTGGACGATCCGCCGCCACCTCCGCAGCAGCTTACGGTGGTGCCGACGCCCAATGTCAACGGCGGCTCGCTGGACTACACCTTCAACGCCTCGCTGGATGACGGCGGCGGCGCCAACGACGTCACCGAGTACCATCTGTATCGCAACACCAGCGCGACCTTCGCCGGGCTCCTGCCGGTGAAGATCATCCCGGCGACCAAGTCGGCCTCCTATTCGGGGCAGGACACCACGGTCACCGGGGTCGTGACGGGTGAGAGGTACTTCTACATGGTGCGGGCCTACGACGGCACGCCCACGGAGCCCGACCCCGGGCCGAACATGGTCTTCCCCGACGGCAGCTACGCGCCGCTGGTGCAAAGCGGTGCCACGGTGCCGCCCATCGACAGCAGCAGCGAGTCGGTGGACTCCAACGTGGACCCCTCGGGGCCCGAAGGCGTCGCGGCGGTGGACAGCATCGCTCCGCAGCCGCCCAGCAACCTGCAGGCGATCGCGGAGACCGATGGGACGATCGCGCTGTCCTGGACGCTCTCGCCGGACGACGGCTTCCCGGTGATCGAGGGTGGGATCACTCAGTACCACCTGTACCGCAATGAGACCGGGGCGCCCTTCGCCGGCAGCCCGCTGGCGACGATCCTCGCCGGTGAGAGCAGCTATGTGGACACCACCGCGGTGATCGGCACCGGTTATTACTATGTCCTGCGGGCCTTCGACGGGACCAACGAGTCGGTGAACTCCAATGTCACCGATCTGGCCACCTCGCAGGACCTGCAGGGGCCGCAGATCACCAACCTCGACCCGGCAGCCGACGCCGTCAATGTGCCGCGTAATACGACCATCGAGTTCGATGTGCTCGACAACGGCAGCGGCCCGGACCGGTCCACCTTCTCCATGCAGGTCAACGGCACTCCGGTGACCCCCGAGCTGGGTACCGGCACCAAGCAGTTCCATGTCACCTACACACCGCCCACCCCCTTCGCGTACTTCGCCACCGTCCAACAGGGTGAAGCGCGCAAGAACGCGGCCGCTGTCATATTCGCCCCAAATGATGAGCGCGGCTCGGGAGCGAGCGGCCACTTCGTCTGCCACATCCTGCGTCCGAATCGGGTCGGGCCATTCCGCCACGCGCACGTTCGCCAGGCGCGCGGCCGTGATCTCGCGCTCCAGCGCCTGCCTGATGCGGCCGGCAACGTTGTACCCC
>CAZXDD010000001.1:30363-42472 GCA_964639415.1 uncultured Armatimonadia bacterium
CCCCTTCGCGTACTTCGCCACCGTTGCGGTGGGCGTGGAGATCGACGACCTGTCGGGGAACAAGACCACCACGAACTACCAGTTCACCATCACAGGTCCGCCGACATACACGGTGAGCGGCACGATCCTGCAGGGAACCACCCCGGTGCCGGGTGTCACGGTGAGGGTGGGTCTGCAGAGCGCGGTGACCGCCGCGGACGGCACGTACACGGTCACCGGTCTCGCGGCCGGCACCTACGACGTGATCCCGTCGCTGGAGGACTTCTCCTTCGCCCCGGAGAGCCGATCGGTCACACTCGGCCCCGGCTCGGCGACGGGTGTGGACTTCGCGGCGGCCCCGGGCTATGACATCGTCGTCACCATCACCGATGTGCGCACCGGCGGTAACTTCGTGGGCGCGCGGGTGACGGATGGGCAGCACGAGGCGATCGTCAACGCCCAGGGGCAGTACGTGATCAAGAACATCGCCGCGGGCACCTACACCGTGGCGGCCGAGATGGCCAACTTCGTGTTCACCCCGGCGCAGGTCGAGGTGACCGTGGGGCCGCCGGACGGCGATGCCGCGGTGGCAATGTCCGCCGACATCGTCAAGTACACCATATCCGGCAATGTGCGGACCTCAGCCGGCGTACGGCTGGCCGGGGTGGCCCTGGAGGCCCGTGCGCTGGACGGTACGGTCGTGAGCACGGCCGTCACCAGCGACGCCGGAGCCTACACGATCAACGACGTTCCGGGCGGCTCGTACAACGTCGTCCCGGCCCTGGCGGGCTACGTCTTCGAGCCCGAGAGCGAAGGCGTGCAGGTGGCGGGAGACCGGTCGGATGTGGACTTCGTCGCCGTCTCGGTGCACCGGGTCGCTCTGGCCACGGGCCTGGGCATGGTGGCGTTCCCCGTCCTGCCGCGGAACCTCAATCCCGTCGCCAACATGCCGGCGGGGGTCAACGTGTGGCGCTGGGACCCGACGGCGGTGCCGCCGGGGTATCTCCGGGGTGTGGCCGGTACGCTTCCGGATCAGATGAGCATGGACCCGGGACGCTCCTGGTGGCTGCAGAACACCACCGGCGCGGCGGTGAACATCGACGTGCCCGGAGATCCCGTGGATACCAGTCGGGCCTTCACGCTCCAACTGGAGCAGGGCTGGAACATGGCGGGCAACATGCTGAAGGGTGACCTGGCGTGGAGCAATCTGGCCATCACCCCCGGCGAGAGGGTCCGCGACTACGGGTACATCTACAACCCGGCCAACGGCAGCTACCAGCTCGTGACGGGGACCGTTGCCGGGAGCGATCTGGTCAACGTGATCGGAGCCGTGCACGTGATCCCGCAGAATGCGGGCTTCTGGATCAAGAGCGATGTGCGCCGGACCGTGCAGGTGTCGACGGTGATCGCCGCCGATGCCGACACGGCCGCGGCGCCGGAGCCCAAGTTCACCGCGGGCGACTATCTGGTGCCCATCGTCGCCAAGGCCGCCGGCCGGGCAGACGTGTGCAGCGTCGCCGGTATCGTGGCCGAGAACGACGGCAGCTACACCATGGACAATCCGCCGGCCGTCTCGCCCTACGTGGACCTGTACTTCGAGGGCGAAGGCGACAGGCGCCTGGCCTGGGACGTGAGAAGCAGCGCGGCGGGGACCGCCTCGTGGAACTTCGTGGTCGCCACGGACATCGACGGCGCCACGGTGGAGGTATCCCTGCCGGACCTGTCCATGGTGCCCAACGATAAGGCCGTGTATCTGGTGGATCAGGCCACGGGCAAGCGGGTCTACGCCCGCACCGTCCAGACCTACAGCTACGCGGCGGACGAGGGCGGCCAGCGGCGGTTCACGCTGGAGGTCGCGCCGAAGACCAACGGGTCGCTGGTGGTGACGGGGGCCTCCGCGGTGGAGACCGGGCAGGGCGTGGCGCTCAGCTACGTCCTGGCCCAGCCGGCGCAGGTGACCGTACAGGTGACCAACGTCGCCGGGCGCACGGTGCGCACTCTGGGCACCGGGACGGTGGCTGCGGCGGGAGCCAACACCGCCGTATGGAACCTGTGCAGCGACTCCGGCACCCGGGTGCCGCGGGGCAGGTACCTGCTGCGGGTCACCGCGGCGGCGGAGGACGGGCAGCAGAACACGACGATGGTGAGCGTGCAGGTGAAGCGCTAGACGAAGAGGAACAAGAGCGAGCCTGACCGACCCACGGCGACGCCGAGACGCATGCGGCACTCGCCGCGGGTCGGTCTCCGGGTTCCCCGGATGGGGCGAAGTCATATAGGGGTGTGGGGACCGTCATCATACAATAGGCCGGGTGACTCACCGGCGGGACGCGTGGCGGGCGCCGCCCACTGGCGCTGAGGCACGGAACCGCAGACCTCTGAGGAGGAGCTTGGATGGCCCACTCCAGACGGCAGTCGCTCTCAATGATTGGGTTGCTGGCATCGCTCACGGTGCTGTCACTGCTATTGGTGACCGCCGCCGATGCGCGCTCGATCGACGTCAAGATCGGCAATGCGCGCGAGCAGGCGGTGCAGTTCCATGCGCAGCAGAACTCACTGTCCAAGGAGGCCGCCGAGCGCTGGGTGCGCGACCGGGAGAGGGACCAGGGCGTGCGCATCGTGGACAAGATGGGCCTCCCGGAGGGCACCTTCCTTGACTTCTACAAGGTGCGCAACAGCAACCGGCCCGGCCAGAGCGCGGAATTCCAGGGCCGGGGGATGCTGGTGGATGCGTACTCATACCTGGGACGCAACTACAAGGAGCTCCTCTTCGGCCTGCTCAAGACCGAGGAGCGCGACCAGGCCCTGCGCCTGCTGCGGCAGGCCCGAGACCACGGGTTCATGGTGATCCCGGCGCAGGCGGGGCTCCTGCCGGCGGAGGCGGGCGCGACCACGAACATGACGGCCGCGGTCATCGCCACCGAGTTCCCCTACTGGGACGACATCGCTCCCAGTTCCGATGGTGACGAGGTCGGCACCGATCTCGGCGACGCCAATGAGAACCACTATCTGTGTGTCCCGGACGCGCAGGCAGGGGGCATGCGGTACTTCCCGATGGCCAGTAACACCACGGCCAACGAAGAGCAGGGGAAGATGAACGCTCTGGCCGCAGCAATCGGCCAGGACCTGGTCTTCCACAGCGACTGGTATGCCGATTCACCGGGCGGCCCGTTCTCCACCAGCGGCGCCACGTGGGGCGTTCCCATCGGCCTGCGGTCGCCGCAATGGAACCACAGCGGAGCCACCGGAAGCCACCCGTACTTCGGCGGCGACACCGCCGGGGCCCAGTACGGTAGCACCGAGATCGACCTCAGGAACTACTGGTACCGGCTGGCCTTCGACAAGAGCAACACGCAGGGCTCGCTGTACAACTACCTCTACCAGAACACCCACGGCAAGCTGGCTCTGCAGGGCGACCACAGCGACATCATCGGCTGGGTTCGCAGCCACCACGTAACGGACCGGCTGCGCTACCCGGGCCCGACGTACTTCCAGTCCGGTGACGGCTGCACGGTGCCGGGCACCCCGCTGATCCGCCCGATCGCCTCGGGAACGCCCCGCATCTACCGGGCCAGCCTGAGCAGCACCGGCCTCACGGTGCTGTTCAGCCACGACGTGCCTCCCGCCGACACGAGCCTGAACATCTCCCCGCCCAGCAACTTCACGCTCCAGGTCTACCAGGCAGATACCAGTGCGTTCACCGGCACGCAGGCAGGTACGGTGACCCTGGTGACCGCCGGGTACGGCCGTTGGGTGATGGACCCGTACGACTCCCGGCGCTGGACCTACCTCAACAGCGGCTGGGTCTACCAGGACACGCTGTTCGGCGTCGAGGCCTCGGTGACGACCCAGTATCGTGCGTACGCTCTGGCCGACGGTCAGTCGTGGAGCACGCAGATGAACCACTACCACTGGGTGGCCAATCCGAGCATCCTCGGTTGGCGGAATCAGGTCACGAGCACCTGGAACAGCGGCAGCTCGGGGTACGCGGGGCAGGGCCGCGGTTGCGGGGCCCTGAGCAACACCACCTATACGCAGGACGACGTGTTCCACGACAACCCCCCGGTGGACCCGCCCACCCGGGACACGGGACTGAGCGGACTGGCCTCGGACCCCGGCCGCATGGGCTCCGATGTGGGCAACCGTCTCAAGAGCTTCTGCTACTACGTGCACAACCACGGCTTTGTGCCCGGCACGGACCCTTACCAGCTCTCGGGTCTTAACAACGCCGCCGGCCACCGGGACGACATCTCCGGGACCACCGGGGACGCGTACCGGGTAGATCGTCCCTTCCCGTACGACCACGATGTGGAGGACCACGGGCGCCCCAACAGCGGCAACGTGCTGTTCACGCCTCCGGGGCAGGGGAACCACAGCGTCGGGGCGATGAGGGGCGATATCGACCGGGCCCTGAGGGACGCCCAGATCGACCCCTCCGGCTACAACCGCCTGATCTACCTGTTCCCCGCGGCCGGTACGGGCGAGAACGACCCGATGGCCATCATCCCCCACGCCAGCGGCAGCATTCTGTGGGTCCCGAGCACCTGCGGCCTGCACCTGCTGGCCCACGAGTTCGGGCACACACTGGGCATGGTGGACCTGTACGACAACAACTTCTACGACAACTACTCGATGACGCCGCCGGTGCCTCCGTACTTCGAGTGCAAGGCGGTCACGCCCTACAGCGTGATGGCCCACGGTGGGCAGCGCATCGACCCGTGGCACAAGCTGCGCGGCAACTGGGCCACGCCGACGAACGTGACCAGCGACATGGGGACGATGCAGCTTTGGCAGGTGGAGACCACGCTTGCCGACCCGATGGTCCTCAAGCTGCCGGCGCATCCGCTGGCGATCTACGCGTACAAGTGGGCGCAGGCCAACGGTGTCGCCAATCCGGCCTGGTTCCCCGGCAGCGACACGGCCTGGAACCGGCTGATGGACCCGGACCAGTGGCAGGAGTACTTCCTCATCGAGAACCGCAATGTGGTGGGCAGCAGCTACTTCAGCGACCTCTCGCCCAGGGGCATGTACATCTGGCACATCGACGAGCGCAACATCGGGGGCTTCCAGCGGGCGGAGGAGACGCTGACGGTGGCGGTGGAGCAGGCGGACGGGCTCAACGAGCTTGAGGTCCTGCGCGACAGCGCGCCTGCGATGACCGCCGCTCAGCTCGCCGGCGACCCCTTCCCGGGCTCGACGGGGAACCGCAACTTCACCTACAAGTCGACGACGCTGTCCAACGGGGCGGCCTCGCCGGTGAGCTGGAGTCACGGCCTGCCCGACACCGCCGGGATGACGGTCAAGCCGCAGACGCCCACGGACTCCTTTGTGAGGGTTCTGGACATCGGCGATCCGGGCAACCCGATGAGCGCCCGGGTCTACGTAGAGCCGGCGGAGGTCGTGGTGACCTCCACCAGCCGCGTCCCCGCGCCCTCGGGCACGGACCCCTTCTACCGCGTGAAGCAGGGCGTCGAGGACTTCCCGGTACTGTCTTTGCATCTGAACAACGACGGGGTGTATCCGAACCTGTCGACGAAGGCCTGCGTGGTCAACACCGTCGTCATCTACGAGGTCGGAACAAGCCTTCGCGACGCCAACCTCGCCCAGGCCAAGCTGTATGAGGACAAGAACAACAACGGTGTGGTGGATGCGGGCGACGACCTGCTGAAGACCGCGATCCCTGGCGAGCCTCAGACCGACCACATCGTGTTCAGCAACCTGGGCTACACGATCCCGCTCAACCAGCAGCGCAATGTCCTGGTCTGCTTCGATATCGCGGTGGACGCCATCACTCAGCCGCCGACGACCGTGGGGGCGGAGTTGACGACGCAGGACTTCGTGAACCTCGATCCTCCCGGTGTGGCCCAGTTGCGGCAGCGCCAGGCAGGGGACGCCACCAGCGCGGGGTATTCGTTCGGCGGCCCGCGGTTCCCGATCAACTCCACCACCGCGCTGATCGTCGAGGACCCGGACACGGTCTCGGTCTCGACGACGGACTTGGCGCCGACCACGGTGCGCCAGGGCGAGCGCGATGTGCCGATCCTGGCGGCGACTTTCACCGTTGACCGGGACAGCGCGGTACTCGGCGGCATCCAGGTGGCGCTGACCGGGTCGAGCACCGCCGAGGGCGGGCAGGACATCCTGACCGCCAAGGCCTACCTGGACGAGGACGGCGACGACGTGCTGGACACCGACGGCAGCGGGAACATCGACGCCTCCAAGCTGCTGGGTGAGGCGCTGTTCCAGGCCGGAGTGGCCAAGATCACCGGGACGTCCAGCACTCCCATGGAGCTTGTGGTGCCGGACGGTCCGGGTGTCCACGTGATCTTCACCGTCGACGTGCATGCCGACGGGCGCGAAGGCCGTCTGGTAGGGTACGAGTTGGCCAACGGCTGCCTGACCTTGAACTACCCGCTGGGAGCGGCGGCGGACGAGCGGGACGTGGCCGACTACGCCGGCTTCCCGCACAGCAGCGGTGATTCGCGGATCGCCGGGGCCAACTCGGCTCCGTACGCGCCGCCGGTGGCGGCGCCCTACGACGTGGCGTGGCTCCCGGCGCACGGGGCGAAGGTTGCCGCGGCGGAGACCCCGCCGACCACAGTGAACTGCGCCTTCCCGAGGGCACGGGGCACCACGGCGACGCCGCCGACGAACGCTCCCGACCCGGATGCGGAGGATACCGGTTCCACGCTGCGTTACGAGGCTCAGTTCTGCCAGGCCGTGAGCTTCGCGGGCGGAGTGCAGACGGTGACCATCAGCCCGCAGGGCCCGTCGCCGGACGGCCCGGCGATATTCACCTTCACTTCCCCGGGTCTTGCCAACGGCACCTGGTTCTGGCGGGTGCGGGCGATCGACGATAAGGGCCTCGCCGGCGCGTACTCGGCGACGCGGTCCTTCACCATCTCCAACCGGCCTACGCCGCCGACCAACTCGCCCACGCCATTCTACCCGGCGGGCGGGATCTACGTGCCGAACCTGCTGCCCACCTACCAGTGGACCCGTGGGACCGACACGGAGACGGCCGGGAACCAACTGAGGACGATCATCGAGGTCGACGACAACTCAGACTTCTCCAGCCCGTACTTCACGGCGACCTCGGCCGCCGGGGCCCAGAGCCTCTCGAACCCGGCGGGGACCCCGCTGGTGTCGGGAGTCCATTACTACTGGCGGGCGAAGACGCTGGACGGAGACGGCATGGAGTCGGACTGGTGTGCGACGCAGGACTTCACGCCGTTCGAGAACGAAGCGCCGTTCCCGCCTGCGGACAACTTCAGTCCGGCCAACGACATCGAGGTCGCGTCGGTGAACCCGACGCTCACGTGGGGCATGGGCGACGACCCGAACCCGCAGGACCTGGGCACCCCCCGGGACGTGAACCTGCGCTACATCGTGGAGCTTCGGGCCAACAACGGCAACTGGACCGACGGCGCGCCGCCGCTGTTCACTGTGGAGACGGGCCCCGGAGTGCGGACAGCCGCGGTGGGTGTGACTTTGGTCGACAACGGCCACTACTTCTGGCGGGTGCAGACCAAGGACCCGGCGGGCCTGCTGTCGCCGTGGAGCACCACGCAGAGTTTCTATGTGAACACAGTCAACAACGCGCCTGCGGCTCCGGCCGACGGGTTCAGCCCCAGCAACGGGGCCACGATCTCCTCGTAGATGCCCACGCTGCAGTGCAGCCAGGCGGTGGACCCGGACCCCTCCGACAAGCCGCAGTGGAGCGGCTGGCCCGGAACGGCGATGACCTATGAGTTCCAGCTCCGGCCCACCGACGGCGCGTGGACCGGCGACACGGACTACGCCTTCCGGTACGTGGTTCTGGGCGATCAGGACCGTAACATCGTCTGGGCCGCGGTGGCCAACACGCTGAGCAACGGCAACTGGTTCTGGCGGGTGAGAGCCACCGACGACGGTGGACTGGTGTCGCCATGGAGCGCAACGCAGAACTTCGTGATCGATACCAGCAACCAGGCGCCGGTGCTGTCCACCCCCACCGTGGCACCGTTCACCGCGGGTCTGTCGCCCAAGTATGGCGGCATCGCGGACAACTACGAGTTCCGGGTGGTGTACACCGACGCCGAGGGCGATGCCCCGACCGAGGGCCTGTGGCTGGAGATCGACGGGAACGCCAGCCAGCGGTATGCGATGGCATACGTCAGTGGGGCGCCCGCCACGGGCGCGACATACAACATCATCCTCCCCGGCAACCACGCCGCCCTGGGTCTGGGGAACCACACTTTCCGGTTCCGGTACCTGGCGACGGCCTCGCAGTGGCCGGCGAGCGGCTCCGGAAGCGGCCCGATCATCGGGACGCCCAGCGACACGGTCATCACGGACTCCTCCTGGACTCCGCTGCCGGACTATCCGGCGGTGGGCAGCACCATCGAGGAAGGCCGGCGGGTCTATATCGAGGTGACCGACCTCGACGAGAACGAGAGCCCGACGACGCTGGACACGATCAGGGTGGTGGTGACCACGCTCCGCTCCCCCGCCGACCGGGAGCGGGTGACGCTGACGGAGAGCGATACAGATAGCGGGGTGTTCCGTGGGAGCGTCGCGACCAGCGGCGCGGACTACGCGCAGGCGAACAACAACGGCGTGCTGGAGGTCGCCGGCGGGCCGACACACAACGTGGTGACGGTGACCTACGCCGACGCCGACTGCCTGGCGGACTGCCCGCCGGCGAACGTGGACACCTCGACGGACACCGTCCGGGTCTACGACACCGTGCCTCCGGACCCGGTCACGGAGATCTTCCCGCTGACGCCGCCGCAAAACGAGGGCCGGAGCCTGGCACTGGATTGGACCTCGTACGACGAAGCGGCTCAGGTCGATGTGGACAAGTACCTGATCTACGTGGAGACCTCGGCGTTCAGCGACGTGCGGCCGCTCACGGCGGCCCACGAGGTCCCCGCGCGCACGGTGCAGACGTTCGAGATCCCGGACCTCACTCCGGGGACGAGATACTACATCGCGGTGGTGCCGCAAGATGAGGTGCCGAACCGCTACTTCATGGTGACGGGCCGGTCCCGGACCACCGCCGACAGCCTGCCGCCGACGCTGGAGGAGCAGGTCCCGGCGGAGGATGCCACCGAGGTGGCCCGCACAACCAACATCAGCTTCCGTGTCAAGGACGGCGGCAGCGGGGTGCGCCGCGACAGCATCACCGCGACCTACAGCATCGACGGGGGCGCTCCCGTACAGATGGACGGGACGATCACTCCCAACGTGAATGGGCCGAACCTGCTGTTCACCTTCGATCCGGCAGAGGACTTCCCGTGGAACTCCACGGTGACGGTCCATGTGACGGCGCAGGACGTGGCAGGCAACGCGCTGGACGAGACCTACTCCTTCACGGTGACGGCGGACGCCGAGGGGCCGACGGTTGACGAGCAGACGCCCGCGCCGGACTCTATCAGCGCACGGAACGGGTTCGTGTCCTTCCACGTGAAGGACGCGCTGTCGGGCGTTGACGTGGCCTCCCTTGCCGTCCGGAAGGACGGGACGGACATCACCGCCGATTGCGCGGTGGACGCCACCGACCCGCTGGACGTTGTGGTCCGCTATCCGGCCACGGACACGGTGGACTTCGGCGCGGTGTCGAAGGTGCAGATGACGGTGGGTGCCGCGGACAATGCGGGGAACCGCACGCTTCCGGACCCGATCGCCTGGGAGTTTGACGTGGATGCGGTGCGACCGGTGATCGGCAATCTGGTTCCCGGGCGCGACGCCACGAACGTTCCGGTCGATACGGCGATCAGCTTCCGGCTGACCGACAGCAAGAGCGGGATCGATCCGGCTACGCTGGCGGTGGCGATCCAGATCGGCACCGGGGCGATGACGCCCATCGACGCCGCGGACCTGACGGTCACGACCACCGGCGGGACGCTGGACGTATCCTACCAGCCGGAGACGCCGTTCGACCACGATACCCCCGTCACGATGCAGGTTGTCGTCGCCGACATGGTGGGCAACCTCATCGCCAACTTTGACGGTACGCCCGGAATGTACACGTGGAGCTTCACAACCGGTCCGACGCCGGCCTTCCGCATCGCCGGTGAGGTCAAGACGGCCGGCGACGCTCCGATTCCCGGCGTCGCGGTGCGCGTCTTCAATGCCGGTGGCGCGCAGGTGGCGGTGGCGGTGAGTGACGGCAACGGGACCTTCGTCGCCTACAACATGGTGGCCGGCGACTACCGGCTGGTGCCGGAGTTGACGGAGTACGACTTCGAGCCCACCGAGATTGAAGTCGGCGTCACGAACGCCGATGCGATTGGCCAGAACTTCACGGGGACACTCCGCACGTACGATGTGAGTGGCCGCGTGACAGAGGGCGGTGTGGGCAAGGCCGGCGTGACGGTGGCCGACAGCACCGGAACCTACTCCGCCGTGACGGACGCAGACGGCAACTACACCCTGACCGGCGTCCCTTCCGGTCGGCATACTCTCACTCCGACGCTGGAGTACTTCAAGTTCCTGCCCTCCTCCACGACCGTGGTGGTGGCCGGGGCCCCGGTGACGGGCCAGGACTTCCAGGCGATCGCCGACACCTTCAGCATCTCCGGTTCCGTGGCGGACTTCAACGGGACCAGGGTGCAGGGCGTGCGCGTGACGGACGGCGAGCACACGGCGATCACCAATGAGGCCGGGCAGTACACGATCAGTGGGGTGCGCGCCGGGACAGTGACGCTGTCGGCGTCGAAGGCCGGGTACAAGTTCAGTCCGGCGACGCAGACGGTAACGGTGCCGCCCGCCGCCACGGGCATGGACTTCACGGCGTATCTGTCCTTCGCCTACACCTTCCCGACCGGGGTCAATCTGCTGGCGGTGCCCTGCTTCCCGGCCGCCGCGGACCCGGTGGCGCTGTTCGGGACGAACCTGGTTGCGCGGTGGGATCCCACCGCGGTGCCGCCGACCTACGTGACTCCCACCTCGGACAGCGGGCTGGACCTGCTGAATGTGGTTCCGGGCCGCGGGTTCTTCGTGAAGCTGGTGCAGGGCGACCTGGAGGTCGGTGGCCGCCCGGTCAGCACGACGCAGCCGTTCAGCATCACCCTGGGGCCGGTATGGAACATGGTGGGCAATCCGTTCACCAAGTCGGTGCCCTTCGGCAACCTGATCCCGGGCAGTCCCGGCACGGTCCGATCGTACGGCTGGGTCTATGACGCCGGTTCGGGCAGTTACCTGCTGGTGGCGGCGGAGGCAGGCGTGAACGTGGCGCGGACCGTCATCTACCCGTGGGAGGGCATGTGGCTGCGCACCAGCGGTGGGTCGGCGACGGTGTCCGTCACGCCACCGGTGGAGACGGCGGAGGCGCCGGCCAGGCCGCAGGCGCTGGACCTGGGTGCCGACGGCTGGACGATCCCGGTGGTGGCGGTGGCCGGCGATCGGTGTGACCGCTCAACCACGGTGGGTGTCGCTCCGAGCGTGAGCAACGGTGTGCAGCTCGACAACCCGCCCATCGCGCCGGATACGGTAGACGTCTACGTGAAGGCCGATGACGGCAGGTACCTGGCACAGGATATTCGGGGCGGAGCGGAGGCGGCGAGCAGGTCGTGGACGATCGTTGTCACCACCAGCCTGGCGGATGCCAAGGTTGAGGTGAGCCTCCCGGACCTGAGCCAGGTTCCCAACGACATGGCGGTGTACCTGACGGACACCGAGACGGGGCGGCGGATGTACGCACGCACCATGACCTCGTACGCCTTCCAGAGCGAGGGCGCGGGCGGCAGCAGGGAGCTGGTGCTGGAGGTGGCTCCGAAGGCCGAAGGTGGCCTGGTGCTTACCAATGCGGTGGCCTCCGCGGGTGGCCGCGGAGCGGTGGTGAGCTACGGAGTGTCGCGGGCCTGCTCGGCCAACGTGACGGTGACGAACATCGCCGGCCGCGTGGTGCGCGAGTTGGCGGTGAACAAGGCCTCGGCCCAGGGCACGAACACCGTGAGCTGGGACCTGCGCAGCGACGCGGGCACGCCGGTTCCGAACGGTCGGTACCTGGTGCGGATCGAGGCTCTGGCCGAGGACGGCCAGCGCGTGCAGGCCGTGACCAGTCTCGGCGTACGTCGCTAGATCGGAAGAGATGCTTCCGGCCCGGCCGCGGAAGGCGGCCGGGCCGGTGCCGGCACTATCACGCGCC
>CAZXDD010000002.1:0-42060 GCA_964639415.1 uncultured Armatimonadia bacterium
CAGACCCCGGCGCTGCCGTCGGCGAAAGACACGTCGGTCAGTGCCCTGGAGAAGGCCTCGGTCCGTGGGGTGCCACCCACGGGTCCCCACTCCTGGCCGTCCTGGGAGACCTCCACCACGTAGTCGTAGAACCGGCTCCCGTCCCAGTATGTCAGCAGCCACACCGAGGCGACCTCCCGCTGCTGTCCCAGATCGAACTGCACCCACGCCGGCAGCGGTCGAGTGCGGTCCGACCACCAGCCATTGCGGGTCTTGTCGAGAATGCCATCATGGGCCTCCGAGACGGGGTGCCCCGGATCGCTGCCGGAGGACGTGACCTCCACCGGCCGAAGCTCGCCGCCATCAGGCCCCAGCACCCGCATCTCCACCACATGCGCACAGCCGTGGTTGCCCTGGCCGCCGGTGATGCGGACCCGGACAAACCGCGCGCCCCGCGGGGCAAAGGCGACGGTGTCGCCCTCGGCGCCGGCGGGAGCCCGCGGAATCCCGAACTGCAGCCAGTCCCCCTGCATCCGCCAGCCCTGCGTTCCGGCCACCAGGGAGCCCAGCTCCACCGGCGTGCCGCCGGCGGTGGCCGTAACGGTTTCGCTCCGCGGCCCCTCGTTGCCCGCCGCATCCACCGCCGACACGGCGTACCGCACCGGCCTGCCCAGCGGGGCGGTGTAGTCCGAGTAGCCCGTGGTCTCTTCCACGGTCGCCAGGGGCGCCGGCTCAGCGCCTTCTCCCCGGTAGACTCGGTACTCCACGATATGGTGCTCATCTGTCGCGGGGCCGAAGTGCAGATCCACCCGGCCGGTCGCGGCTTCCGCCCGCAGGTCGGTAACGGCCGACGGCGGGGTGGTGTCCCGCAGCGCGGAGACCAGGCGCCGGATGCGACCCACGGCCTCCTCGGTGTACGGGGGCAACTCGCCCTGGTACAGCACCACGCCACAGATGTCGTCCGTCGCCAGGGTGGGGAGCTGAATCTCGCCTCCGGTCCACGGGCCAAGCTCCGTCACCTGCAGGTCCGCGGCCCGGGCGCCACACAGCAGCAGAGCCCTGTACTGCCCCGCGGTGCCCAGTACCCCGGCATCGGGCGTGACTTTGGGGGTGCACGGCTCGCCGAGGTTCGAGACGGTCAGAAGCAGGAGCTGCGGCGAGCGGCGGTACACGCAGCAGTGCACGTCGGGGCTGTCGGCCGAGGCCGCCGTGGCGGTGGCTTCCGAGTACAGCGTGGTGTCCCTGTCCATCGGGATCAGCGACAGGACCTGCCAGTACGGAAGCACGAAGTCGGCGGAGCGGTACACACTGCGGTGATAGTTGTTGTCCTGGTGGGTGCCACGGCCGAACAGGATATGCGGGTAGCTGCCCACCGCGCAGTACACGGCGGCCCCGTGCCTGGTCTGGAAGCTCTCGTATTCGCACCAGGGATGGACCACGGCGTAGGCCATACCGGTGTGGTAGGCGGCGCCCTGCAGGTCGCGAAGCATCCCGGCGTGGGTGCCGTACTCGCCGGGGAGGTAGGCGTTGAGGTTCAGGTGGAACAGGGCGTCGGGCGCCCCGCCTCCGGAGTGGCTGATGATGATGCCCTCCTCCCCCACCGCCTCCCTGTAGTGGCGGGTCAGCAGGAGGTAGTCCAGGCCGGGGAACTCCCGCTCATAGCCGGCCATGCTGCCCCCCGGCTTCATCTCGCGGAAGTGCACCGAGCCGAAATCAAAGTAGATGCCATCGATGTCCAGGGCCTCGATCCATTCCCGGTTGATCCCCCGCAGGCCGGGGTTGTCGGCCGGCACCGCATACAGCACGCACTTGATCCCGCGCGCGTGGCAGGAGGCCACCCAGCGCCGCAGATCCGCTTCGTTGAAGGGGGCGTAGTTGCCCCAGCCCTTGTTCCAGTACAGATGCAGCACACAGACGCTCACCCCGCAGTCGGCCATGGCCCGGATGGCGGAATCCGAGGGGTAGGTCATCAGGTTCGCATTGCCCTCCTGCCAGTGGGCGATGCGCTGGCCGATGGCGTTGTCGTTCTGGCGGTAGTGGCCCATGGCGAGGCCAAAGCGGTTGCTGTACGAGAAACCGGGCCCGACGCGCACCGCCCCCCCCAGATGCCAGGAGAAGCACTTGGCGCCCGCCTCGTCGGGCGTTACCTCACACCACATGCCCGCACCCGCGTCGCCCCCCAGAGGCTTTTCCTCCTCGAGGAACATCTCCACATGGTTGGTGAGCATATCCTGTCGCGACAGGGTCGCGCCCATCACCCGGAGGTAGCCCTCGTGGCGCAGGGCCTCATCGCGCGACAGGTTCTCTCCCCCCTGCCAGGTCTTCTTCCAGCACCACTGCAGGTGGGCAAGCTCCCCCGTGGCCAGACCCATCCCCACCTCCACATCCTGCAGCTCCACCGCGGCCCCGCCCTCGGGCAGCGCGAGCTCCAGGTCACAGAACACCGCGCCCTCCCCAAAGACCCGGAACCGCTGGGTCAGTGTCAGAGGGCACGGCTCGCCCTCCTCGTCGCGGGGGGCCGAGCGGACGACGAACACCAGGTCGGTGCCGGTGGTCTCTGCCACCTCCACGGTGGGCTCCTGGGCCAGATCGGCGCGGTACCGCTTGCCATCGACGGCTATGGCGACGAACGCGACACCCTGCTGTGGGTCGTCGATGCGGAACTCGCCGGCCCAGTCGGAGAGCGTCACAGCCGCCGGCTGCATCCCCCGGTCGGCCCGCCATGCGACGCGGAAGCAGTCCCCGGCGACGGAGATCCCGTCGGGAGAGACCTCCGACTGCAGCGGCCTTTGGGCGGTGCAGACCACGGGTACCAGCAGGGCGAGTACGAGCAGATGAGGGCGACGCGACATGGCATGTCTCCTGGGCTCCCTCGTGGAAGCCGGCGAGATCGCACGATGGGACACAGATTACCTCCGGGGGGCGCGATCTCCTCCCCTTCTGCAGGTCAAGGACGCTTCGCGGAGGAATGTCGTCACCCGGCAGGGACCGAGCATCGCACGCGAGGCGCTCCACATGGATGGACCCAGAACCTGGGATTTCGACGGGTACGACTGGATTGACCGCTACGACGAGTACACGCGCGGGTTGCCCAGGCTGTGCTACGAGCAGGCCATCGCCGCTCTACCGCGCCTGTGCCGCGCCGAGCCGCAGGATACGGTGCTCGACATCGGTGCAGGCACAGGGAACTTTGCCGTTCCGTTCCTCGAGGCGGGCTGCACCGTGTTGGCCATCGACCCGTCTGAGCGGATGCTGAGACGGGCGCAGGACAAGGTGGCCCGATATGGAAGGCGGCTGTGTGTGCAGCACGTGGACGACGCGTTCCTGCGCCTACTTCTGGATGATAGGCGGTTCCACATCGCCTTCGCCGCCTACGCCATCCACCACCTCGACGACTGTGCCAAACGGCAGGCCATTCGTGGCATGCGCTCGTGCCTGAGGCCCGAGGGCAGAATCGTCATCGTGGACACGATGTTCGCCGACGAGGCCCACAAGGCCCGCATGCTGGCGACAGACGATACGCTCGAGGACGAGTACCACCCGCTGCTGAGCACCTTCCCCGCCATGGTGGCGGAAGAGGGCCTTGCCGTGGAGCTGACGCAGATCGGCCCACTGGTATGGGTGCTGGCGGGGACGCGCGATGCGTAGCGGGATCGCCACCGGGTGCCGCCCCCGATCTGCCGCCGCCACGCCACGACAAAGAAGGAGCCCACCGATGGAGATCATCAGTTCAGGCACTGTGTACTCCGGCGCCGACGACCCGCGGCGCCAAAGCTGCGCCTTCCCGGGGGTCTGTGTGCTCCCGGACGGGCGGTGGCTCTGCAGCTTCCGAGCCGCACCCACCAAGACCGGAACCCGCGGGCAGCACACGCCCCTCACCTGGTCCGATGACCTCGGCGCCACCTGGCACGAGCCGCTGGAGCCCTTCGCGCCCCCACCCGTCGACGGCAAGCCGGGCCTGTTCCGCGCCGGCTATCTCACGCCCCTGGGCGGCGACGAGGTCCTGGCCACGCTCTACTGGGTCGACCACTCCGATCCCGACAAGCCCTTCTTCAACCAGGCCACCGAGGGACTGCTGGATTCCCGCCTGATGCTGTCGCGCTCCTGCGACCGTGGCGAGACGTGGACGGCCCCGGAGCCCATCGATACCTCTCCCTTCCACATGCCCACCCCCATCACCGGCCCGACGCTACTGCTGCCCGATGGCCAATGGGCCTGCCAGTTCGAGCTGAACAAGGCGTACGACGACGCCTCACAGTGGCGGCACCATTCGGTCCTGCTGTTCTCAGCCGACGGCGGTAGGACATGGCCGCGCCACACCCACAGCAGCGGCGACCCGGCCAACCGCGTCTTCTACTGGGACCAGCGGCCCAACGTGCTTTCCGACGGGCGGATACTCGATCTGTTCTGGACCTACGACACCCACGAGGCGCTATACCTGAACATCCACGCCAGGGAGTCCGTGGACAAAGGACGCACGTGGTCGGGGATGTGGGATACAGGAGTGCCGGGCCAGCCGGCCCAGCCGGTACCGCTGCGCCACGGAGCCATCGCCATGGTCTACGTGGACCGGACAGGGGCGCCGGAGATCAAGCTTCGAGTCAGCCAGGACGGCGGCCGCACCTGGCCGCGCGAGACCGAGGGCGTGATCGCCCGCCCCAAGCTGGATGTCCAGTCCACCACCAAGGACACGATGCAGGACACCTGGGCGGAGATGGAGCAGTTCTCCCTGGGGCTGCCGGCCGCCACGGCCCTGGAGGACGGCACACTGTTGGTTGTGTACTACCAGGGTCCCCACATGGACCGCACGCAGGTCATGTGGGCCCGTGTGGCGGTGTGAGCGCAACGGCGCTTCGCCTGTCCCGGTGTGGGTTCCGCATGCGCCTCCGGCCTCCGGGGCCTGCCCGCAGGCCGGCACTACTCTGTCTCCAGCTCCCCCAGCAGCCGCCTGATACGCAGCGCCTGCCCGGCCACCCTGCTGCGCTGTGCCAAGATGACGTCGGGCTCCGAGGTGAAGTGGGTCAGATCAGCGACGACGTTCGTGGACACGTTCGTCAGGTGCATGGCCTCATCGACGATGAAGCCGTACTTGCCCGACTTGTCCTTTGCTTTCAGCTCGCGGGCGAGCGTCTCCAGCAATACGAGCAGTTCGTAGTCTTCGATCCCATCGCGCACGACCTCCAGGCGCAGGCTGGGCAGGGGGGTGCAGTTGGGCCCCGGGTAGATCAAGAGCCCGTCACCGTTGTAGCCCCCGAAGGTGAAGGTGTTCCAGGGCACCTGGGGCCAGCGCTTCCCCTCCTTGATGGCCTCCAGGGCCACCGGGTCTTCGTGCACGACCATGGACGGGTCGCCCAGGTCCTCCCACACCATGTTGGAGGCCCACATGGCCACCTCGTAGTAGAAGAAGCCCGTCACCCCGTACTTGTGGGCGGCCCAGAACATCACCCGGGCGTCTGTGGCGGGGTAGTCGATGAACAGGTTCGGGTAGGGATGACGCGGGCCGCAGCAGACGTACCACCACACATCGTCTCCCAGATAGCGGCGGCGCTGAGCGCTCTGGTGGTCGTAATCCGACAGCAGGGTCCCCCAGCGGTTCACGTATCCCCACAGGGGCTTGGTTGGCGACACGGGGCAGGCCCTGCGCACCCCGGGGAGCCGCTTGCGGGCCCGGTCAAACGCTTCGGCCGCGCTGCGCACTCCGTCGGGAAGCAGGCTGCCGAAGCCAAACAGGTACGCGTCCTGAAGCAACCCGCGCTCTCGCAGGGCCAGAGCGTCGGCCGTCAGTGAGGCGATCCGCTCGGGATCGGCGCTGCCGAGGCTTCCGAGGCTGATGGCGTTCATGCCGTTCTCGCGGCACCAGGCGGCATCCTCGACAGGCGGCCAGATACGCTCCTCGTACAGCCCGGCCGGGTTCACGCGGTTATCCAGGAGCACCTTGTGGAAGCGCCGCCGCACCTCGGGCCCGGGGTCTCCGCGCAGGCCGTACCACTGGCTCACATCACCCCCGAAGACCATGCCGAAGCCCGTCTGGAACTTGCCGCGCAAAGGCAGGGTGAGGTCCCAGACGTTCACCGTCAGGACGACCACCTGAGTGCCCTCGGCCTCGGCGCTGACCAGAATCTTGCCCCGGTACAGGCCGGGCTCCGCGTCGGCGGGCACGCTGACGGTCACCCACAGGGGCTGAACCTCGCCGGCGGGGAGAGTGAACGGCTCCGGCGGCAGGAGAGGGTCCGGCCAACGCCCCACACGTTCCACCGGATAGACGGGGCGCCGAGTCTCCACGTAGCCCGCGCGGCTGACGGCGACGCTCTCCCGCGGGATCGTGGCACCGTCGTCTCTGTGCAGGCCCGTCCAGTCCACCGCCACGTTCCGCACGACTTGCCCCAGGGAGGCGACGATAACCTGGCCCGACTCCCGCTCGCGCCGGGCAGACAAGAGCGCAAGCTCGCGGCTCTGGCTGTACTCCCAGTCGTCGGGCGGGACCTTGCGCAGCGCACTCTCAGTGCCGAGGGAGAAGCCGGGCAGCGCCGCGTGACCCGAGCGGGCCAGGTGGCACTTGTGCTCCAGAGCGCGGGCGGCCCGCGCCAGATTGCGGGCGTGTTGGTACTGCTCCTGCCAGGCGGTGGCCCTGTCGGCCCCCCGGGCCACAGCCCGCTTCACGGCCTCCAAGGTAGCTTCCGTATCCTCCGCCAGCCATCCAATGTCTCTCTTCAGCAGCTCCCGTAGCTCCTCGGGCTCCAGCGAGCCGCACTCCCGACGCAGCTTTGCCAGACGCGCCTCCACGCCGTTCAGCAGGCCCGAGAGCGCCGGTATGTCGAAGGCCACCGGAGGCGAGGCATAGTAGGTCTGCGCGCCGTCTGAGGAGTCAACCACCAGGCGCACCGCACCCCGCCCCTCCGAGGTGATCTCGTATCCCCAGGCGGCCGCCACGTCGCCGGAGAGCGGCACCGGCAGCTTGGGGAACACCTCATCGCCCCGTATCGCCTGCAGCTCGGCAACACAGGGCTCGGCGACGACGCCGATGCAGAGACGGAACTCATTGCGCCCGATGAAGGGGCCGGGAATGTCGATGCCGGTGACCACCGGTCCGTCGGACCACAGCAGGCTGCCGAAGTTCGCGAACTCATGGAAGCTCGCGTCCAGCGGTGCCCACGACGACCACTCCCCATGGGCGCGCTCGGCCCGGCCGACGTTGAAGGACCACACTCCACCGGTGGGGGAAGATCCGGTCAAAGGCGCGAAGGGAAGTGCAACCTCGCAGGTCCAGCGGTCCTCCAGGTGCCGCGTGGCACTCCGGATCTCGCCATCCCAGTTGGGTTGGCGATCCTGGGCGGCCTCGCGCACCGACTCGTCGAGCACCACATTGGCGGCCGTGACGACGACGTGGTAATACTGGTTGCGCGGGTCGTCGGGGGCGATGAACAGGTGGACACAGTCATCGGCCCAGGCCCGTGGATCATCGCTCTCGGAGGCGTCCACACATACATTGGCCATGTCCGCTTCATAGCACTCGAAGGACACGAAGAGGCATTCGGCGGCCCTGACGGCCCGGCAGTGGGTGGTCTGGGTGGGCACGTCATGAGTGGCCACGTTGACAAACGGCCCCAGCATGGCGGCCTGCCGCCAGACCGGGTCGGAGAGGTCGCCGTCCACCATCGGCTCCGCCGCTCCTACGGGGCAGACGGCCACGGGCGCGAAGGGCGCGGGCGTACCTGTCGTCCGGGCGGACAGTGCCGGGGACAAAAGGAGCAGCAGGCAGCCCAGCAGCGCCGCCGTCCGGTGCAGCTCCGCGCGCTGCAGGGGACAAGTGCGGGCATGTGCGGCCCCCGGGGCGGAGCCATCCGGACGGCCCCGCCGTCCCCCGCGGCCGATCCCTCGCGGCCGGCCCCGCTCATCTGTGCGGGCAGGGGCCGGTCGCTGTGGCAGCGAATACTGATTGTCTACGAGACAGTTCATCATGAAGTTGGTGATTTCTCTTGCTCTCCGACATTCGCCTTCTCGATATCGAGCCCATCTTCAGCCAGGAGCAATTCCGGGTGCCGCTGAAGTTCGGCACCGGCGTCATCACGGCCATCACCTCGATGACGGTGCGCGCCGTCGTGGAGAACCGCGCCGGCGCCACCACCGAGGGCTTTGGCAACATCCTGCTCAGCGACACATGGGGGTTCCCCAGCGCCACTCTGTCCCATGAGGTCCGCGACCGCGCCATGCGACAGGTCGGCGAGCGGTTCTGTCGTCTGCTGCTGGAGAGCGCGCGCTTCGGCCACCCCATCGAGCTGTACATGGATGCCAAGACCGAACTTCAGGACCTGGCGGCGGAGGTGGACGCGGAGCTGGGCCTCGCCGAGCCCATGCCGCTCCTGGCGGCCCTGGTCTGCGCCAGTCCGACAGACGCCGCTTTGCACGACGCCTTCGGCAGGGCCAACGGCATCTGCTCCTACGACGGGTACGGTCCCGAGTTCATCGAATGCGACCTCAGCCGGTGGTGTGGGCCCCGGTTCGCCGGCAAGTACGTCTCGGACTACATCCACGGTTCCTACAAGCCGTCGCTGCCCATCTTCCATCTCGTGGGCGGTATGGACAAGCTCACCGCGGCCGAGCTCGACTCAAGCGACCCCGCCGACGGCATGCCGGTCAGCCTCGACCAGTGGATCCGCCGCGACGGTCTGCGCTGCTTCAAGGTCAAGCTCCGCGGCACGGACATCGACTGGGATGTGCAGCGCACCGCGCACGTGGCGGAGGTCATCCAGGCCACCTACGCCCAACTGGGCATCTCCGATGCCTTCTACCTCTCCACCGACTCCAACGAGATGAACGAGAGCCCCGAGACGGTGCTGGAGTACCTGGAGAAGCTCCGCGCCCTCTCCCCCATGGCCTTCGACCGCCTGCTGTACCTCGAGCAGCCCACGGAGCGCGATCTGAGCGTGCACCGGTTCGACATGTACGAGGTGGCCAGGATCAAGCCGGTGGTGGTGGACGAGGGCGTCACCGATGTGGACAAGCTGGAGCTGGCCGCGGAGCTGGGGTGGTCCGGGGTCGGCCTCAAGACGTGCAAGGGGCACTCCTCGTCGCTGCTGTATGTCGCAAAGGCCGCCGAGTCGGGCCTATGCCTGACGGTGCAGGACCTCACCAATCCCGGCCGCTCCCTGGTGCACTCGGTGGGCCTGGCGGCGCGGGTGAATACCCTGATGGGCGTGGAGTGCAACTCGCGCCAGTTTCTCCCCGGCGCCGAGCCCGAGCTGCAGGCCAAACACCGCACGCTGTTCATGCCACAGGAGGGCCTTGTGTACACCGCGACCATCGGCGAGACGGGATTGGGGTATTGACAAGCATGCTTAGTATACTCCATCCTAAATAGCTACGCTGCTGGTCACCGTGCTGCCAGCAATCACCGGTACCGGTGGCCCATACAGCAAGACCCTCTGAGCCCTGCGCACCCGCGTACCTCTCGGAGAGATGATTTCGCAAGGGGGATAGCCCATGCCTGAGCGCCGCGCCCCTCGACACGGACTGGAGCATCACGGCATTCGTAACGTTGGCCGAGTCTACTGGCATCAGACGACCCCGGAGTTGTACGAGCAGATTGTGCGTCGTCGTGAAGGGCACCTGGTGCACTTGGGACCCATCGTCGTCCGCACCGGCCACACCACGGGCCGCTCGCCCAACGATAAGTTCATCGTCGAAGAGCCCTCGAGTCAGGACAAGATCCACTGGGACGGCTCGGTGAACCGCCCCATGTCCGAGGAGCACTACTGGAAGCTCCACGACCAGATGCTGCAGTACATCCAGGGCAAGGACCTCTTCGTCCAGGACTGCTACGTGGGCGCCGACCCGCGCTACCGAATCCCGATCCGCGTGGTCACCGAGGATGCCTGGCAAAGCCTCTTCGCGCGCAACATGTTCATCCAGGAGCGGGACCGGGACAAGATCATCGAGCACATCCCCGAGTTCCGCGTGATCTCGCTCCCCGGCCTGCACGCCCAGCCCCCCGAGGCCTTCGGCACCAACTCGGAGACCTTCGTCGTCGTTCACTTCGGGGAGAAGACGATCCTCATCGGCGGCACGCGCTACGGTGGGGAGATCAAGAAATCCGTGTTCACCATCCTCAACTACCTGCTCCCGCTGCACGAAGTGCTCTCCATGCACTGCTCGGCAAACGTGGGGTACAAGGGCGATGTGGCCCTGTTCTTCGGGCTCTCCGGGACGGGCAAGACAAGCCTCTCGGCCGACCCGGACAGGGCGCTGGTAGGCGACGACGAGCACGGCTGGAGTGACCACGGAGTCTTCAATTTCGAGGGCGGCTGCTACGCCAAGATCATCCGGCTCTCCAAGGAAGCCGAGCCCCAGATCTACGAGTGTACCCGCAAGTTCGGCACGATCATGGAGAACGTCATGGTCGACTTCGCCACGCGGCGTGTGGACCTCGGTGACGACTCGTACACCGAGAACACCCGCGCCGCCTACCCCATCACCCATCTGAGCAATGTGGTGAGAGAGGGCTACGTCGGGCACCCGAAGAACATCGTGTTCCTCACCTGCGATTCATTCGGCGTCATGCCTCCCGTGGCCAAGCTCACGCCCGCCCAGGCGATGTACCATTTCATCGCCGGCTACACGGCCCGTGTGGCCGGAACCGAGCGGGGTATCGACGAGCCCCAGCCCACCTTCAGCGCCTGCTTCGGAGCGCCTTTCATGGCCCTGCACCCCGGGGTCTACACCAAGATGCTGGGCGAGCGGATCGCCAAGCACGACGTGAACTGCTGGCTGGTCAATACGGGCTGGACCGGTGGGCCATACGGCACCGGGCACCGGATGAGTATCAGTGTGACCAGAGCCATCATCCGCGCCCTGCTTGACGGCGATCTGGCCAGGGTCAACCTGCGCAAGGAGCCCTTCTTCGGCCTCGAGGTCCCCACCGCCTGTCCGGAGGTCGATCCCACGATCCTGGACCCGCGGAACACCTGGTCTGACCCGGCCGCCTACGATGCCCGGGCGAAGCAACTCGCCGCCAGCTTCCGGAAGAACTACGAGAAGTTCGCCGACGGCATGGGCGACGAAGTGCGGGCCGGCGGCCCCCCCGAGGGATAGCGGGGGCCAAGACAGAGCCCCAATCCAGTCGCGCAACGCAATAGCGCCCGCCGAGTCACCTCGGCGGGCGCTTGTCTTGCCCACATCGCCCCCAAGAGCCTCCCTGGCCCGGGGCGGCCGCACCACGTGAGAACCCCGCCGCCGGTAACCCATGGGGGGGAAGCTCTCCCGGTCGGGCGGCGCTCCCCCACAAGCGCGGCCGAGAAGTCCGGCCGGTCCGTTTCATGTCATTCTGAGCGTCCCTCTCGCGCAGCTAGATAGCGAGGAACCTCGCTGAATGCCCGGAGATTCCTCGAGATGCTCCCTCCGGGAGCGGACGCTCTGGCTATGACATCCCCGGCGAATGCGGGGTATTGGGCCGCACCTCTATGCCATGGCCGCACAGATCGCGTCCGCCATCTGGCTGGTCCCCACCGCCGTCGGATCATCGCGATCGGCCTTCAGATCGTACGTGACATCCTTGCCCTCTTTGATGACCTTCGCCACGGCGGCCTCCAGACGGTCGGCGGCCTCCGCCTCGCCCAGATGATGCAGCATCATCACGCCGGAGAGGATCGTCGCTGTGGGGTTCACCCTGTTTTGGCCCTTGTACTTGGGAGCGCTGCCGTGAGTGGGCTCGAACACGGCGCAATCTGTACCGATGTTGGCTCCCGGCGCCACTCCCAGGCCACCCACCAGACCGCAGGCCAGGTCGCTGAGGATATCACCATAGAGATTGGGCAGGACCAGGACGTCGTACAGATCCGGCTTCTGCACCAGTTGCATGCACATGTTATCCACGATGCGGTCCTCAAACTCGATGCCGCTATCGCCGTACTCCTCCTCGGCCACCCTCCGCGCCACTTCCAGATAGAGCCCGTCGGTGTACTTCATGATATTGGCCTTGTGCACCGCGGTGACCTTGCGGCGCCCGTTCTGGATCGCGTAGTCGAAGGCGAAACGCACAATGCGCTCGCTGGCGGAGACGGAGATCGGCTTGATGCTCACACCGGAATCCCGCCGGATAGTGGCACCCGAGAGCTCCTGAATGCTCTCGATGGCCTTGACGCACTCCTCGGTACCGCGCCGGAACTCGATCCCCGCGTAGAGGTCCTCGGTGTTCTCGCGGACGATGACGATGTCCGCCTCGGGATAGCGTGACCGCACCCCTTCGTAGAACTTGCAGGGGCGCAGGCAGGCGTAGAGGTCGAGAGCCTTGCGCAGAGCCACGTTGACGCTGCGGAAGCCCTTGCCTACCGGAGTGGTGATGGGGCCCTTGATCGCGACCTTGTTGCGGCGCACCGATTGCAGCACATCATCCGGTAGCGGGGTGCCCTTCTCCTCCATCACATCCACCCCGGCGTGCACCTCCTCCCACTCGATCCGCACGCCCGTCGCGTCCACACACTGCTTCATGGCATAGGCCACATCCGGGCCGGTACCGTCGCCCGGGATGAGTGTCACCCTGTGCATTGCGTTTGCCTCCGTCTTCGCCGGTTGGGTCCGTACCACTCGAATAAGGTCGGTACTATAGCGCAGCCCAAGCCGGGGCGGCAAGGTATTTGGCCGGAAGCGAGGAAATGCACCGGGTTCCGGGAGCTCGTCGTCTCGCCGCCATTCCCACACCCGACGCCCAACTCGGACGCCGCGGATCACGGGGGAGTAACCATGACCTTCTACGACAATGTGTTCGCCGCCCCGCCCGGTCTTATCGACCGCGGCCAGAAGGACCGCCAACACCTGATGCGCACCGAGACCGAGGATTTCCTCCGCGCCCTAAGCGAGGACTATGCCGCGCGCCAGAACGACTACTGGCACCGCGACTACTCCTCAGAGGAGGCCTTCTTGGCCTCCGTCGAGCCCAACCGGCAGAGATGGCTGGCGGCGGTGGGGGACTTTGGCCCGCCGGTTGACCACATGGCTCCCGTCGTCGAGCCCTGGATCGAGAACGATCGCATGAAGGGCCACTGGGTCACCATCGACCTGTACCCGGGCCTGCGCGGCCGCGGCGTGCTGGTCACGCCCAAAGGCGTCGACGGCCCGGTGCCCCTGGTCATCTGCCAGCACGGCATCGGGAGCTCCCCGGAGCGCGTTTTCGGGTTCCTAGATGACGCCTCCTTGTACCACCACTACGGACAACGCACGGTGGAGGCCGGGTACGCGGTACTAGCTCCCTGCAACATCACCGAGGGGCCGCCCCGCGCCCGCTACACCCGCCTGTGCACCATGTTGGGCAAGACGCTCTGGGGTCTGGAGATCGCCAAGATCAAGCGCCTGATTGACTACGCCGCCACCGTGGACGGCGTGGACACCTCGCGCGTGGGCATGTGGGGGATCTCGCTGGGCGGGGCGTACACGATGTTCACCCTCCCCCTGGAGCCCCGTATCAAGGCCGGTATCGTCACGGCCTGGTTCAACCACCGGGTCAAGAAGATGGTCATCGATGACCCTCGCTATAGCTGCTTCCTGTCGGTGCCGGAGGAGCACATCTTCATTCCGGGCTGGCTGCGGGAGTTCACCGACAGCGACCTGGCTTCCCTCATCTGCCCCCGGGCTCTGATGTCACAGACCGGCAAGGGCGACGGCATCGCCTGGTGGCCCTTCGTACAGGAGGAGTTCGAGGCCACGCGCGCCCACTACGAGAAGCTGGGTATCGCGGACCGGGTGGAGTTTGACCTGCACGAGGGCGGACACGAGATCCGCGTTCAGAGCGGACTGGAGTTCCTGCGCAAGTGGCTATGAACGACCGGGTCGACCGACCGGCCCGCTGGCGGCCGCCCTCGGGACGCCCGGCAGATGTGGAGCCATCGTCATGAGCATCGGTATCGGCGTTATCGGCTGTGGCGTGCGCGGCCAGCACTCCTACGAGCTGGCCCTGGCCGCGCTGCCGCAATGTCAGGTACGGGCCGTGAGCCAGTACCCGGGCGCCTCGCCGGCGATGTTCGAGGGCAAGGACGCCGAATCCCACGCCCGAAAGTACGCCCAGAGGCTGGGCGCGGAGTACTGCCCCGACCACACGGACCTCCTGCAGCGCGGGGATGTGCAGGTCGTGAGCCTCATGTGCGAGCCTCGGGCGGCTCCCGCCCTGGTGGAAGACTGCTGCCGGGCGGGCAAGCACATCGTGCGCGACAAGCCCATGTGCCTGGACCTTCCCGGCGCCGACAGGATCGTGGCGGCCGTGGAGGGCTGCGATTCGGAGCTGCTGCTGACTTTGGGGACACGCTTCTCGCCCACTCTGCGGCCCGCTGCCCGGCGGCTGATCGCCGGAGACATCGGTGAGCTCCTGACGGCCACCTTCACCTACCTGCAGGCGGGCGGCCCCCTCGATGGATTCCTCGGCTCTCCCGGGTATGTGGAGGCCGTCGGGGGAGGCGAGGTCACCAACTTCGGCCACTATGCCATCGACTACCTGCTGTGGATCGCAGGCGCACCCGTCGCGACCGTCTACGCCACCATGGGCAGCTACTTCTATGCGGACTATCAGGACGCGGGGATGGAGGACCTCGGCCAACTGATGCTCCGCTTCAGCAACGGCGTCCTGGGCACCGTGATCACGGGCCGCACCACGACCTCCCCCAGACCCGAGAGCTACTTTCGCCTCGACCTCACCGGCACGGCCGGCAGCATCCAGTGTGACAGCCAGGACGAATGCGTGCTCCTGAGCAGATCTGCTCCGCAGCCGCAGAGCACCGGGATCGGCGGGATACCCGCGATGCTCCGGGCCTTTCTCACAGCCATCGAGGCCGGCGAGCCGTCGCCCATCACCGCCCGTGATGGCCGCGAGGTGCTGCGCGTTTTGAAGGCGGCCTACCGCTCGGCCGCGGAGGGCTGCGCGGTCAACCTGCAGACAACGTCGTGAACGAGCACCTCGCCCCCGGAGCGAAGGCCGCCACCGGGGGCGAGAGATTCACGCGCCAGGCATTCGGCGCCACCTGACGGCGCGCCGACGAGCGCACACGGACCCGTCCCGTGCCTGCGGGCCTCCAAGACCGCAAGGTCGGCCTCCCACCCTTCGCCAGAACCCACAACCCCGACAGAACACCTCCGTGCCTGCGGTCTTCCAAGACCGCAAGGCAGGCCACGCAACCCTTCGCCAGAACCCACAACGCTCACAGAGAACGTCCGTGCCTGCGGTCTTCCAAGGCCGCAAGGTGCCCCTCCCACCCTTAGCCAGAACCCCCAACCCTGGCGGAGAACCACCGTGCCTGCGGGTCTTGCCTCTCATTGCTGTGTGTGTGCCGCACCTTGCGGGCTTGGAAGCCCGCAGGCACGGAGACGATTGCAGTGTGTGTTGCCTCCAATTGCTGCGTGTGTGCCGCACCTTGCGGGCCTGGAGGCCCGCAAGGTCGGCCTCCCACCCTTCGCCAGAACCCACAACCCCGACAGAACACCTCCGTGCCTGCGGTCTTCCAAGACCGCAATGTGCCCCTCCCACCCTTCGCCAGAACCCACAACGTCGGCGGCCAACCTCCGTGTCCGGTCTTCGGGGACAGCCTGGAATGGTGCTCGGGCGAAGGCGGGCTACCCCCTCGCCTCCGCAAGGACCCTCTTCACCGCCGCGTTGGGCCTCAGCAGCTCCTCGGCGCTCCGCACCGTCACCGTCGGGATCGCGTTATGCTCGCGGTGGATCTGCATACGCAACTCCTCGGCCTCGCTCTTGCCCGACAGCCCGCTGTAGCCGAAGGTCCTGCAGAGCCCGCCGAAGAGGAAGTCATTGAGCGCACAGCCACCGGTGCGCTCGAGGCCCTCGCAGTTGGTGTGCCAACTGTGGAACAGGTGCGCCTGCGCACAGGACAGGCCCTGCATGGTGATCTCGTTGAGCCCCTCACCGCCCACCGCCAGCCCCTCCCCCAGCTCGGCGATCTGCTGGATCAGCCGGTTCATCCCCTCACTGGCCGTGGTGTTCTCCACCAGCGCATTGTGCAGATTGCCGCTGCACAGGGTCACGTCAATGAACACCGCATCCGTGTCCACGTCCACCACCGCGGCCCCGATGTGCTCGGCGAGGATCGAGCGCCACATGGCAAGCCCCGGATGGACCTTGACCATCACCTTGCGCCGACGGTTCTCACCAAGGCTGTGGTAGGAATTGGGCACTCCCAGCACACCCCCGGCCTCCGGGTCCCAACCCCAGCCGTGCAGCCCCTTGGTAACCACATCGCGATACTGGAAGTCGCGGAGGTACGCGTAGGCCGGGTGGGTGGGGTCCATGTCCACGGAGTTGCAGTGCGGCATGATATGGAAGCCCATGGCCTTGGCCCTGGCGAAGGTTGCCCTCGCCTCGGCCGAGGCCACGTAGGTGGGGTAGTTCTCGTCATACGCATCGCTGCGCCAGTTGGAGAAGTGAACGAGGACCTTCGCCGGGTCCACATGGGTGGCGACGGCATCGAGAATGTCCGCATCGCCGTTGAACCAGGAGAGGGCGAAGCGGATGTCGTGCAGCCATGCCTTGCGGACCGCGCAGTCCAGCCCGTAGGCCTGCCACAGCCAGTCCCGGTACTCCCCGGCGGGCACCTGCCAGTCGCCGGTGTAGACGTTCAGCCGCCACTGCAGCCCGCCGGCGCCGAGGCTGCTGTCCAGCGGCCCGTAGGCCTCGGTCTCCAGGCCGATCGTGCCCCTGTCGATGCTCAGCGCCTTGTAGCGGTACGCGCTATCGCGGCAGTGCACCCAGAAGCCGCCGGCCTTCCCCTGGAGGATGGCAAGCCCCGCTTCCCAGTGCATCGGCCAGGGCCAGCGCCGCTGCAGCAGTGGGTCACTCAGCGGCAGCTTGACGCCCTGGAAGAAGGGAGCGACAAGCTCGAGGTCCTTGCCCACTCCTGGCAGTAGCCAGCGGCACGACTGCACGCCGGCTCGGGACGAGTAGGCGGCGGGCTCGAGGATGAGGTCGCCGTTTTGCGGGTCCTCAGAGACGGAGAGAACACCATCGGCGTCCCACCCGCTGAGGCGCATCTGGGCGCTCAGGGGCGAGAGCTGATGGGCGGTGATGGTGGCCGCCAGATTGCCGACCACGTCCACGGTGCCCTGGCCGGGGTAGAGCAGTTGCAGGGCGGAGCCTTTGGTGTCTACCGGCGCCAGGTACTCGCGGCCGTCGAGCTTGCTCACCAGCGAGGTCAGGTAACCCCGCTCGATGGTGGCCTTCAGTGTCCGGGTCTCGGCGAGGATCTTGCCATCTTGCACCGTGATCATAGCGGCGGACCTCCGGCAGAATGTGGGGAGAAATGAGTTTCGGGACTTCGCCTTGGGCCCCATTGCACTCCGCGACCCGATGTCCCGCGGAGCGCGGCGACTGCAGCCAAACAGCCCGCCGTGACGTTCGGGCGGCGAATGGCGCACGGTTGGGCCGGGCATGCACAGGACGCACAGTCGCTCCCGGCCCACGGCGACGGAGACGACTAGGGCCGGTAAAGTTCGTGGTAGCCGTAGCAGGCTTCGCCCAATGCACTGTCGGCCAGTTCCTTGAGGCGTCTGTGATGGGTGAAGAAGATCACCTGCGTCTCCGCGGCCAGCCGGCCCAGCTCCTCCAGCGTGGCCTTGGCCCGATCATCGTCAAAGCGGATGAGGATGTCGTCGGCCACGAAGGGCAGCGGCGGCGCCTGTCGGATGGCGGCCAGCCGCAGGGCCAGGAAGAGCTGGTCGCAGGTGCCGTCGCTCATCCCCTCCACACCCACCGTCCGCCCATCGGGGCGCTCTCCGACCAGTAGCGGACGATCCGCATCGCCGAAATCGAGCTTCAATCCCTGAAAGGCACCCAGTGTGATGTTGCTGAGGATGTCACCCGCCCGGGCGAGCACCGGGGTCTGGTTCTCGGCACGGTAGGCCTCCATCGCCTTGTCCAGCCAGTGCCGGGCCACCTGCAGGGCCAGGTATTCCTCGGCCATCTCGCGTACCTGAGCCAAGGTCCTCTGCCTTTGCTCGGCCAGGTCCGCGGCGGCTCTGCTGCCATCCATGGCATTGAAGGCCTGCCGGAGCCCGCCGACCCTCTCCGTCTGAGCGGTGGCGGTCTTCTCCAGCTCCTCCAACTCCACCCCGAGCGCCTCGAGGTCGGCCTTGACCGCATCGGTGTCTGCGCCTTCAGCCTCCTGCGCCAACTCTGCAAGCGCCTTGCCCTCTCCCACCGTCTCCAGCCCGCCCTCGACGTCACCCAGCGTACTGAGAAGAGCCTCGCGCTGTCGGTGCCGCTCCCAGGCGGCGCGCAGCTCCGGAACGGGACAGCCCGCAAGCCGTGCCAGGTCGCCCAGATCGGCGAGAGCCTCCCGCAGACGTTCGCCTTGGTCGCGCAACGCCTCCTGCTCCTCACGATCTTGCTGCAACAGCCCTTCCAGGCGGGCACTGGCTGCGACGGCCTTCTTGAGACGCTTGTGCAGCTCCCGCACGGCATCCTCCGGCGTCAGTTTCCCGCAGTCCGGAGCCAGCAGGCCCACAAGCTCGCCCACCTCCAGGGAGAACTCCTCCGCGTCCTTGTCGATACCCGCCACCCGCTTGACGACCGCGTCCACCTTTGCCTGCTTCTCGCTGAACTGCTGCAGGACGTTGAGCACGACGGTAACCTGTTCCACGGGGGGCGCGTCGCCCAGCGCCAGGGAAGCCACCGCCCGCCGCCAATCGGCCTCCCACTGAGCCAGTCGCTGCGTGACCTGCTCCAGGTCCGCGGCCCGGCGCTCGCGCTGTGTGTTCAGCTCCTCCAGGCGTTCGGTGAGGCGCTCGAGGCGGTCGTTTCCTTCCTGAACCCCCGTGAGAACCTCCTCCGCGCGTTCCAGCACATCAGACAGGGGAGGCGGAGGCTCCCCAATCGTCTCCCCGATCTTCCGCAGGGCCCCCACCAGGGCCAGTCGCTCGCGCTCTACCAGCCGGCGCCTGTCCTCCAGCTCCGCCGCCATCCCCTCGCGCCGCTGCACGCTCTGCCGCAGCGTCTCCAGAGCCGTGAGCCACTGCAGCATCTCCGCCGGGCTCAGGACGGCGACCGGAACGCCTTCCCATCGGCCCCGCCAGTCGGCTTCGAAGGCCCCAAGCTCGCCGTCCAGTGCCTCCTGCTCGCCCTGAACCCGGGCGATCCGCTCCTCGATGGCCTGGATGCCCGCCTGCAGGGCCGCGCGGTGCCCGACCCGCTCGGACTCCCTGCGCATCACGTCGGATACCGCGTCCGCGTCGCGAACCGTCCCCTCGTACACCCCCGCTGCGTCCCCGTCGGGGGCGTAGGCGGTCAGGTCCTGCGGGTCCCCGAGGATGTAATGCTGCTTGAGCAGGGCCCAGCCGCGGTCGCGCAGCTCGCGGGCCTCGGCCAGGTCCGTCTCGAGGGGAACGACACCCTCCGTCTCCAAACGCCGGATGTCCTGATGCCTGTCCTCCAGGGCCCTCAGGTTGTGGTTGAGCTCCTTCGCCAGCTCGTCGGCTCTGGCGGCAAGGCCGTCGCCGCGTCTCCGATAGTCCTCGACCGTGGCGGCCAGGGGCACGGCCATGGCGGCCGCGGTGCACGCGGAGCTCCCCTCCAGGCCGAGGCTCCCGAGTTGTTGGGTCACCAGGGTGTCCTGTTTCTGCAGCTCCAGCTCGAGCCTGCGCAGTTCTGCTTCAGGGTCTCCGAGCCTGCGGGCACGGGTGACCGGAAGACGCAGGTCCGCCGGGTCGCGGCGTGCCGGCGCCCGCTCCAGGTCGCCCTGTAGCCTGCCGATTTGCTCCTGGCAATCGGCCAGTTCCCGGGCCGCCTTCTGCATCTGGTCGTCCAGGCGCCCGCGGTCGCCGCTCAGGCGGACCAGCGTGGCGCGGATCGCCGCGTCCGGGAGCAGGCGTGCGGCCCCCTCGGCGTCGGGAGCGCCCGGTAGCTGTGAGAGCAGCTCGCGGATGTCGGCCTCCAGCGTCCGCTGTTCCGCCAGCAGCTTCGTGCGGTCCTCCCAAGCCTTGCGGTGGCTGCCCGCGCGCTCCGAGAGCGCCTCCAGTTCGCCCTCGCGCTGCAGGAGCGCTTCCGGCAGCTCAATGCCCTCGATGTCCGACGCCGTCTGAGCGGCCCTGGCCCGTGTCGCCTCAATCGCCCTCTGGGCCGCATCGCGCCGGCCCGCGGCGTCGGCAAGCCTGGCCTCGAAGTCCTCCGGGAGGGCCACGACGTTCCCCAGTTGCTCCAGCGCCTGATGTAGCTCTCGGCGGCGCCCCAGCAGCGGTATGGTCTGTCGCAGCCGCACGAGCCGGGTCTGCTCGGAGCGCAGCTCCCCCGCCCGCTGCCGCAACGTCGTCTCCTCGACGCGGGCCTCCTCCAGATCTGTGCGCGCACTGAGCCAGTCTTGGCCCTTCAGCCTGCACCCACGTATCTCACCGCCCAGATCGGCGGCCCGCTTCAGCGCCTCGTTCAGAGGCTTGACCTGCGCCCTGGCGGTGAACAGCGTCTCGGCCCGCTCCCTGGTCTCGGCAAGAGCTCGGCTGAGGTGCACACCGCCCTCTCCGGCGGCGAACAGCGTCCGCCCCACATCGCCCTCCCCCTGCACGATCTCCTGTCCGCCCTCGACGAGGTCCTCATGCGTCAGCGCGTACATGCGCCGGAACCGCTCGCGGTCCACTCCCCCCAGGACCGCCGACAGCACGCTCTCGTCGCAGGGCTTGCCCTCGCTGTCCAGGAGCGTGTTCTTGTTCCCCTTGCGCCGGGTCACTTCCAGCAGTGTCCCGTCGCTCTCCAGCACGCCGCCCACGCGCATCTCGGTGTACGAATGCACGAAGCCGCCGTACTTCGTCTGCCCGCCGATCCCGAACAGCAGGTCGCGGAGGGCCTCCAGAGCCGTGGTCTTGCCGGCCTCGTTGGGGCCATAGACCAGATGGAAGTCCAGAGGCGAGGGCGAGAACTCCAGTCGCCGATCGGTGAAGTGCCCGTAGGCCAGGATGCCCAGCGACGCGATTCTCATCGGCCCTCACCTCCGCCGGCAAGCCGGTCACGGAGGTAGGCCTCAGCGCGCGGCACCAGCTCCCGCAGGGCGTCGGGTGCGGCGCCAAACCCGTCCTCCGAGCGTCGGAGTTCCTCGGGTAGCTTGCCCAGCAATTCCGCCACAACGGGGCTCGCGGCCAGCTCCGCCAGATCCGCATCGGTCAGGCCACAGGCGAACAGCGTCTCGAGCAACGAAGGATCGCCTACACCCGCTGAAGTCGTCTCAGCCGCCGCAGGCACGACCACCTGAAGCTTCTCCAGCCACAGGCGACCGGCGCCGACGTCATTGGCGCGGCTGCGCAGCTCATTGAGCCAGTGCTCCGGTGAGGCCACCATCCGCTCGCAGGCCCGGGAGCGCCCCGTCACCACCACCCTCGTGGCCAGCACCGGGGCCGCGACATCGTCCAGGAGCTCCTGCCATCGCGTGACGATAGCATCGGCGACGTCCTCGGGATCGGAGCAACCTTCGCCACCGACCCGGCACTCCTCCCACCTCACCACATCCAGCTCCCGCTCTTCCACCGTGGCCTCACCGTCTTCCACCGTCACCAGCGTACAGCCCTTGGGACCCGTCTCGCGGATGTGCCGCCCCTGCAGATTGCCGGGGAAGACGACCCAGGGGTCCTCGCACAGCACCTCGCGCTGGTGGATGTGCCCCAGAGCCCAGTACTGGTACCCGCGGTCCTCCAGATGCTCCAGCGTGCACGGTGCGTACGGATCGTGACCCGGTCGCCCGTTGACACTGGTATGCAGAAGCCCGATGTTGTACACCCCCGGAAACGGAGCGGGGTACAGCAGCGCCAGATTCTCCTCGACATGCCTCCTGCCGAAGCTCATGCCGTGCACGGCCAACCCCAGTTCGCGGAACTCGACGCTTTCGGGCGCCTTGTCGCCGAACAGATGCACATTGTCCGGAGGCCGCAGGTACTTGGTGATCTGACTGACGGCGTCGTGGTTGCCGAAGATCACGGCGGCTTTGACCCCGTGCCTTTGCAGACGGCTCATCTGACCGGCGAAATGCAGCCCCGTGTTGTAATCCTGCCAGTCGCCGTCGTACAGGTCGCCGGCGAACAGTACCAGGTCCACAGCCCGCTCGATCGCGAGGTCCACGAGCTTCTCCAGAGCCACACGCGTGGCCCCACGCACCTCATCCAACGGTGCGCCTGAGTAGTCCTGTAGCCCACGCATGGGGCTGTCGAGGTGCACATCCGCGGCATGGATGAACCTGGGCATACGAATCTCCGGGGGGGAGTCTGCGAGTCGCGAGTCAACGAAGACGGCAACGGCGTCAACGGCGACGGCGTCAACACCAACGGCGTCAACAGCAGCGGTCGCGCAGGGCGGGCGCGCCAACGGCGAGTGACACGAGCTCTATCGGGGCCAGCGTAGCTCTGTCAGGTCCCGCAGGCGGTCCCGGGCATCCGTTCCGTCACCCGCCCAGAGGAGGGCCACATGGCCGCCCGACGCCGGGAGCATCACCCGCCAGAGCCCCTCCGCTCCCGCCGGCGAGAGCGGCGAGCCCACGCCCTGCGTCCCCGGTCTGCCCACCCACAGATGCTCTTTCACCGCGAATGCACGAGAGCTGAGGCTCACCTGTGCACACTGGTGCGGCAAGACCATGAGGCTCTCGCTCTGCCGCACGTCCTCGCCATCCATCGCGCAGAGGGCATAGTGCCCGTCGGCGGTGGCGAGCAGCTCGCCGCCGATCCGAACGGCGCCCTGGCTCTCAATGGCGCGAACCGCGCCGTCGGGCCCCAGGAGCACGAAAGCAAAGCCCCTCTCCGCCAGGGAGACGGTGGCGTCGGCGGCGGGCAGGGTCACGGCCAGCGGACCGGTGCCCTCCTCGCGCCGGGCCAGCATGTAGAGTCGGCCACCGTCGGCAGTGGGGATGCTCAAGGCCCGGACCGCGGCCTGCGCGGGTTCCACGGCGATGGGCCGGATGTAGGCCATCTCCAGGACGCGGGCGTAGAGGGCCCCGTCCTGGGGCCGCCCGCGCAGCTCCATGGGATACGGCGCGTACAGCACCTTGCCGGCGCCGACCGCGGTCTCAACCGGCACCTGCTCCCAGGCCTCTCTCGACACATCGAAGGGCGGCACTGCCGGCGCCTCGGGTAGCCCCAGCTCCACACGCCGCTGCCCCCGAGTCGGCCTGCGGGTGGCGTCGAAGCTGATGTCGCCCGAGAGATAGAGCGTCCCGCCGGCCCGGGTCCAGGTGAGGATCGCGTCGAAGGTCTCGTCGGTGGGGCAGTAGGGCACCGGCCAGTACAGCACCTTTGCCGAAGCGGGCAGGGCCCCGATATCCTCCTCGTTCACCATCCCGAAGTTCACACGCTGCTCCAGCAGCAGGTCGATGGCGCGCAGCACCGCGCCATTGAGCTCGTTGAACCGCGGCCCGATCCGGTGCCTGTCCGGAGCGACGACAAACACCTCCGGCGATTCGTAGACCGGCTCCGCGAGCTTGAGCAGCAACCCGCCCTGCGCCAGCGTGTGCAGCCAAGGCTTGGGCGTGTTGGAGCAATGGCGCATCAGCCCCCACGGGAAGACGCATTCGTCAAAGTCCTTCCAGTCCCAGTTGGCCATGACGGCGGCGCCCATGCCGGCGGCATAATGACCGTAGGTCTGGAAGCGGTGGATCGAGGCCTGCACCGGCTCGCCAAAGGCCCCATTCACCCGGGCGTCGTGGGCCTCCTGGGCCCCGAACTCCCCCACCGAGAATCCCTTGCCCACGAACCGCCGGTCGACAAGCTTGACGCCCGAGGCGAAGCCGTCGACCCCGCCGTAGTAGTGCATATTGGAGAAATCCGTGTGCCGAACGCCGAGGATCTTGTCCGCCGGCGGCATACTGGGCAGGTACCCTACGCAGATCGGGGCGTCCGGATCGCCTCTGCGCAGGCCGTCCACATTCGCCTTCACCCACCGGTTCAGTAGCTCCGTCTCGAACCGCTTCAGATCGGCGGCCCGCACGTCGTCCCAGTCATTGCTCCCCTTGCCCAGCGGCACGTCGGGAAGTGGCGCCTCCGGTGGCTGCTTGCTCCACGCCTCACGGAGCGCTTCGTCGGTGGCGTAGCGCTCCGTGAGGAACTCGTTCCACAGCGCCACCACATCCGGCCGGTCCTCCACACTCACCGAGGGCTCGTTTTGCACATCGTAGAAGATCCCCGGAACATCCCGGTACCTGCCGGCCCAGAAGGCGTTCCAGTCCGCCTGCGCCGCCAGCTCCTCCTCGGTCAGTACCGTTCCCATCCAGTCGTGAACGGTGAGGAAGATCGCGACCCTGTGCTTCTGGGCCAGTTGCACGATGGCATCCATCTGCCGCACCAGCCGTTCCGGGCGCTCGCGCAGGTCCAGTGGCTGATTGGTGGGCCTGCCCTCGTAGCCGCCCTTGGAGTACGGGGAGAAGTGGAGGGTTCGCAGGATATGCACGCTGTTTTGGGCCATGTGGGCCAAATCGCGGTCCCAGATCGCCGGGTTCTCGTTGTCGGAGAAGTACATCATCCCCGTCTGGTTGGTACCCATCAGGAAGGTCGGCCGCCCGTCCACGGTGAGGTAGTTGTCCTTCCATGCCACGACCGGCCCCGAGGCGAGCACCTCCGGACTGCGAATGCACAAGGCCGACCGCATCACATCGGCCCGTCGCTCTCCCTCGCTGAGCACGGCCTCTATCGGGCAGTAGTCGGCCTCCAGAACGTCCACAGCGACGCCCACCGTGACGGTCTCTGTGCTTCGCGGTGGCAGGTCCAGGGCCCGGGACAACACCTCGTTCCCCGCGACGCGAAGCGAGATCCTGCGACTCGCGGGGCGACGGCCGTTGTTGGACACACGTACCGATATTCCCGCCGTCTCTCCCGGCTCGTAGCAGGCGAAATCGGTCTTCAGCTCGTGCAGGAAGACCTTCTCACAGATATCCGCGACGACCCGGGCCAGCAGCTTGCGCCGCGACTCCGCCCCGAGAAACAAGTCTGTGCCGTCGGTCAGGCCACTGAAGGCCCAGCTTGACCCTGAATAGTGGCCCGAGTAGTTGTGCAGGATGCTCAGAGCGGTTCCCTGCAGCGTTCCTTCGGCGGAGTAACCCTCCAAGACGGGTACCCAGCGCCGGTAGACCGCGGGAAACACGGCGCTGTTGACCCCGGTCAGACCGCAGGAGGAAAAGCCCGACACCGGCCGGTCGAAGGTGTACTCCAGGGCCGTGAGCGCGGGGTCGTCGACCCAGACGGCGGGCCGCAGAGATGTCGTGTGCTCCAGACTGGAAGAGGGATCAAAGACCCCTATCTGGTGAGGCTCGAGCACCATCTGGTCGCCGGGCTTGCCCGTCCGGGTGTTGATCCGGCCAAGATCGGGCTCGGTCCTGGGTTCATCCATCTCCGCGGCCGTGAGCTCGGGCCCGCTCGTCCCCGCCCAGCCGTCCTCGGTCAGCGCCAGCGGCGAGTCGAAGGCGTAGCCGTCGGTGGAGAGGAAGCCGCCGCCGGCCTGCAGGTAGCTCAGGAACGTCTCCCCGGCGTCCTGCGGGAAGTACGGCCCGAAAGGCAGGATCACCGCGTCGAGGCGATCCGGTGTCATCACCTCCGCCCGGGCCAGGTCGCCGGCCTTGAGCACGGTGACCCCGAACCCCTCGGCGCGCAGTGCAACCGCCAGGTCGGCCGGCGCATGCGCCGTCGCGAAGTCGTTGGGCAGGCCTTCGCCCATATCAAGGACGCCCACCGTCCCCCGCTCTCCGGGCTCGATCTCCAGATCGGCCGTCACCGGCAGCGCCACGGGCTTCTGGGACTCCCCCACCTCCCACGCCATCTTGTCCACCGTGACCTCGAGGTCCGCGAAGTTGCATCCGATGAGCATGTGGTCGACGGTCAGCATCTCGCGAGTGCCCTGACCACGACCGTCGAAGCGGAAGCCCGACACCGGAAGCCTGGCTTCGTGCCACCCCACGGGGGCCTCGGCGAGGTCCTTGCCGTCGAGGTGCACCCGTTGCACCCAGGCATCGCCGTCCGCCTCGAACAGCCAGATGTGCATGGCGGCCCCCGGTGCCGCGGAGTGCTTGTGCACCCAGAAGCGCAGGGCCCGGGCCCCGGCGGGGATACTGCACGGAGCGCTGATGTTCCCCCAGTTCGGCGTGCTGTCGGAGTAGTCCAGACGCATGCCGGTGCCCTCACGGGCGTGTTCGGTGTCGGCAGACACCTGCGGCGGGTTGCCGCCGTCCAGGTTCGGACGCCACACGGAGACGTCCTCGAAGTCGTGCAGTGGGACCTCGACGGCCATGGCGGCCACTCCCAACATGATCAGAAGCAGTAGGTGCAGTGACGACATGGAAAGACCTCCAGCCCGGAGATTGGTGCACCATTTCGCCGCTCCGTGCCCAAAGGCCTCCGTGAACGCTGCGGCGAAGGAGTCGCCTAGATCGGGAATCCGAAGCCATCGGACACAGGGAGTTGCGATACATGCTGACCCGCCTGCTGTGGGCGCTTGCGACGTCCTTGGGAGCCACCGCGCTGTCGGCCGCGCCCCTCGCCGTCTACCAGTCCGAGGCCAACTTCGCCGAGTACCAGGGCGTCCACCAGCAGGCCCTGCGGCAGTGGCTTTCCGACCGGGGACAGGCCTTCGCTGTCATCGGTGACGCACAGGCCGCGGATGTGGCGCGGCTTGCCCCCTATCCGCTGGTGCTGGCCTCCAGCTCCTACATCGTCCCGCCCGGGGCGATGCGTGGCTTGTCCGCCTACGTGCAGGCCGGAGGGCAGGTGCTCTGGTTCGACTCGCCGGCCCGCGTCGGAGATCCGGAGTTTCGTAGCCTGCTGGGCCTCGGCACTCAGACCACCTATCTGACCTCCACGGACTGCAGGCTGCGCAGCACTGCGGCCACCCACCCCCTGGCGTCCACGCCACAGGAGCTATCGCCGGCGTCCTTCGTGGGCAACTGCGCCACCTCGGCGGCCGAGGGCGCCCTGGTGCTGTATGAGGCCGTGGTCACACCCACCGGAGGCGGGGAACAGAGGCTCCCCGCGGTCGTGTTGGCCAAGAGCGGAAGCGGGGTGTGCGTTACCTTCAACTGGCTGCCCTGGCTCTCGCCCAGTGATGGACTCCGGGACCTCCTGAGCCAGTCGCTGGACTACCTCCTCGCCCGTTGGGAGCTGCAGCAGACCGACCTCGTTGCCCGTTGCCGGACGGGACGTGTCGACATCCGCCAGCCCGAGCCTGTGCAGGTCACCTGCGCGGTCTTCGCTCGGCGCGCGGCAGCAGACACTCCCGCCACGGCCGGCCTGCGGCTCGCCGACGCCGATGGCAGACCGATCGGCCAACCACTGCACGTTGAGGCCCAATGGCAGGCGAGTGACGACGAGCTCAGCCACGCCCGCCTCTCGGCGCAGGTGCCCACCGCAGGCCTTGCCGATGGCCACTACACCGTGAGCGCCGAGGTTCATCTGGGCGCGAGCACCCGCACCGCCTCGGCGCCGGTGCGATTGTCCGGGCAACAGTGGGCCAGGCTCCAGGACGAGAACAGGCAGCGCCGGGAACTGCTGAGGCCGCTGCTTGTGGGCGCCCTCGGTGACTACGACGCCGAGCCCCGCACCGCTGAGGGTCGCGTCGACCTCCCCCGGCTGCTGCGGCAGATCGAGACGGCCCACATGAACATGTACGACTTCCTCATCTGGCATGCGGCCACCGACTGGGAGGACTTCCAGGCCTTTCTTCCCATGGCGCAGGAGAAGAGTCTCAAGGTCTGGGTGACGCTCTGTCCGCCCAGCGAGCAGGGCGGCAACTGGCCCTACTCGGAGCCCTATCGCCTGGACTTCGTCAAGTGGGCCGAGGAGATCGGCGCTCTTGCCGACCAATACCCGTGTCTCGTCGCCATGGTGATCGACGACTTCTGGTCCGGAGACAACCGCCTGCTGTACACCCCGGAGTACATCGCACGCATGGTGGCGACCCTCCGCGCGCAGTGTCCCACGGTGGCGTTCCTGCCCACGATCTACAAGTCCACCGTGGGCGATGCCGAGTGGGTGCGCAACTACGGACCGTACATCGACGGTATCGTGTTCCCCTACGAGGAGCTGCAGACGGGTGAGCACCTTCGGGAGCAGCTCGCGGCATGCCGAGACTGGCTGGGCCCCGACAAGCTGATCTTCGTGAACATCTACGCCAGCGGCTCATCGGGCCCGCAGGAGCCCGGCCCACGGACCGAGGCCTACATGCGGCAGACCCTCACGCTCTCACGAGAGCTGGCCGACGGTATCCGCATCTACTGCCTCCCCAAGGGGACCCTGCTTGAGGATCACCGGTACCGCGTCACGGCAGAGCTGTACGGCGAGTGGAGCGGGGAGTGACGGGGAGAATGAGAGGTCGAAGGAACGGCGAGCGACGAACGGCGGACCACGGCGAACGGCAGACCACGGAGAGCACGGAGTTCCACGGAGTACGGCAAGGCCCGGGACGACGGAGAACGGCAGAGCACGGCGAACGGCAGACCACGGAGAGCGACGACGCCGAGCCATGCGAGAGCGGGCCCGCCGCTGGGCGGCTCACACGCCACCGGCTGGCGACAGGTGCCCTCCCCCTACTGGCGCGGCTTGAGGGCCTCGATGCGGGTCTGCAGCGCCTCCAGAGCCTGCAGAACCTGCTCGGGCTGCACCGGCGCCTCGGCCGGGCCCTGCGCCGCCGCATTGGCCTGCCTCAGTAGCTGCACGACCTCCGGCTGCGTGTCAGGGTGCAGGACCGGCTCGTGGGCGGGGCTGCCCCACTCATCCCAGGTCCAAAGCAGCGTCAGCGGGATGCGCATGGCCGCGATGCCTTCCAGACTCAGACGCAGGTCCTCGACGGCCTCCGGGCTGTCGTACACCCGCCCCTCGTACAGCCCCGCCGACGAGCCGAACTCCCCGATGTACACCGGCACCCCGATACTCTCGGCGGCGAGCTTGAGGTTCCACAGGTCGGCCAGACGGTCATCGTAGGCATGCAGACTCACCAGGTCCACGCCCTCCGGGGTGACCAGGCGCAGGTAGTCCGCCTGCTCCTGAGGGCTGTCCACGGTCCAGTCCATCTCCCCCGTCCGGCGGATGGAGCCCAGCCACAGGTGCCAGGCGGCCGGCCGCGGCGCCGAAAAGCCGGTACCGACCAGATGCTCGCGGTCCAGGAGCTTGACCTGGGCGCAGAGCTCACGGGTCAGGGCGGCCAGCTCGTCGGAGGAGTAGTTGTTCCGCCCATCGCGCACCACCGGCCCGCGCACCAGGTGCGGCGCCGGGCGCTCGAGCTTCGGCTGCAGGACCCCGTCCTGCGCGAACTGTGGTCCCAGATCGGCGCCGAGGTTCGCCTCATTCGTCAGCTCCCAAAACAGGATAGTGTCCCGCTCGGCATAGCGCCCGACCAGATCGGCGATCCACTGCCGCAGCAGTCCGCGACCGGCCGAGTGCGGGTCGCAGAAGAACTCGCGCAGCGAATGGTGCCCCAGGTCGGCCCAACCCCCGAGGTGCCAGGCGATCGTGCCCACCACGCGGATCCCGTACTCGTCGCAGTCGTCCAGCATCTGGTCCGTTGCCGCCCACGCCCTCTGACGCACCTTTGGGTCCTCGCTCAGGTGGGTGTCCTCAATCTCCGCGGGCCAAAACGCGCTCAGGCGCACACGGATGACGCCGACGCCGATGTCCCGCAGGCCCTGCAGCGACCGGCGCGCCGCGGAACGTGCCGCCTCCGCATCTTGGCCCGTCTCGCCACGGAGACCCACCAGGTATTGGGCCAGCAGCTCGTGCTTGTTCACCGCCACGGCGGCGAAGGGCTGCCCCGCATAGGTCAAAGTGGCCCCTTCCCGTTGCAGCGCCACCCCCTCCTGCCACGGCGCGGCGATGGCGGCCGCGGAGACGACGAACGCCAGGAACGCCTGCAAAGTCATGGCAAGTCCCCCTGATGGGCCGCCCCGGCCGCGACGCCGAGTGGCCCTGAGTGCTCTCGAGGGTTCGCCCTCGTCACGGCGTATGCCCGCTCATCCCCTCTGCCTGCCCCGGGTCTCTCGCCGCCCATGGCAGGCCTCCTCCCGTAGGTATTACCTTTCTCCCCGCTGCTTGAGCCACCGCGAAAACGACGGTGCCGAGGAGAAACCCAGCTCTCGGCCTATCCGCGCATCCGTTGCCCCCTCCGCCCGCAGCTCCCTGACCCGGCGCAGACGGCACCGATCGACGTACTGGTGAATCGTCAGCCCCATGTCGCGCTGGAACAGGCGCAGCAGGTGGTACTTGCTGTAGCCCGAGAACTTGGCCAGCCCATCCAGGGTCACGCCGCGTCCCGCGGTCTCCTCGATGTACCGTCGCACGGCCTGCACCGTCCGCCGCTGCACGTCTCCGGCCGGGGGCTCTTCCACCTCGAACCCCCGCTCAACCAGGGAGGTGACAATCCCCGCGAGGGCCAGAAGCAGCCGGGCCCGCACCAGCGCGGGGAGATCGTGCCACCCCGTCGCCTCGGTCAGTGCTGGGCCACCGGCGACCACCGCCTGGTCCACGAGCAGATGCTCGGTACGCTGCGCCGTCAAGAGCCCCTCGCGAATGGAGAGCACGCGCCCCCCCACCTCGCACCCAATGATCCCCATCCACAGGTGGTCGCTATCCGGCGTCCACGGAGGCCATTCCAGGTCATGGGACTCGAAGGCCTCCAGTACAAACACGGTGCCCGGTGCCGAGGCGTAGATCCGGCCGCCGAGGCCGAAATGCGGCTCACCGGACAGAACCAGCAGGACTTCGCGGTGCGCATGGCGATGCGAGTTGCCTGCCATCCACTCGCGGTGGGAATCGTCGCGTACCACCGGCATCTCGGCGGGCAGCCCGCCGCCTACCAGCCGCCAGCTTTGAGGGGCCAGGGCAACCTCCAGCATCGCAGGGGTGAACAGACGGTTGGGCGGCATAGCGCAATAATCGCTAACCATTCGCAATGTCCGTCAATTGCGGCGCCGCGCATTCCGGCTATGATAGAGACTGTTGGTCTGCAGCAGCCGCAATATCCGTTACCAGGCAGCCTATCACTGCCGGGGAGGAAACGCAATGAGCAGCGCAGCGAAGCCGGCTCTCACCGGTGGCACCCCCGCGGTAAGCCTCTCACACAGCCCCTGGCCGATCACCGGTGAGCAGGAAGTGCAGTGGATGGAGGAGGTCGTCCGCGGTGGCAAGTGGAGCTGGCTGGGGCCGCACGAGGAGGCCTTCTGCCGGGAGTTCGCTGCTTTCATCGGCAGCGAGTACGCCCTCGGGCTGTCCAACGGCACCGTGACCATCCAGTGCGCGCTCCAGGCCGCGGGCGTCGAGCCGGGCGACGAGGTGATCGTCCCGGGGCTGACCTGGGTCGCCACGGCCCAGGCGGCCCTGGACATCGGCGCCCACGTCGTCCTCGTCGACATCGACCCGGAGACCTATTGCATCGACCCGCAGGCCCTGGAGGCCGCGATCACCCCCAGGACCCGGGCCGTCGTCCCGGTTCACCTCTACGGCTGCATGTGCGACATGGACGCCGTCACCGAGATCGCCGGTCGCCACGGGCTGAAGATCGTCGAGGACGTGGCACACCAGCACGGGAGCCGCTGGCGCGATCGAGGCGCCGGGGCCATCGGCGATGCAGGCAGCTTCTCCTTCCAGCAGAGCAAAGTCCTCACCAGCGGGGAGGGCGGGGCCATCACCTGCAACGACGAGGAGATCTACAACATCGCCTTCAGCCTCAAACAGGTGGGCTGGTCTCCTCAGATGCAGCCGGCCGGCCACTACGGCCACAACTATCGCATCACGGAGATGCAGTGCGTCTTGCTTCGCGGCGGACTGACCCGCATCGAAGAGCAGACGGCCATCCGCGAGCAAAGTGCCCTGGCACTCAGCGAGGGCCTCGCGCGCATCGGCGGGCCGCTGCGCGCCGCCGGGCGCGACCCGCGCGTCACCCGTCAGGCCTACTACGCCATGACCCTGCACTTCGACCCGGCTCTGGCCGAGGGCCTCACGCGGAGCCAGTACTTCGCCGCACTCGCCGCGGAGGGCCTGGGGCTGGGCGCCCCGTATGCGCCGGTCTATCGCAATGGCCTGCTCAATCTCTACGACAGGACCAGCCCGGTGCCCTATCGCGACTCGGCGGCGGTGCAGGACTATGCGAACCTCAAGCTGCCGGTGGTGGAGCGCGTCTGCGACCAGACCGGAGTGGTCTTGATGCACAACCACCTTCTCGCCGAGCCGGCGTACATCGACCAATTGGTGCAGGCCGTGGACAAGGTGAACGGGAGCCTGGCACAGATAGGCCGCCACCTTGCCGCGACGGAGGCGGCGGCCACGACGACCTGACCCCGCCGACGCCGTCGGGCGGCAGGCGCCCACAGCAGCATCGAACGGGCAGACACAGGCGGCCTACCGCGTTTCCCGCGGCAGGCCGCCTGTGCTATCGCTATGAGCCACGCCGTCTACGAGCCGTCACCCCAGCGCCACCACAGCGTCGATCCGGAACGCGACTTCCCCGTCCGCCCACCATCGAGACCCTCCGTGTCGGCCTCCTCGGAGCCCTTCGACGCCCCGGCCCGGTTCTCGAGTATCACGGCCGCCCCTACCCGTGGCCCCTCGCCGCTGGCCACATCACGCTCCGGCCCAATACCGTCGGGATCTCTCTCGACGAAGCCGATGCTCCCGTCGAGAAAGACGCAGTATGTCCAGCCATGATGACGCGGTACCGGCCGCCCCTGTGGGTCGGCGTCATAGAACAACATGCACGCATCCGGCTCGGGATGCTCGTCGATCCGCGTGCCACCGTACCGCGAGTTCAGGGCGTACGAGATGCTGTCTTCGCTCTTGTCTTCAGGGCACCTGAGAGCGTCCTCGTGGCCGAGGTAGTCGCCCGCCAGCAGCCGGGGCCAGGAGTGAGAAGCCGGGAGCGTCTCGTCGTAGTCGGCGGCGTAGGTTCGGGCCGCCATCTTGATCGCCAGCAGATTGCCCACGCACAGGTCCTGCCGATAGCCCGGACGCGTCCGGAACAGAGGCATCACAATCCAGCCCCCCACCACGATGACCATCCCGAGCACCAGCAGGTCTCGTCGCACATCCTGCCACAGTGATGTCCGACGAGACCGGCGCTGTCTCACCACGACCATGCCTTCACCTCACACCTGCTATCGGCCGCTGCCTGGCCGGCCGCCACTCCGTCATCTCCGGCAGTCCTGCGACCGCCCTCACCTGCCCGCCCATGTAGGCACACACACCACGTCCATCGTTGCGCGGGTCCGTCGACCTCATCGTCTCCGCGTCCCCTGTGCACCGGCGGCGGCAAGCGAACCGCCGTCCCCGGAGATGGCCCCTCGATGGGCACCCGACCCCTTTCGGGCCAGGCCTCGCCGGGGATCTGCTTGGCTCTCCCTCGCAGACGCGCCCGGTGGGCGCCGGGCGGCTTGTGACGGAGCCTCGCGAGATTTGCACGTTCCTGTTATTGTACAGGTGGCTGCGGCCGACGTCCACCGCCTCGGACTTGGCGGCGCGCCACCCACTCGGGCTCGGCGGAGGCACCGAGAGTGTCGGTGACCTTCACGCGGCACGCGCCCGGAAGACGTCTCATCGCAGACCGCGGCCCACAGCTCCACGAGCAAGACAAGACTGACCCGCTGCAAGATCGCCTTCTCAGCCCACATCACAGGCGGCCGGTCCCGCCGCCCCCACAGATGCACACGTACCGCGTAGGCTGTCTTGAGCTTATCAGAAACATGATACCCATTATTGGGCCGATTCACACCACTTGACGGCTCAACCTTCTCGAAAGAGTCGTTGAGCCACATCAATTAGCCGTGCGACAGGGAGTGCCTGCGGTCGCGCCCTCGCGGCCGCGCCTGTGAGGCGTCCTGCGCGTGACGATGAGCTCCACATCGTCCGGCCACGGACCGACTTGTGGCGGTCGATCGGTGCGGCCTCCTGTATGAACCACGGCAGCTATGGCGATCTGCTTGAGGTTGCACATGCAACTTGACTGTCTCGCCTGCTCACGGCTTCCACCGAACACGAGAGCCATCGAGCCGGTCGGTAAAGCCCCGTACCCGGAGCCGCGAAGCTCACGGGCGTCGCCGATCCACGGCGATAGCCGGTCGTCTGCGGTTGGACAGCGTGGTTTGTGCCCTGTGGTCGGTGGCAGACTCGTCGAGGCGGTGGCCCACCGCCACGGCAGTCGCCGGGGCCATCCGCAGCGGGGGGCACCTTCCAGCAGAGGAGGGGCCTGAGCAATGGCGGGCTCGACTCGAGGAATCCCGCGGCCCGAAGCGAGGTGATCCGTTACAGCATGACCTTGAGCGTCATGCGGCCGCTTTCAGTCTGGCCCGGCGCCTAACCGCCCTGATCCCCGCCCACAGCGGCGGTATCCACAGCCAGCAGTAGACGGCCATGGTGCGGACGACCCGCAGGAGCGCTCTACCCGCACCTTCCGCGGTGGTGACGATTGTGTCCCACACCCCCGGGGGAACGCGGGGCTCGGGGACTGCCGGAGCCCCATCAAGCTTCGGGACGCCCGGGAACCACTTGACATGACCGTCGAGGTAGGCGCAGTGACAGCCGCCATTGTGCCGGGCCACCGGTCCCCCGGCGCCGTCGGCGTCGACGAAGAGCACCCGTTCCGCGGCCCGGGGGTACCGCCGATTCTCCGCCCGCTGTAGCGTGAGGCCATCGCGTACGAGACCGCGGCGCCACTGTGGTCCTTCTCACACCCGTACAGCGCCCTGTCACGCACGTACGGCAGTAGCTGCCGCGGCCACCGCGCGGCGTCAGGCAGCCTCCCATCGTTGTCCTCGGCGTACATCAGCGCCGCGAGCACAATCTGCTTGATGTTCGCAAAACAGCGTGGGTTGAGTTGAGGATGAGGCTTGGCCCATACGGGAAACAGCAGGGCGCCCGCCAGCATCGAGAAGAGAAGCGCGGCCGCCATCTCGATGAGACCGGCTTTGAGCGCCGCCGCTGCGTCCGCGGCCACCGGTGTTCGCTCCCCGGGCTCACCGAATTGTCTCATGTCGTGGGCGGCCTCCTGCTACCCGCTTCTGGGCCCCGCTGCGTTCCCGGCCACTCCCCTGGTGGTCTTCACATGCCCGTCCATGTAGGCGCAGTTGATGCGCCCTCTGTGGCGCGGAGCCGGACACCCCTGCGCGTCGGCATCGTAGAACAGGACGCGAGCATATGGGTCGGAATAGTCGCTCAGACGCGTTCCGCTATAGCGCGGGTCCATGGCGTAGGATATGGGAGAGCGAGACTTGTCCGCCGGACACTTGAGCATGTCCTGTGACACCCCGTAGGCGGAGAGCTGCTGCGGCCAGCTCCGGCTGTCGGGGAGCACGCCGCCGTTGGCCGCGGCATAGGCCACAGCGGCGCCGACTATCACCTTCAGGTGCTCCCGACACTCCTGTTCCGCGCCCGCGCTCCCGGCGCGGGCACGGATCGGTGCCGAGGCGGTTGCGATGATGCCCCCAAGAACCACCAGGACTGCCCCGACAGCGATCCCGATCACAAGCACAGCGGTCCCGCATCCCCTGGCTTTGACGTCCTTCCGGGCACCTGCTCGCTGCGGCCGTTGTGGCGTAGCCATCACAGTGGGCCCTCCTGCCTATGCTGAGTGCGTGGCGGCGGGAGGAGGAAACCCGCACAGGCAACGGCGGCCAGCGCAGTCCCCGGCTCGGAGCCCCAGACTCTCCCACCGACGCTCATCTTGTCGATTGGGGCGGGGGCATCGTCAAGACCCGGGACTAATCAGGGGATATCGAGTCGCCCGCGGGGCCGATGCCCCGGGGCACGCCATTCAGCCATTTCACGTGACCGTCGAGGAAGGCGCAGTTGGTCCCGCCGTTGTGGCGGGCTATCGGCCGCCCGCTCCTGTCCACATCGAGGAACAGGACGCGCTCGGCCCTGTCCGGGAAGGCCAGGGGGTCTTCGCGGCCATAGGTCCGGTCCATGCCATAGGAGACGTCCGCGCCGCCGCCATCGGCCGGGCACCGGTACAGCATCCGGTTCTTGACGAAGGGCTCCAACTGCCCGGGCCAGCGGGCGGCGTCCGGCAGCCTGTCGCCGTTCTCAGTGGCATAGATCAGCGCGGCGGTCACAATCTGCCTGAGATTCGACGCGCAACCGGCTTGCCTGGCCTTCTCACTGCTTCTGGCGAAGACGGGGAACAGGATAGCGCCGAGGACCACGACAACAAACAGCAGTATCAGGGCCTCCACAATGCTGAAGCGAAGCAGGGCGGTTCCACCGGGCCGGGCGATCACGGTCCCCAGAGGCAGTTGCCTCTGAGGTCTCTCGGGCGTGGGCATCGCGGCTATCTCTTCTTCGACACGGCCGGACAGATCCTTCCCCTGCGCCGAGGCGAGCGACGCCCGGCGAAACACCTCCCCGTCGGTCTTGCTCTGCCGCAGCCACTCACGACATCGGGCGCAGTCCTGCAGGTGGCGGCGCACAGCGGCCCGTTCCTGCCCACCGCATTCCCCATCCGCGTAGGCCGAGAGCAAGAGCAGCCACTCCTCGTCGTGGTGCAGGCGGCCCATCAGCGCCCTCCCCCCTCGGCCACAGCATCCGCCTCGTCCTCGGCCTGGAGGATTCCGCGCAATGCCTGGCGTGCTCGGAAGCACCTTACCCGCACGGTGCCCGCGGCGACGCCGAGCATCGTGGCGATCTGCTCGTAGCTCATGTCCATCAAGTATCTCGCGGCCAGTATCTCGCGATCGTCCTGGCGCAGGCGGTCCAGTAGTGGGGTCAAGTCCGATGCCGCGGGGTCGACGGGTCCAGTAGACGGCTCGGGCACGGAGTCCGCCTCCAGAGACAGCGCCCGCGGGGGCCGGCGCGACAGATACCGGCGACAGCGGATGCGGAGGATGCCGTAGAGCCAGCCGCCGAACCTCTCCGGGTCCTGCAGGTTCCCCAGCCCTCGGTAGGCTTCAATGAAGCTCTCCTGAGCCACATCCAAAGCGGCCTCGTCCTCGCCCACAAGGTGCCGGGCAGCGGCGATGATCCGCCCCTGGTGGCGGCGCACCAGCTCGGAGAAGGCGTGCTTGTCGCCCTGGAGTGTCCGACCCACCAGGTGGGCGTCGCCACCGGCCACGTTGTTGCCTCCGCGCGGGGATCGCGTCCTGGGTGTATGTGCCTTGCTCTGGGGACGATGTTACGCCACAGGTGCGGCCGCAAAGGCCGCCTTCGCCGAGTGTGTCATCCTGAGAGCGCCCGCTCCCGCAGGAAGCAGCTCGAACAACCTCCTGGAATATCGCGACAGCCTTCGCCATCCCGCTGCGCGAGATGGACGCTCAGGATCACATCCTCACGGCGGGCCCGGCTTCTCGGCCGGGCCCGCGGAAGGTGATGCATCGCGGCGAGACCCCCGCGAGCCGGGAACGTCGGCGGCCGCTGAGGGCGCGTCAGGCCCTGCGATAGGGAACGTGGTTCGGGGCGGCTAACCGTCGGCGGCGGCGGCCGTGGAGGAGGGGTCCAGGCGATAGCCCAGGCCCTTCACCGTGACCACAAGCGAGGGCCGCGAGGGGTTGGGCTCGATCTTGTGGCGCAGATTGGAGATGTGCACCTGCACCGCGTGGGTTGCCCTGTCATCCGGCCACAGGGCCTCCAGCAGCGCCTCCTTGGAGAACACCCAGCCGGGGTGCTCCGCCAGGAAGGTGAGCAGCCGAAGCTCCGTGGCGCTGAGAAGCACTTCCCGTCCATCGATGGAGGCCACGCAGCGGGCGCGGTCGATGGCGACGCGCCCCACCCGCAGGACATCGGACTGCTCCGGCTGTCCGCGGCGGAGAACCGCGCGCACGCGGGCCAGAAGCTCGTTGAGATGGAACGGCTTGCGCACGTAGTCCTCGGCGCCGGCCTCCAGAGCCGTCTCCGCCGCATTGGCGTCGTCCACCGCGGTGATCACCATCACGCGCGGCCCGCGCAGGGCCACGAGCTGACGGCACACCGAGAGCCCGTCCAGGTCCGGGAGGCCCAGGTCGACCAGGCACAGCGCGGGGCTTTCCTCGCGGGCCAGCGCCAGCCCCTGAGCGCCGGTGCGTGTCGCCTGCGCACGGTAACCGGCGTCCTCCAGGGCCCCGGCGACCACATCGCCCAGCGCCCGATCATCCTCGATGATGAGGATGTCGATGCCCGCCTTGTCTTCCCGCGAACCGCCGGCCATGGGGGCCGTCGCCCTCCCGTGACGCCGCCGAGGCGTCGATGGACTTGGGACACGTGCCACTATGCGCGCATGCCAAGTGGCCCGAAGATCGGGCCGCTCCAGCCCCCCCCAGCGCATTGCTGACCTAGTTCGCCCACCTGCTTCGCTGTTCCTCCCCCGAATCGGGGCCATCCACGCGCCGGGAAGAAGGCGAGACGGGCCCCGCGGTCGCTCGCACGCCGTCAGGCCCCAAGGGCCGCCCGGCGCCGCGGAAGCGGCGCCATCTAGCCATCGGCGAGAGCCCATCGGGGTCCTCACGCATTCCCCGGGCCGGCGACCCGTCCGGCCTCGGGAGGGGAGCCCGCCCGGCACACGGAATGTCTCCTCGCGTCCCAGTACCTCACCGACGTCGCCGATGGGGAGTGTCCACGATGCGCCATATCGCTCTTGTCGCCGCTGCGCTCAGTTGCCTGGTGCCGGCCGCCGCCGATTTCGCTGTCGTCTTGGACGGACGGGCCCGGTGTCAGATCGTGCTGGGCCAGGGGGCCCGGCCGGTGGAGAAGCAGGCGGCCGAGGATCTCGCCCGCTGCCTGCTGCTCATGACCGACGTGCAGGTGCCTCTCGTGCCGGAGGGCCAACAGAGGCCGCAGACGCCGCGGATCATGGTGGGCCCCTGTGCCCTCCCCGATCAGGTGATGCAGGCCGTCTCGGCCCGGGACTACGGTGGCTACATCATCAGGCAGGTGGGAGATGATCTGGTCCTCCGCGGCCCCAGCGAGTACGGCAGCGCCAATGCCGTCTACGGCCTTCTGGAGGACACCCTCGGCTGCCACTGGTACATGCCCTCGGAGCTGTTCGAGGTCGTCCCCCGGCGCGCGGAGGTGGTGCTGCCGACGCTGGACGTGGCCGTGGACCCCGGCTTCCGGTACCGCTACTTCAGCGGCGTCTCCGAGGGCGGCCCCTGGCAGTTCCGCAACCGCCTCGACCGCCCCGGCAATCCCGATGCCCCCTTCCTGGCTCAGGGACACATCCTGTACCGCCTCTACCCTCCCAGCAAGTACGGCCAAGACCACCCGGAGTTCTACCCGCTGAGAAACGGCGAGCGCCGCGTGAACAAGGACGACAACGATCAGTACTCCCAGCCCTGTACCAGCAATCCGGAGGTCGTCCGCGTTGCCGTGGACACCATTGGTGCGTTCTTCGACGATCACCCGCAGGCCCACACACACTCACTGTGCATCAATGACAACAACGAATGGTGCCAATGCGATGCCTGCGCGGCGCAGGATGTGCCGGTACCCCAGTTCCGCGGCCGCACCGTCTACTCGGACCGCTACTACACCTATGTCAATGCCGTGGCCAAAGGTCTTGCGGCCAGGCATCCGGACAAGTTCCTGGGCGTGTTCGCCTACTGGGGCGTCGAGCCCGTGCCGGCGGGCATCGAGCGCATCGAGCCCAACGTCTACGTGAGCATCACCCAGGACTGCTCCCAGCACTTCGACGCGGCCTACAGGCAGACGGACCACGAGTTCATCAGACAGTGGCAGGCCAAGGCCGCCCATGTGGGCAAGTACGACTACTACGGCCTGGGTGCCATCATCCCCCGCTACTATCCGCACCTGATCGCCGAGGACATCAAGCACTCGCGGCAGGTGGGGCTGGAGGGTTTCCACTCCGAGGCCTACCCGCTGTGGGCCTGTTTCGGGCCCCAGATCTATATGGCCGCCCAGATGCTGTACAACCCCGACCTGGACTGTGATGCCCTGCTCGACGGCTTTTTCTCCGACCTCTACGGCCCGGCCGCCCCGGAGATGGCCGCCCTGTATCAGACCCTCGAGGATGCCTGGATGAGCTACCGGCGCCCGGGCCGGTGGTTCGAGGGCATCGGCAGCATGTCCCAGCAAATCAGCATGTACCGGCCCGAGGACCTCGCTGCCATCAGGGCGCACCTGTTCCGGGCCAGGAGGCTGGCCGATAGCGACCTGATCCGGCAGCGCATCGCGTATGTCGACAAAGGTCTGGAGTATCCACTGAACCTGATCGAGGGCTGGCAGGCGGCGGAGAAGCTGCAGTCGATGGCGGTCACCGCCCAAAGCAGCGCCGACGTCATCCGGCTCATCCGGCGCGTTAACCGCTGCGTGCAGCGCGCCCCGCGTCTGTGGGAGCGCAGCATCATGGAAGACCCCATCAGCAGCGGGTGGTACAAGGCCGGTGCCCGCCCCCACGTGATCGCCCAGTGGTTCGGTCATTGCCAGGACGCCACGGTGGCGGCGGTGAGCGAGCTGGCCGCACGCGACGGCGCCGAGGCCATGGCCGACTACCTCGCCGAATTGGTGGGCACCGACACCGAGACGCTCCTGCGCGCCTACCGCGGCGAGCTGGACGGCCTGCCGAACATGCTGACCAATGGCTCCTTCGAGAGCACCGATGCCGCCGAAGGACAGCAGCCCAGCGGTCCCGAATGGCAAAGCGAGGGCACACCGCCGGGCTGGTGCACCTGGAAGACCGATCCGGCGCAAGGCAGACTGTTCCCGGACGCGGGCAAGGTGCGCAGCGGCAAGCTCTCGGCGGCGCTGGAGGGCGGCGACTGCATCTGCTACATCGCCTCGGTGCCCGTGGAGGCCAAGAAGCGCTACGCCGCCTGGGCCTACGCCTGGGCCGACAGAGCCACCTCACCGCGCAGGACGACCCTCGAGGTCCGCTGGCAGGATGATGAGGGCAAGTGGTTCAACAGCGGGCTCAACACCTGCGTCGAGCTCCGTCGCCCCGGCGGTTGGGAGCGGCTGGTGAGCGCCGTCACCGCCCCGGAGGGCGCGGCGAAGGCTGTGGTCCTGCTGGTCGTGTACGGCATGCCGGAGGGCGAGACCGCCTGGTTCGATGACGCGGCGTTCGTGGAGGTGCAATGAACGAGCCCAGCACCGGCTTGCCGCCGACCGGGGGAACGGTGGGGTGGGGCGCGACGACCGCCAGAAGACACGGGGAGGACCCGCGGGCTGCAGGACGAAGTTAACGACTTCCGCCGTTGGGCAACCACCGAAGTGGAGGTCCCGAACCCACAGGAGGCCACATGACCGGACACTACGTTGTCATCGAATCCGTCGGCACCGCCGTCTTGCAGCCCTTCGATGTGCCGCGGCCCGCGGCCGGCGAAGTGCTGCTAGAAAACGACTATACCGTCATCAGCGCCGGCACAGAGCGGGCCAATCTCATCGGCCTCCCCAACACCTCCGGCCAGTTCCCCTGGCATCCGGGGTACTGCGGCCTCGGACGGGTCATCGCCATCGGCGACGGGGTGCAGAACGTCTCCGTGGGCCAGCGCGCGCTGGCCACGTGGTCCGGCCACCGCTCCCACGCGCTGCAGCGCGCCGCGGACCTCACGGTGGTCAGGGATGACCGCATCGACTCTCTGGACGCCGCCTTCGTCCCCATCGCCGCCATGGGCCTGCAGGGCGTGCGCAAGGTCAGGCTGGAGCTGGGCGAGTCGGCGATGGTGATCGGCCTGGGGCTTCTGGGCGTCTTCGCCACACAATCGGCGAGGATCGACGGGGCCATCCCGGTGATCGTCTCGGACTTCGACAAACGCCGCCGGGACCTCGCCCTGACCCTCGGGGCCGACTACGCCTTCTCCCCCGACGAGGAGAACCTGCCGGAGAAGATCGAGGAACTCACCGACGGCAAGGGCGCCGACGCCGTCATCGAGGTGACGGGCTCGGCGGTGGCGCTGCAGCAGGCGCTGACGTATGTCGCCTTCCAGGGCCGGGTGAGCCTTCTGGGCTGCACCCGCATCTCCGATGCTCCCATTGACTTCTACCGGTACGTCCACCGCCGCGGCGTGTCGCTCATCGGGGCGCACACGATGGTGCGGCCACAGGTGGAGTCCCATCCGGGGTACTGGACCGAGCGCGATGACCACCGCGTGCTTCTGGCGCTCATCGCGGCCGAGAGGCTGCAGGTGAGGCCGATCGTGTCGGAGATCGTCTCCCCGGAGACGGCTCCCGCCGTGTACAAGCGCCTCGCGGAGG
>CAZXDD010000003.1:0-39795 GCA_964639415.1 uncultured Armatimonadia bacterium
GAGCGTCCATCTCGCGCAGCGAGATAGCGAGGAATCTCGCGGAATGCCAGGAGATCCCTCGAACTGCTCTTGCCGGGAGCGGACGCTTCCACAGCGACATTCCCGGCCAAGGCGCGGAGTTCTCGGCCGCACCTCTACACCTGATGCCGGTCGAAGTCCAGGGGGCGCACCCGGTATTGTAGCTCCGTAGCCCCGAACCCGATGAGGTCGCCATCGCCCAGGCGCTGGGAGTGCACGGGCCGGCTGTTCACGCTGGCCTGCGCCCCATCGGTGCAGCGCAGGACGTGCACGGCTCCCACCGCCTCGATGATGCAGCGTCCGGGCCCTATGGCGGTGTCCTTGACCAGGGGTATGTCGGCTCCCAGGTCGCGCCCGATGATGGTCTCGTGCTTGTACAAGACGAACTGCTTGCCCGAGAGCGGTCCACCGACCACCACGAGCCAGGCCTCCTTGCGCATCTCTTCCACCAACCCGATACCCAGGCCGGTGCACAGGCCGAGTGTGGTGATGCCGACCAGACGCGACGGTGAGCCCGCGATGATGCCCGGCTGGCCCGCCGCCGGCGGGCCAAGGAGGGCCTGGAACAGCAGGTCGATTCCGTCGAATAGCAGGCCGCCCACGAAGCCCCCGGCGGCGCCGCCGATCGCTCCGTTTGTGATCTTGCGTCCGGCCATGCCCATCACGCCGGGTCCCATCCCGACCAGAGCCCCGACGGCGGCCCAGCCGATGGAGCGGGCGGCCACGGTCTGCACGATGAAGGACAGACTGAGGTCGGTGCCCGCGCCGCCCAGCAGCAGACGGAAGACTGTCTGGCCCAGCACGCCGCCGATCGCGCCGCCCAGCAGTCCGGTGGCGAAGCCCAGGCCCGCCCCCGTGGCCGCTCGCGACCAGGCCCCCAATACCACGCCCTCGGCCGCCCCCAGGCTCAGCCCGATGAAGGCCCCCATGATCGCGCCGAACTTGCATGTGTACACAAGCTGCGCCAGCGGACCGGAGGCGGAGCTGCCCGCCCCCAGGGCGTGAGCACGCATGCCGGGCTCCTGCACCGCCCAGGCCAGGAACCCACCGATGGCGCCGGCCACCATCATCTGCAGAACCAGCGAGCCCGTAAGCTGCCGGACCGCGGCCCCCTTCAGTTTGCCGTTCACATCGGCGGTCACGTCCACCGCCGGGTAGCCACCGGAGGGCAGAGCCGGATAGTCGGGGACGTCCGGGAGGTCCTCGGCCTCGATGACGATCAGGTCGGGTCGGGCGGAGGAGGAGGCCGCCGGAGGCGGAGCGTCCGGCTCGGCGTCGCCGATCAACTCCACCTCGACCGGAGCCAACTGGATCTCGATCTCTTCCGTGCCATCCCCGGTAGGTGCCCCGGGGTACCGCTCCTCGGCTGACTGGTTCATCTGTTGGGGTGCTCCCGGCACGGCAATCATCCACCGCAGGCAAGACGCCCCGGCGGACGTACTGGTCCGAGGGTCCCCTGCAACTACGGGGCCATTGCGGCGGCGGTCAATCGGGCGGAGCGGCTACTGCAAGGAGGACAGAAGAGGGGCAAGGCGCGCCGACAGGGCCAGATACAGAATCACCTGCGCCACCGGCCCCAGTAGACCGAGGACCACCGCCGAGACGGCCTTGACACTCACCGTTGGGCTTGGGACGCGGAATCGGCGCAATGAGACCAGCACGGAGACGCCCATGAACAGGGCCACGACGGACACCACCGGGCAGCAACAGAGCCCCAGCAGCGCGTAGCTCAGGGCCGTGGAGGCGGTGGAATCCATCTGCGCCACGGTGGCCCCCGCCGCCTCGCGCTCGATGGCGGCCACCTCGCGCCATGAGGGGATGCGGGCGGGTATTGCCGCGCTCGGCCCCTGCCGCGGGGCCTCACGGGGGGCCTCACGGGGAGCCTCACGGGGAGCCTCGCGCGGCGCCACCAGCGCAGGGCGCCCCACGGGCGGGTACTGACCGGGGCGGTTGGCCTTCGCGGCGGGGGCCATGGCGCAGCCGTAGGTGGTGCAGCCGTCGTTTTCCAGCCAGCATTCGTAGTGGTGGGGCACCTTGCACAGCGGACAGACGATCACCCGATCGTCGTGGCCGATGGGGTACTGGTCATACGGACAGGTCTTGCCGATCAGCTCGCCGGCGGCGGAGCGCGGCAGGGGGTGTTCGGAGGCGGGGCGACGCGCAGGGGCGTCGGTGGCCGGAGGCGCGGGCGCCGGAGACGGCGGTGTGGTGGGCAGCGAGAACACCTGTCTGCCGCAGCGCGTGCAGAACCGGCCCTCGATCTCGAATTCGTGACGGCAGTAGGGGCATCTCATGTGTGGTAACGCGAGCTGGGTGGCGCACGTTTCGCGGGCCGAACGTCCCCCGCCGGCTCACCCACGGTCTCATCGCAGTCGTGGGGTAAGGGGTACCGCCGGCCCTAAATCAGCCTGATGTCAAGCTCCTCGGCACCCGGGCGGCTCTGCCGCGAGGAGGGGCTCAGCAGGCTGATCTCGATGTCCGGTTGGTACAGGTCCACATCGCCGATGGGCAGCAGGGAGGCGTTGATCTCGGCCCAGCGCGCCGCGATGCCGTTCAGCGGGCTCTTGGTATTGTAGTTGCGGTACTGGATCATCTCCCCGATCTGGATGATCAGATCGTCGATGCTCTCGCCCGGGGTCCAGTGGTCGCCGATGCAGATCTGCTGGTGACTGATATTGGGGTGGAAGACCTCGGTCTCCATGGTGCACCGCGGCTTCTCCCGGGGATAGCCCTCATGCAGGTAGATGCGGACCCGATGCTCGTTGACCGCGATGGGTCGGTTGGCCCGGGTGTCCAGGCGCAGGCCGCGCACGTGGAAGGTAACGTGATAGGCCTCGGGCGGATCGCCCTGCAGGGGCACCACCTGGATGTTCGGATGCCCGCTGAAGTGCTCGGTTATCCGGCAAGAATCGGCATACAGTCGCCTGAGCCGTGCATTCATGTCTCAGCGCTCGCCTCGAGTGTGGTGACAGTCTCTGTATGGTACCGCAACTGCATCTATGGGCTGCGCCCGGAGGAGACCGTCGGACGGCCGGTTCGGCGGGTCGGAAGGCCCGGCCCACCGACGGTCGTTGAGTCACCCCAACCCATGTATGGTTGTAGTTCCGGCGAAGCTCCATCTCAGACCGACGAGCGCGGCGCGGAGGTTTGAGGCAGAGCTTCGCTAGCTTCATACGTCAGTAGACGCGCCCACATAGGCATCTAGCGTGAGGCCGGTCCGGCCGGGAGAGGCCGGTCTCGCCCCGCCCCTCCGTCGGTGAGCGGCCCCGGGATCAGCAGTCTCGTCCCCGGCCGCACCTGCGCTCCGGCCAGGCCGTTGGCTACGGCCAGAGCCCCCCACTTGTCCTCGTCCCCGTAGCGCTCGCGGGCGATGGTGCGGAGAGTGTCGCCGGGCCGGGCGATATGGACCTCCGCCTCATCGTCCGCCACCGGGTCCGCCCCCCGGTCGGTGAGCGGCGCCAGAGCCTCGCGTAGGTCTGTCACCTGCCCGCCCACGGTCCTGATCGCCGCCAGCGTCTCCGCATCGGTGACTGACCCCTGCGGCCGCGTGAGCTCCACCGTCTGCATGGCCAGCAGCGCCAGGAGCGCGCAGACAACCAGCGTCAGCCAGGGTCCGCCACCGGACCGTGGGGCCGAGGCGGTAAAGGGCCGTGGCGGTGGGGATTGCTCCGCGGCGTGAACGACTTGCAGCCCCGCCGGGCCCACGATCTCCCCATCTTGCCAGACGAACACGCCCGAGGTCTCGGCGCGCGGGTCCAGAACCAGCGCCACCTGCCAGGGCAGGCTGAAGAAGTTGCGGTGGATGAACAGGTCGTATTCGGACAGGAAGATGCCAAAGCCCGGGTGGGTGTGGTACCAGCCGATGATGCGCTTGTCGGCGAAGTCTTGCTCCCGCCGGGCACTGATCTGCGCCCAGGTCTCGTGGGTGAAGGTGATGCTGCCGCGCATGGACTGAGTGTGCTCGGCGGCGATGGCGCCCTCGATGTACACGACCGTCCCGGTCTCGCAGGAGGAGGCGGTGCCCACCAGCACGCCACCCAGCTCATGGTCGAGGTCCTCCGCGGCATGCCGCCGCACCTGCGCCAGCACCTCGCCCCGCACGAGGACCACGGCGCCGGAGGCCGACGGGGTAGGAGCCGGCTCACTGAGGCCGACCTGTACGTCCGGAGCGTCATCGGCCATGGTGTCTGTCACCTCCGGGCTCTTGTGAGAAAGCTCGGGCGGACGGGAGCAGCGATACCGGGCCGGCAGGCCCCGCCCTCCCGGCGGCTCAAGCGATGGCCCCCAGGGCCTGACCGCGATCTCCCGCCAGCAGATAGTGCTCGCTGTGCATGCCGCAGCGACCCCGCACGATGTCGTAGGGCGGGATCCCGAACTGCGCCAACGTCAGACCCAGGTACTGCTCATCACCGTGGATCGCGTGGACCGACTGCGGCGAGCGTGCCTGTCCACACCTGGGACAGGCCGCCTGCCTGCCGGTGAGCTTGCCCAGCGCGACGAAGACCTCCTGGGCCACATCGCACCGGGGGCAGTGCAAAGCGGTGCAGATCTCGCGGTCAAACTCCAGCACCGCCTCGGGGCCGATGCGTCCGCGAACGAAGCCGAGCAGCTCGCCCAGCGTGGCCGTGGCGGCGGAGAAGTCCGTGGACGTCACCGGTCCCTGCTCGTCGTGGGCCGGGCAGTCATCCCTGCGCCGGTACTGCACCACATACGAATCGTGGGTCAGGCCGTTGAAAACGAAGCCCCTGCCCGACAAGAGAGGCAGGTCGCGGTCGCGGTGTAGCCACTTGACGGCTTCCTGCACCTGAATGCCCGCGATCACCGAGGCCGTCGTGGGAGTGGTGGGGACTTTGCCCTCCAGCACGTCATCTCGAGTGAGCAGGGCGCAGGAACGGCGCATGTTCAGGAGCTTGTAGTCCAGATCGGTGAGCGTGCATTCGTAGCAAGGGCCGTCGGGGGGGTAGAACCCCCGGGCCAGGCCGTGCACCACCTCTATCGCCCCATCGATCCAGGGCTTGCCCAGCCTCCAGCAGACCTGATTGACAAACAGGCGAGCCTCGCGGTTGTCCAGGCCTCCGAGGACGATATCCATGTCGGCAAACACGCCGGCGCCGATGTCGTGGACGATGTTTGCCCGGTGGGCCTCCACACGCACGTCGGGGTTGAGCCGCCGCATCGACCCCGCGGCGACCAGGGCCTTGTCCTGCCCGGCGTCCTCGTGGGTGAACAGCACACTGCGGGTGAGGTTCGTGTCCTCGATGGTGTCGAGGTCCACGACGAGGACATTGCCGATGCCCAGCAGGGCCAGGTTCTTGCACAACTCGTTGCCGATGGCGCCGGCGCCGACAACCATCACCCGCGCCGCGGCGAGCCGGTCCTGCTCCCACCAGGGGATCAGGCGCAGTCTCGAGTAGCGGTCCTCCTCGAGGTCGACGTCCACCGGAGCGTTGGGGTTGCAGGCATCGTGCTGTGCCATGGTTAGCCGGCTGTCAGCTCGGGCTCGAGACGGAGCACGTCGCCTTCCTGCACGCCGGCCTCACCCAGGGTCTGGTCGTCGCCCAGCTCCTTGCCGGTGGCCTTGTGCCGGAAGCGGTAGCTCAGGGGCGCCCCATCGGGCCCCACGGTGGGCAGCTCCATCATCTGCACCAGTTTGGTGATGATCCGCCGCACCGCGGCGTCATCGGGCAGACTGGCCTGCTGCTCCTTATTGCCCGTCACATCGATAACCGTGACCGTGACCTTTCCCACGAGACGAAGACCTCCTTGAATGCGGGTGACTCTCCAATGCCGGGCGCGGCGCTGTGATGGCGTCTCCGCGGGCCACGGCGGCGGCGCCGCGGCGCGTCCATGGCAACGAACTGCTGCGAGCCGTCCGGCTCGCCGAGTCGGGCTGGGAGCTCAGATTATGCAGGTTCTGGGCGGGCGCCGACTCACGTCGCCTCACCCCCCCAACCCCGCCTCTCGGCGTCTCTCCGAGCCGCTTGTACTCGCCGATACGACCGGCGAGACGGGATGAGGGGGGAGAACGGCACTATTGCGAGCGATAGAGGCTTTAGTGCGGCGTGATGTGGCATAACTGCGCCCATGCATAATGTGAGTGGGAAGCCCGACCTACGCGTTCACGAACGGCGTGATCGCGACCCCCGATCTAGATTTATCTGTACAGAAGTCGGTGCATAGGGGCACCTAGTGCAGGGTGATGTCCACATCCGACAGGTCGTCGCCCTGCTGCGTCTCGGCACGAGCTCCCGTCCTAACGGGTGCCTGAGCGGCCCGGCCCCGCAGGACGTAGTGCACAAGCAGCAGGCTGGTGGCCCCCGAGGTGAGGATGGAGACGATCACGACGATGCCGATGACAAGTGGCAGTGACATGGGACTGCCCTCCGGCGTCACGGGCTCGGGGGCCTCTTCGCCGCTCCCCACGGCGACCAGCGGCACCAGCGCCTCGCCCGGGGCAACCTGATAGGGTATCTGGTGTTCCTGCAAGAATCCGGCCAAGACCTCACTGGGCACGGCAAAGCCGAGATTCTGAGCGTCCTTGACCACAGTGGTGCTCATGCCGATGACCGCGCCACGCTCATCGACAACCGGGCCTCCGGAGTTGCCGGGATTGAGGGCGGCGTCGATCTGGACGAACTCCCGGCCTCCCACGCGCCGCCTGACGGCACTGACGATGCCCTTGGTGAGGGTGTGGTCCAGGCCCATGGGCGCCCCGATGGCGAACACGTCCTGTCCGGCCCTGGCGGCGCTGGAGGCCGCCAGTCGCAGCGGGATCGGCGGCGCAGCGGCGCACTCGATGAGGCACAGGTCGCGCCCGTCGTCGCGGGCGATCACGAGGCCTGCGGAGACGGCGGAGGAGGACAGCTTCACCTCGACCCGCCGGGACTTGCGGACCACGTGGGCCGCGGAGAGGATGTGGCCGGCATCATCCACGATGAAGCCGGCACCGTCGAAACCGGGGCCCCGGACGGTGACCACGGCCGGGTCGATCACCGACAGCCAGTCCCTGTCCGCCCCGGGGTGCTGAGATTCCTGGGCGCAAGCTCCCGCGACCAGTGCCGCTGCCAGACCGATCAGTACAGCCGTGCGAGTCATGCCTGACCTCCGGTACGTACCTGCCCCCACCCTGTGCGCCGGTGGGTAACGCCGCCTGCCGGAGGGTCTCCAGCAACTGGCGTACCATCCGGCGAGCCGCCGGCTCTTCCGGCACGAAGGTGGCACGGTACGAGGGAGGCCGACAAGACGGCGCAGGGCGACGGCACGCAGATGCCGTCCCGGACCGCTCCGGCCGTTGTGGGGCCGCGACAGCGGCGCGGGGCACCCCGAGCGGAGGGCCCGTGCCGGCCGGGGCCCGCCGGCGGTCCCCGCGATTCCTCTGCGCCTGCTACTGCGCCGGCGCGGGCACCGTCCAGTGCGTACCGGCAATGTGTGTCACGTTCTGGTTGTCATTGAGGTAGTAGATGGTGAAGATCGTCCCGTCCTCGAGCTGCACAGACAGCGGGTAGCCGTTGTCTCCGCCATTGCCGGTGCCGTCGGCCCGGAGGATGATCTCGTTGGCCGTGTCCCAGGTGTGGCCGCCGTCAGCGCTCAGCACCGCCCGCACGCCCATGCCGTCGCGGCGGTAGCCGTAGGTGCACAGAAGCCGCCCCTCTCGCAGCAGGATCAGGTTCGATGGGTAGCCCCAAAACCCGCAGTCCTCCGGCTCACTCCACGTCTTCCCGCCGTCTTGGGAGAAGCACTGGTAGCTATTGTGGCTCTCCGGTGTGGGACGCATGACCGCGATCAGCTCGCCCATGCCGTTTGCACAGACGGCGGTCTCATTGAACCCCAGATCGTCGCCTACCGGCAGCGCGACCGGGAGCACGTCCCAGGTTTCGCCGTTGTCCTCGGAGCGCACGGCCCACACCCCGGACAGGGCCTCAGGGCCATCGGCGCCGTAGATCACACAGAGCCACAGGTCGTTTTCGCGCACGAAGGAGCTGCTGTTGAAGGTCATCATCCCACCCTTGACCGGGCAGGGCAGTTCGATGACTTCCCGCGTGCCGTCGGGCTTGACTACGGTGACCTGCGGATCGCCGAGGTAGGCGACGGTACCCTCCTTCGCCTTCATCCAGTGTCGGCCGCGCTCCTTGATCTGTGGCAGCTCGGCTTCATCCACGTAGATCCAGCCCCGAGCGCCGGGGATCAGGACGGTGCCGTCCTCCCGCAGGTTCTGCGGCGGCGTGAAGGTCTCTTCGGTGGGCCGCCAGGTGCGTCCACCGTCGGCGGAGATCATCCGAGCGCTGCCGCCGGTGCCGTCGATGTGTGAACGCCGCACACGGGTGCCGAAACCGGTCACCAGGCGACCGTCATCCAGACGTGTCAGGGACGGGAAGCAGGCATAGACGCCGGGCTTGTGGTAGATCACCACATCCTCGGCGCCATCCAGCCGCTTGGGCAGGGGCCCCGTGGAGGTGCGCACCTCCTTGTAGTAGGCCTCCGAGGTGGCGGCGCTGGAGATCGAGCCGAACACCACCACATTGCGCTTCTGATGGGCCGGGGCGGTGAGCAGTCCCCACCCGTCGATGACCGGCTCCCCATCCACCCACACCTCGAAGTTCATCCCGCTGATGCGCAATTGATAGGTGTGGAAGTCGTCGGTGGTGTCCATCGCGTGGATGAGGCCGGAGCCTCCGCATTCGACTCTGTCGGGGTACAGCGTGATGGATTCCTCGTGCACACCGTCGGCGGCCAGGAGGCAGACACCGGCCCTGGAGCTACAGGACACGACCTTCACCGTCGCCTGCACCAGCGCGCCGCGGTCCGGACGGGCGCCCCAGTTTCGCGAATACGAGCGCAGCTCACCATTGGCGGTGCCCGCGTCCACCAGGTGCAGGCCCTGCTCGGTGACCTCGGCCGAGGTGTTCGCGCCACCGCCGCCGCCCCACCCCGCATCTCCCGGGAGCTCCTGTGCCGTGTAAACGCCCGTCCAGTCAATCTGTGCCATCTGCAGTTGCCCCCATGAGACAGATGCGATGAGAACAAGCGCCATGGAACCCGCCGGAATGTGCATGTGACCTGTCCCTCCTGTACTCGAGAGATCGGGCGCGATGCCCGACGTGGTCGCCGCCGCGTAACGGATGTTAACAGCTTCCCCCTCGGACGCGCCGGCCCCTTCCGGCGGGGCATCATCCGGGCCTCAATCACGGCGGCCCGGACTCCGATAACGACTCAGGCGCTCTCTCGGCGGGCGCTTCGAGTATCATCTCCCCCGGCGATCACCGCGCCGGGGCCTCCCACACCGATAGGCTCATTGCTATGGCCCATGACTTGCTCACCCCCCGCTCGATCGCGCTGAAGCTCCCGAAGGCCCTGGACGGGCGCGAGCGCTGGCCCCTCCTATGTGACGGCGTCCTGTGCCTGCTGGGGATCGACGAGGCCCAGATCGAGCAGGTCATGCGGCGTCGCTGGCTGGAGGGACTGGAGCAGTTGGCCGCCGGTGAGGGGAGCCAGGAGGCGGCGAGGATCGCCCTGGGTGCCGCACCGGTGGCGGCGGCGCTGAGCGGCGGCGAGACCGATCCCGCCTCTGCCGCCGTCGCCGAGGTCCTGCAGGCCTCGCTGGATCTCGGCCGCCGCCGCGCGGCAGGCCTGCACATTGCCCTCGAGGATGGGCGGATCCAGTCGGCCCAGGACGAGCACGCCGGGCGTTTCCTGGCCGACCTCCGGCGCGGCGAGCAGGCCCTCATCGAGGGACTCACCTCCGACCAGGCCCCCGGGCAGGCCTTCGCCACGGCCGCCGAAGCCCTGCACAGCGCCATCGATGCCTTCAAGCACGACCCGATCGCCCACTTCCTGCTGGGGTGGCTGGAGCTGCACCATGCCGCCGACCCCTTCAGTGCCCGCGCGACTTTCGAGCGGGCCGTGGGCTGTAGACGCGTGGATGCCGAGTTCCGCTGCCTCATCCTGCGCCACATCGCCTGTGCGCTGGACATGCTGGCCCACAGGGACCCGGGCCAGGCCGGGAACCTGCGCGAACAGGCCGCCAACGCCATCTCCGAAGCACTGACCATCGCCCCCGAGGACCCGGTTCTGCAGTGGGAGACGGCCAGGCACTGCGCGGCCACGGGGCGACTGAGCAACGCCAAGCGCCTGCTCACCGAGGCCATGGCCGCCGACCCGGCGCTGGCCATCGAGGTCGCCCTCGATCCCGCCTTCACCGCCTACGAAGAGGACCTGCAGGAGGTGTTCCGTAACCTCAGGGAGCGCTCGCGCCGCACCGCTCAGGCCGCCATCCGACAGGCCGAGGCCATCGCCGAGGGGCTCCGCCAGATGTCTCTTGAGACCTCTTCACTGTCGGCGGGGCTACCAGACGACGCCGGAGATCCCGGCCCCGAGTACGCGACGGACGGGCTCCCCGCGGACGAGCCCGACGGCCTCGAGGAACCGGAGAGCCTCGCGGGCCTGCACCTGGCGGAGGCCATGTTCTCGCAGGATAGTCATGTCTCGTGCGCGGCGGCCGCAAAGGTCGCCGACGAGGCACGGGGACTGCTTCTTCAGGAGGCCCACGACGTCTTCGGGCGACAACTGGAGGCGCTGTACCAGGAGCGCGAGCAAGTCGGCCTGGAGGCGGAGGAGGTGCTCCGGGCCGTGGCCCAACTGCCCGATGAAACCTGCCTGGAGCCACAGGAGCCCGGAGAGGAGGATCGGCTCTTCACCCGACTGGCCACCGCCTTGCTCCGCGGCGCTCTCGCCATGGCTCTGGTCGCCGTGGCCTGCCTGGTCCTCGGCGGGCATCTGTGGCCCCTCGGGTGGACTCTGTTGGGGCTGTCGGCACTCATGTGCGTGCCGCAACTGATGCAGAGCATGGACCTGAGGCTCGGCTTGCCCGGCTGCGAGCCGGCCCAGGAGTCCATGGACCCGGAGGCGGCCCACCGCCTGCGTCTGGCCGCCGCCGACTACCAGGAGCAATTGGACGACATCGACGGTCGCATCGCCGAGGTTTCCGCGGTCCTGGCCCAGTTGGCGGCATAGCGCCTGCGCGCCAGAGCCGCGTTCAGTTCGCAGAACCACCGAATCGTTGCTCGGTGCCCCGGGGCCGACGAGGCCATGGGTGCCGAGCGACGGCCGCCTTCGGCGACGGCGTTCCTCGGCGCAAGCCTGCTTGCCACTTCCTTCCCGTGCCGAGGACCCCGCCAAGGAATACCTCCCCGCCACCCCGAATATGCTCCGGTCGGCCGACAGACTCCCTTCCTGGAGCGAACCCGACTATGACACCACGCCAGGCCGCCATCGCGGCCCTCAAGCGCGAGAGACCCGACGCACTGGTACCTCACCTGGAGCTGGAGTTCCAACTCGCCGAGGAGTTGTGGGGGCCCGAGAAGCGCTCCCTGCGTGCGGAGCATCTGGAGGGCGTGACCGGCGCGGCCAGGCAGGATGCGCTCAAGCGGAATGCGCAGAACTGGGTGGACATCGCCAGACGGTACAAGTGGAACGTGATCACGGGCCTCCATTGGCTCTCGCTGGAGGACCAGTGCCGATCCTTCCGGTACATCCGGGAGATCTCCGGCGACGAGTTCATGCTCTCGGTCTTCGCGGACGGCACGTTCAGCATCCCCAGCGGCACCGATATGCTCGAGCACGTGATCTGGCTCACGGAACACACTCAGGAGGCTCTGCAGACCGCGGAGAACCACGCTCAGAATGCTATCGCCCATGTGAAGACGGCCGTCGAGGCGGGGGGCGAGGTGGTCATGATGTGCGCCGACTACTGCTTCAACGACGGCCCCTTCCTCTCCCCCACCATGTTCCGACAGTTCGTGACCCCGTATCTGACTAAGGTCGTCGCGGCGATCCACGAGGCCGGTGCCTTCGCGGTCAAGCACACCGATGGGCAGATCATGCCCATTCTCGACCAGATGGTGGACTCGGGCATCGATGCCCTGCACTCGCTGGACCCCATGGCGGGCGTGGACATCGCCGAGGTCAAGCGCCTGTACGGCGACAGAATCTGCCTGATCGGCAATGTCAACTGCGCCAGGGTGCAGGCGGGGACGAAGGAGGAGGTGCGGCAGAGCGCCGAGTATTGCCTGAAGCACGGCGGTGTGCAGCAGGGCGGGTATATCTACGCCACCAGCAACTGCATCTTCGAGGGCGTCCCCATCGAGAACTACGAGGAGATGCTGCGGGTACGCGAGGAGCTGGGCTATCCGGCCTAGCGCCGGCGAACGTCACCAGGGAGGTGCAGCATGCGCAACTGGCCCGCCATGGCGGTCGTCGCCATCTTCCTTCTCCAGGCCTCGGTCTCGAGGGCGCAGGAAGCCGCCGACGCCGTGCCGGCGTACTCGGCTCTCGAGATCCCCGTGCCTGTGGAGGGGCAACTCGACAACCCGTATGACCCGGAGGAGATCGCCATCGCGGCGGACTTCTTTACCCCCTCGGGCCGGACGCTGCGGGTGCCCGGCTTCTACAAGGTCGACTGCGATATCCAGTGGATACCGCGCGCCGAGCGTCTTGCTCAGGTGCGCCTGTTGAAGGTGTTCGCCTCCGGGGATTCGTGGCGCGGCGGGCATCTGTTGTCTTACATCCTCGACGACGTCCGCCTGCTCAGGGCCGACGGCACCGAGCTGATTCTGGGCGATTTCGAGCAGGAGGACCCGCGCTGGTCCGCGACCGGAGCGCCGCCCACCTTGCAGGAGCAGATCGTCCACTCCGGCTCGCGGGCAATGCGGGTGGACTTTGACGATGAGGCGCTCAAGAGCTGGCCCGGAATCGCCCTGAGCATGGCCGGCGATGACTGGAGCCAGTTCGAGCAGTTGCGCTTCGCTATCTACCCGCTGACGAACCACAGCAAGGGCACGGTGCATGCCGAGCTCTACGCCGGGAAGGATGAGAAGCTGTCGGCGGCTTTCCCGGTCGGAGAGGGGGGCCTTAGGCCCAATGCGTGGAACGCCGTGTCCTGGGACCTGACCTCCATCGGCGACCGTAAGCGGGCCACGCCCCGGGACGAGGGCGGGTTTCTGGTGCGGTTCTGCCCCTCGGAGACGGGGCACTACAGCTACCGGGCCTTCGACGAGAAAGCTCCGGAACGCACCCTGGCTGAAGGGACCTTCGAGGTGACCGCCTCCGACAGCCCCGGCTTTGTGCGCATCGCCGACCCGAGCGACACTTTCCTGACGCGGGACGACGGCACCCCTCTGGTGCTCATCGGCGAGAACATGTGCTGGCACACCAAGGGTGGCGTGGAGGACTACGACCGCTGGCTGCCCAAGCTCGCGGCCGCCGGGGGCAACTACATCCGGGTCTGGATGGGCCCGTGGGCGCTGGGGATCGAATGGGATGAGCTGGGGCGCTACCAGCAGGACCGGGCCGGAGACCTGGATTACGTGCTCGGGCTGTGCCGCAGGCTGGGGGTCACCGTCCAGTTGTGCCTGGACTATCACGGTTTCCTGCGCTCGTCGGGGGGCACGTGGCGAACCTCGCCCTACAGCGCGGCCCGTGGCGGGCCCTGTGCCACGCCGCGCGACTTCATGGCCGACCCGGAGGTCCGCCGCCAATACGCCAAGCGCCTGCGCTATGTAGTTGCCCGCTACGGGGCCTATGACAACCTGCTGGCCTGGGAGCTATGGAATGAGGTGACCTACATCGACGGCTACGACTCCGACCTGGTGGCCGACTGGCATCAGGAGATGGCCCGCTATCTGCGGGCGGTGGACCCCTATGACCATATCATCACCACCAGTTTCGGCGGCGGCCCGGGAGACGAGAAGGTCTGGGCCCTGCCCGAGATGGAGTTCACCCAGAACCACACCTACAGTGGATTGGACAAGGCGCAGGAGGTGCTGGACTGGGCGAAGCACTTCCGGGGCAAGTACGGCAAGCCGTTCCTGGTGGGCGAGTTCGGCGTCGGCGGCGGAGGGGGCGAGAGCGAGCAGCGCGACCCGACCGGTCTGCACCTGCACAATGGCGCGTGGGTCGGGGTGCTTTCCGGGAGCATGGGGACGGCCATGACCTGGTGGTGGGACAGCTACGTGGAAGACGGGGACATGTACCGCCACCTGCAGCCGGTTGCGCGCTACGCCACGGACCTGCCGGCGGACGCCCGCCCCATCGCCGACGAGCGCTTCGCGGTGGCCTACGCCGACGAGCGAACGCCGCCCACCTACGGCGATGTCGCCATCGCGCCGACCCAGGGCTCCTGGCAGGCCGCGGAGTACAATGCCCCGCGCACGGTGAAAGTGGGCCCGGACGGCACGGTGGAGGGCGGCGAGCACCTGGCGAAGGTCATGCACGGGACCCGCAACCATCCACAGCTACACAACCCGGTGACCTTCCAGGTGAACTATCCCGTGGCCGGGAGTTTCGTGGTGGGTGTGGGTGCCGTCTCGGGCCACGGAGGCGCGGGCCTGAGGATCGGCCTCGACGGGCGCGTCCTGGTGGACGAGAGCTTCCCGGACGATGATGACTCGACCAACACCCTGGAGCAGTACAACGGCGACTACGCCATTGCCGTGCCCGCCGGCGAGCACAGCATCCTCGTCCAGAACCCCGGCAATGACTGGCTGCATGTGGCGTACCGGCTAGAGAGGTACGTCCCGCGGCCCGCGCCGCACCTGCGGGTCATCGGGCTGGAGGCGCCGGGCGCGTGGTGGCTGTGGGCGCAAAGCCGCGACTCCACCTGGCACCGGGAGATGGTCAAGAAGTCCCCACCCGAACCTCTTGGCCCCACCGTCGTCAGCCTCAGTGGCATGGCGGATGGCCGGTACGAGGTCCGCTGGTGGGATAGCTGGACCGGCGAGGTCACGGGGCCGGAGCAGGTACGGGCGGAGGGCGGGGCCCTGCAACTGCGCCTGCCCGAGTTAGCGCGCGACGTGGCCTGCAAGATCCGGCGCAGGTAGGCCGGCCGCGGCCGATCGCCGTGCCCATCCACCGTGCCATCCCTCCAAGGAGGTCCTGACCGATGGATACGTTCCCATTGCCCGGCGCGCTGGCACTCATCGTGGTCTCAACGGTGGTGTTCGGCGCCTTGCCCGCCGACGCTCAGGACGCGGCCGTGGAGCCGGCGGCCAGGATACGTCCCGATCACCCGCGGCTGTTTGTGAACCGCGACCAGTGGCCGGCAATCCGCGACCGGGCGCTGACCGTCGGCCGCGAGCACTATGAAGCCCTGCGCAAGCACGCCGCGAGCACCCCGCGCATCTTCGAGTGGACCGAGTTTCCCCTCCGCGAGCCCCGTCCGGGGTCCGATGTGGCGGTGGCCGACTGGGGCGCTCAACTCATGTCGCTGGCCTTCGTCTACCGCATGGAGCCCTCGGAAGACCTGCTACAGGAGATCAAGCACAAGCTCCAGGCGAGCCTGGACTTCTACCACGCGGCCTATGAGGACAAGAAGGCGGTGAGCTGGTATGGCCGCAGCCGCGTGGGCTGGCTCACCGCCTTCGACTGGGTCTTTGAGGACCTCACACCGGAGGAGCGCCGGACTCTGGGCGAGAGCATGCTCTCGCACGTGGACGACATCTTCAACCTGACCGGGATCGTGCGGCGGAACATGGGCGGCTACGGCTCCGGCTACTACGGCGCCGACAGCGTGGCGCTGTACGCCGGGATCGCGTTTCTGGGCGCAGGGATCGACGACGAGGCGGCGCAGGGGCTTGTCAAGCGCGGTTACGACACCTACCAAAAGCTCCTGGCGCACCGTGCCGAGTCCTGCGGCGACGACGGGGGCGCGGCCTCGGTCACCGTCACGTACTCCTTCGTGGAGTACCCCTGGGCGGAGTGGAGCTTCCTGCATGCCTGGAAGGCGGCCACCGGTGAGGACCCGGCCGCCGACTGGCCGCACATCGGCTGGATCTGCAACTACATGCTGTGGAACTGGCTACCGGGGAACCACGAGTACGGCTATGGCGACACCCCGCACCTGACCAACAACTTCCCCTCCGGCCATCTGTACAACCACATGTCGCATATCATGCACCTGTACCACGGCTCGCACCCGGAACTGGCGGCCCTGGCCCACCACGTACGGGAGAAGGCCGGGGGCGGGTTCCTCCCCGCCTACTTCGGCCTCTACCCGCTCTTGCTCACCGATCTTGAGAAGGCTCCGCCGCCGTTGGACCCGGGCCTTCTGCCACCGGCGCGACACTTCGAGAAGATGGGGCAGGTGTTCATGCGCTCCGGGCCGGGGGAGGACGACACCTACGCCCTCTTCGCCTGCGGCGGCATCACGGGCAACCACCGGCACTATGACGCCACCCATTTCACCATCTACAAGAGGGGCTTCCTGGCCCTGGACACCGGCACCCGCGCCGGCAACCCGGACAACCTGCAGAACTACTACGCCCAGACCATCGCCCACAACTGCATCCTCATCAAGATGCCCGGCGAGCCGCCCTCTCCCTACTGGAACGGCGAGGTGTTCCAGCAGGCGGGGGGGCAGAACAAACAGGTGGGGGCGCAGGTAGTGGCCTTCGAGACCGGCCCGGAGTTCACCTACGTGGCCGGCGATGCCACGCCGCAGTACAACGCCGAGAAGTGCGCCCTGATGGTGCGCCAGTTCGTCTTCGTTCCTCCCGACCACTTCGTCGTCTTCGACCGCGCGGTCTCCACGCAGGCCGAGTTTGCCAAGACCTGGCTTCTACATCACGCCAATGAGCCCACTTTGGAGGGCAATACCTGGCATTCGGACCAGGACCGCGGGCGGATCTTCTGCCGCACCCTCCTGCCTGCCGACGCCGTCCTGGAGAAGGTCGGAGGGCCGGGCAAGGAGTTCCTCGTCGAGGGCGTCAACTACCCCATCGACCAGGGGCCCTCGGAGTACATCATCAACCGCGGCGACGCGACTCGGGCGGTGAAGTACGAGGAGGTGCCCGAGCTGATGGGACGCTGGCGCATGGAGGTGCGACCGGGCGCCGCGCGCACCTCGGACGTCTTCTTGCACCTGATCCAGGTGGGCGACCAGGAGCCGGCCGCCATGGGCCGGGCCGAGGCGGCCGTGGAGGGCGACACGGCGAGGCTCAGCTTCGACGCGGGGGACCGCCTGGTCTCCCTGAGCCTGAACACCACCGGACCGATCGGCGGCCACATTCAGATCATCCGCGAAGACGGCGTGCTGGTGGACCGACCGCTGACGAGTGAAGTGATGCCGCAGCAGTGGCTGGCCACGCTACAGTAGTTGGTGGCCGGCGGTGGTGCGTTCCCGAGAGGAGACCCTGCCATGGCTGTGCGGTGCCCTCTGTTGTGCCTGGCGTTGGGCGTGCTCGCCGTGCAGGCGCGGGGCAAAGGCCACTCGTGTGTGTCTGGACAGGATGACCGCCGCCCGGGCGGGCCGGGAAGTCACTCCGCGGTTGTCCGCCAACAGCCGCCATGGCGGCGCCGACACATGCCAACCGGCCCGGCAGACAGGCTCACAGACGCCCCCTCAGCCAGGGGGCGATGAACGAGGCAAGGAGCACGGACATGACCAGAGCGCTGTGTGAGCTGTTTCCGATCTCCGTGGTGCTGCTGGCGCTACCGGCGGCGAGCCCGGCGGCCCCGCAAGCGTGGTTTGTGGATAGCACCACAAAGGTCTTCAGGGACGACGCACCGGGTGATGTGAGGGCGGCGCGCCTCACGGCGGCCGGCAACGAGACGGAAGCGGTGCAGCTCGTCATCCGCGCCGGGCAAGATGGTCTTGAGGGGGTCGATGTACGGGTCGGCGACCTTGTGAGCGCGGAGGGCGCGCGACTACAGGGCGCTGCGGTGGAGGTCTTCCGGGTGGCCTATGTCTACCTGCCGGCCCACGACCGTGAGTATCCGGACCCGCTGCCGCCCTGGACACCCTGCAGCATTCCGCCAGGGCAAAACCAGCCGGCCTGGCTGGATATCCACGTACCGGCCGAGGCGGCTGCAGGCGTCTACCGTGGCACGGTCACGGTGACGGCTACCGGCACCGCACCGCTGGAACTGCCGCTGCAGCTCACGGTCTGGGACTTCTCTCTGCCGGAAACGCCCCGGTCGCGCTGCGCCTTCGGCATCCACACACAGGGAATCGAGGCGCAGCACCAGGTGACCGCCGGCAGCGCGGCCTATGATGCCCTGCTGGCCCGGTACTGCGACATGCTCCTGGACCACGGGGCCACGCCCCGCGACCTGTACTTCGGGCTCGAGTCCGAGAGGACCGCCGAGTACCTCAACGATCCGCGGTTCAATGCTTTCGCCATCCCCTACACGGAGGACACCGCCGAGCTCAAGCGTCGAGTGGAGTACCTCCGGGGCCGGGGCTGGGTGGACAAGGGCTACTTCTATGTGGTGGACGAGCCGATCACCCAGGAGCATTACGACCTCCTGGCCCGGCGCGCGGAGCAGATCCACGAAGTAGGCGCCGACCTGCGCATCGTGGTGCCGTACTTCCGCGAGCCCGCCTTCGAGGCCAAGGACGGCGCGCACGGGCTCCTGACGGGTCTGTGTGACATCTGGTGCCCGAAGGTGAGCTTCTATGACGAGGCGTTCCTCACGGCCAGGCAGGCTCTGGGCGAGGAGGTCTGGTGGTACGTGTGCTGGGAGCCCGGGGCGCCCTACGCCAACCTGTACGTGGACATGGCCGGCATAGACCACCGGGCACTGTTCTGGCAGCAGGCCCACTACAATGTGGAGGGCTTCTTGTACTGGACCAGCAACTACTGGCAGGCCGCGACGGGCACCGCCGATCCGTGGACGGACATGGCCACCGTCAAGGACCTCAGTGCCACCGTCTACGGCGACGGCTCTGTGCTGTATCCGGGTGCGAAGGTCGGCGTTGACGGGCCGGTGGCCTCCGTGCGCCTGAAGCTGATCCGCGCGGGCCTTCAGGATGTGGAGTACCTGCGCCTGCTTCAGGACAAGGAGGGCCGCGAGGCGGTGCGCGCCGTGACGGCACAGGTGGTGGAGGGCCCGGATGCGTACTCCAAAGACACCGCGCGGTATCTCTCGCTGCGCGAGGCCGTGGGCCGCCGGCTCAGTGAGGGCGGGCGCTGAACCCCTCCTGGGCGACATCGCGTCTTCAGATCCCGGATGAGGAGCCCAATGGAACCCTGTAGACTGGCCGTCATCGGCGCCGGGCTTATCGGGGCCAAACACGCGGCGATGGTGCAGGCGCACGATCTTTGCCGCCTTGTGGGCGTCTCGGACACCGCCCCGGAGCGGAGGGCCGTGGCGGAGCAGCTCGGCGTCCCCTTCTACCCCTCGGTGGAGAAGCTGCTGGAGAGCGAGCGCCCCGACGGCGCCATCATCGCCACCCCCAACGCCCGGCACGCCTCGGTGGCCGTGGCCTGCGCCCGGCGAGGCGTCCACGTACTCGTGGAAAAGCCCATCGCCGACACGCTCCCAAGCGCGCGGTCGATCGTTGACGCGGCCGGTCAAAACGGGATCTCCGTGCTCGTGGGCCACCACCGCCGCCACAATCCGCTGGTGGCGAAGACACGCGAATTGGTGCGCGGAGGGGCTTTGGGCCGCCTGGTGGGTGTCTCGGCGCTGTGGACGCTGCTGAAGCCCGATGACTACTTCCGGGTCGCCTGGCGGCGCGAGCATCCCGGCGGTGGTCCGCTGCTCATCAACCTGATCCACGACCTCGATAGTCTCCGCTTCATCTGCGGTAGCGTGGTCTCGGTGTATGCCCACTGCAACTCCGCGGCGCGGGGCTACGAGGTCGAGGACTCGCTGGCTATCTCGCTGAGCTTCGAAAGCGGCGCTCTGGGTACGTTCCTGGCATCGGATGCCACGCCGGCGGTGTGGTCGTACGAGGCCACTACCGCCGAGAACCCCTTCTACTATCATGTGCCGGAGAACTGCTACCACTTCGTGGGGACCGCCGCCTCTTTGGCATTCCCGCGGATGGAGCTATGGCGCTATGTCCAAGAGCAGGGGCGCGGCTGGGATCACCGGCTCGAGAAAGAGCGCCTGGAGGTGGCCGGGGCCGACCCTCTGGTCGCGCAACTGGCGCACTTTTGTCGAGTCATCCGCGGACAAGAGGCGCCGGTGATCGGTGCCGAGGAGGCCGCGCAGTCGTTGGCTCTTGCGCTGGCCGTACGGCAATCGGCGGCCCGGGGCACCGCGGTCTGCCCCGCCGAGCTGATGGCCATGGAGGACGAGTAGCACCGACCGGCGCCGCGGGCCGGGCTTAGCGCTGCGAGGTGAGCCATGCCGGTACTGAGTGTGAGGAAGGAGACTACACGGGGCGTCGCGCTCCGGCGGCTCTGGGCGACCTTTCTGTGTTCGGCGGCGGTTGCCGCCTCTGCGTCCCCGGTGGCCTACTGGCCCTTTGACGCGTCCGAGGGGGCGGCGGTGATCGACAGGATGGGCAACGTCGACGAGGGCCGCCTGTTCGGGGTCACGCGGGGCCCCGGGCGGGTCGGAGATGGGCTCAGGTTCCCGGGCACCGGGGGCGACGGGTACGTCCGGGTGCCCGACTGCGAGGCGCTGCAGTTACAGGCGGCCTTCACGATACAGTTTTGGTGGCACAAGACCGGTGAGGCGGTGCAGATCTTCGTGCGCAAGGGGGAGGGCAGGCAGGCGAACACCTATGCCTATTACGAGGGCGGCCTGCATCTTGTGGTGAGCGCCACGGACGGCCAGGACTATCGGGCGACCGGACCGCCCCTGCCGGACGGGTGGCACCATCTGGCCTTCACGTGCGATGACCGGAGGCTTTGCATCATCGCGGACGGGGCGATCGTGGGAACCGGAGAGGCGCCGGGGGTGCGGCTGTTCACCGATGAATCCGACCTGCTCATCGGCACGTACGCCCCCGGGTACAAGCATTGCCTCGGCGGCGTGCTGGATGAGCTGTGCGTGTCGGACACCGCGCTGCCTGCGGACAGGTTGGAGGACGAGATGAAGATCGCGCAGGCCGTGGAGCCGCCTGCGGCGCAGGGGCCTCCCCCTGTCTTCGAGCCCACCGCCGGCGGGATCGTGTTGGCCAGGGACGGCCGCCCCGGAGCAAGCATCGTCGTCGCCCGCGAGGCCTCCGAGTTGCAGATGGCCCCGGCCAGGGAGCTGCAGCGGGTGATCCGGAAGCTGACCGGCGCCCGGCTGCCGATCCGCAGGGACGACGAGCGGGTCGCGGGCAGTGTTGTCCTGGTGGGCGAGAGTGTGCGGACAAGACAGATGGGCCTATCGGGCGGCGGCCTGGGCGGAGATGCCTTCACCATCAAGTCCGGGCCCGGCTACCTGGTGCTCCTGGGCCACGATGCGAGCATGGATGGCAATGCCGCCGGCGGGCCTATTCCGGGACGCTGCAAGACCGGTACATCCCACGCGGTCCACGCCTTCTTGCACGATGTCTGCGGGGTGCGCTGGTTCATGCCCGGCAAGCTGGGGGAGATCGTCGCGCACAGCCCCTCCTTGGAGGTGCCGGCGCTGGAGCATACCGAGCAACCGGCGCGGCTGTATGTGCTGGGGTCGTTCCGGTCCGCCGATGGCGCCAGGTGGGCGCAGCGCCAGCTCTTTGGCAGCTCGGTCTTCATCAAGCACTCCGGTGGGCACCTGTGGTATTCGATGATCCCCGAGAAGGAGCATTTCGCCGAGCATCCCGAGTGGTTTGCCCTCATCGACGGTAGGCGCACAGGGGAGGGCAACCATCTTTGCGTGACCAATGAGGAGATGTTCGCCGCGGCTGCCGCGTACCTCAACAGCCTCTTCTCCGAGGGCTATGAGTGGGTGGAGCTGGGCCAGAGCGACGGCTGGCGCCGCTGCCGGTGCGAGCGGTGCGAGGCCGCGGACGACTATCGCTCCGACGGCTGGTGGATACCGGGCCGCCCGGCCGACAGGGTCTTCTCGTTCCACGCCGCCCTGGCCGAGGAGGCCCTCAAGGCCCACCCGGAGGGGAAGGTGCTTGTGATCGCCTACGGCCCCACCGGCGAGGTGCCCGGGCGTCTGGAGCGGCTGCCCGCCAACGTCGTCGTCGAGTTCACTCACGACCCGCCGGAGCTTCTGGAGCGCTGGAACCGCTTCCACCACAGCTTCACCTCGTACGTGTACTGGTTCGGGCTGTACCACAGGATGGGCTACGGGCCCAAGAGCTCCCCGGCCCACGTGGCGGCGGAGCTGCGCCGCCATCGCGCCGCCGGCTCGCAGGCCTTCTTCCTCTGCGGCGGAGATGAGTGCTGGGGCACGGAAGCCCCCACCTACTACGTCATGGCCCAACTGCTGCGAAACCCCTCGCTGGACGAGGCCACCCTCCTGCGCGAGTTCTGCGACGGCCTGTTCGGAGAGGCCGGGGAGACCATGCGGGAATACTTCACCGGCTTCCTGCAGGCCGCCGATGACTACCGGGCCCTCACCGGCGCCGAGGAAAAGACCGGGGAGCCCTACCGCGCCCCGGACCGCTCGCCGGAGGAGGTCTACCTCCACTGCTTCTCGCAAGCACGTCTGCTGAGCTGCGCGGAGCTGCTGGAGCGGGCGCAGGCCGAGGTCACCACGGACGACGAGCGGCGGCGTCTGCAGTTGTTCCAGGACGGGTTCGACTACATCCGCCTGACCGCGGAGGCCTTCGCCGCGGCGCAGCGGCAGGCCGAGGACGACGACGAGGCGAGCCGGACGGCCCTGACCGAATGCCTGCGACGGCGGGCCGAGCTGGTGGAGGCGTTGGTCGCTCGTCAACAGGCGAGCGGCGCGGACCTGCCGCCGGCGTTCCGGGCCGGGGCCGAGGACCTGCTCCTGGGGCCGGGCAAAGCGTACGCCGGGGTGTTGGCCACGGAACCGCAGTGACGGGGCACCCGGCGCAGCATGGCCGCTGATCTTGCCACCTCGCACGCCAAGTGGGCAGGGGTGGCGGCTGCATTGTTTGGCTGTGGGTAGGAGGTATTGGCACCGCAAAGGTTGAATGGGCGCGTGGGGAGCGCAAGAGGAGCGGTCCTACGAGACGCTCCGCAGGCATCAGCCCGGCTCGGGGAGTTATCACGTCGAAGGGAGAGTGGCAACATGGCCGAAGCAGTTCTGTTCATCACCAGCAAGGGGTACGGCAAGGTTGTCGACGCCGCCAAGGAGGCCTTCCCGCCCAAGGGTCGCGGCGGTAAGGGAGTCAAGGGCTTCAACGTCACGGAGGATACCGGTCCCGTGGTGTGCTGCGAGCACGTCAAGACCGGGAAGGGTGCGAACGTGCTGATCACCACCGCGCAGGGCATGTGCCTGATGATCGCGGTGGATGATCTGACGCCACGCAGTCGCACCGCCGGCGGCGTGAAGCTCATGAGCGTGGCCGACGACGACGCCGTAGTCAGCGTGCTGGTATAAGGAGAGTTACCGGACGTCCCCCTGGGGGCCTCCCGTGACGGGAGGCCCCTTGGTCGACAATTGCCGGGGGAAAGCCGGGAGCCGGTGGGGATCGGTGGGCTCCCCGCCCGCATGGCGTCCCGCCGACCGTGAGGGAGAGCATCGGTGTGAGCGGCGCACCAGGCAGTATGCTGCACCCCCTGCTGAGCGAGCACGACCCGAAGACGACCTCCGAAGGAACCATTGATCCCCTCGGTCTGTATTCCATCGCCGACAGTCTCGCCCGGCTGCTCTGCCCCGGGGTACGGGAGCGCCAGTCGCGCCTGCGTCTGCTCACGGCCTATGCCGTATCGCTCCACCTCTGTCCAAAGTTCGATCCGGAGCAGATAGCCGCCGACGGCGTCACGGAGCCCTGGCTGGTGTTTGAGTGGTACCTGGTGGAGGGGCTGGTGCGGCGGCTGCCGGCAGCCGAGCTGGTCGGCGTCCCGGGGCGGGACAAGACCGAAGCCGCGGTGCGAGCGCACGCCCACCTCTCTGCGGCCCGCTATCTGAAGGGCCCGGCGAACTTCGGCTTCCACGGTGTGTACCGGGTGCTGGCCCGGGATCTGGGAGTTGAGGTGGCCGGGCAACTGGGGCACACCGGCTTCGCTCTGCTCTCGGCCTGGGCCGACGATCAGGGCCTCGAGGGATTCGTGCAGAGCGCTGATGGCGAGGGCCGGCGCCTGCGCTCCCTGCTCACCGATGCCGTCACCGCAGGCCTGCAGGCGGGCGAGGTCGACCGGACCCCGGGCTGGCAGGGCTGGGCGCTCCTGGCGGAGCACCTGGCGCCCGGGCGCATTGGCCCCGGCGAGCGCAGTGTCCTGCGCGGAGCTCTCGAGGCCCCCGAAGCGGGCCACCGGCGGGCCGTCCTGGCCTACCTCATCTCTGACGAGGGCCGGGCACGGTGGCTGCAGGCCGGCTCGGAGCGGGATTTGCACTCCGGCCTCCGGGAGCGTTCCTCTGCGCCCTTAGGAGCCCTGCTGGATGCCATCTCAGTCTACGAGACCTTCAGCCGTCTGTGCACCGATGCCTTCTTCGCCTGCCTGCACGAGATGTCTCAGGCCACCGGCCGCGTGCGCCCGGAGCGCCTGGGGGCCTCGCCTCCGGTGGCCGCCGCAGCGCAGCAAGTACCCTCACTTCTCAGCGAGCTGACACAGCGCCTCTCACCCTACGGTCAGGAGGCAGCGCTGAATGAGCGCTTCTGCGAGCTCTTCCGCCCGTGCGATGCCACGGCCTGGTCGGTCGCGCTATTGGACCATCACAGGAGGGTGCAGCAGGGGAAACCTCCGGCGGGGAAGGCGCCCTGGTGTGAGCGCTTCGACGACGGCTCGTACATGGTACGCCCGGCCTACCGTGTCGGCGATACTGCGGGGGGAACCGAGGAATACGTACACGCCTACCGCACCGGACCCCTGTGGCGCTTCGCCCGCGATCTGAGACTGGTGAGCTGAATGGCGCGCAAGAGCCATGGAGATCCTGTCTATGGGAAGCTGCTGGACGCGTGGGTCGCGCCCCGCGCCGCCGGCCGGCCGGTGGGCTGTATCGCCACGAGCTACACCTTCTCTCCCGAGCTGTTCGAGGAGGAGTGCCTGAGCCGCTTTTGCCAACTGGAGAGCGACCCGCACCACGACGGCATCGCCTACCTTCTGGAGCGCGAGGAGAAGATGGCCCAGCTTCAGTGCGCCGCGGCCCTTGTGGATCAGCACCACTGTGTCGGTGCCCGCAATCTGCGCTGGGACATGCTGTGCATCCGACCTCAGCGGGGCATCCTGCACGCGAAGGTCTCTCTGCTTGTCTGGACCGAGGTGGTGCGCCTCATCGTCTCCTCGGCCAACCTGACCGAGGACGGCTATCGGCGCAATCGCGAGGTCTTCGGGGTGCTGGACTGGCGGCGGGGCGAGGAGGCGCCGGCTACCTGCCTGGGTGAGTTTCTGGGCTATCTGGGTGGGATCGTGGCCCTGTGGCGACCCGGCTCCGGCCCGGCCGGCCCGGCCGCCCGCTGCCTGGCCCTGCTTCGGCACACCGAGGAGCTGGTGGGCGGATGGGAAGCCGAGGCCGGCCGCTCCAGCCGTCGCCCTGTCCAGGTGTTCCCGGTGCTCGTTGAGCCCGGCGGACAGGATGCGCTCAGTCGGCTCGGAGAGCTTCTTCCCTCAAGCCGCCCGCCCGACGAGGCCCGGGTCTGCAGCCCCTTCTTCGACCCGCCCGGCACAAGCAATGCCCCGACACGGGCGCTCTGGGGCCGACTGCGGCTCCGTGGCCGGGCCCATGTGGAGTTCCGCGTCGAGGCCACCGAGGACGGCGGCACGGGAGCCCTCCTGCTTCAGGCCCCCCACAGCCTGCTGAGCCAACAGCCGCCGGGCCGACCGGTCAGCACCACCGTGACACGCGCCGTGGATGGCCGGCGGCCCGCTCGGGCGGCGGACGACGGTGCCGACGCCGTGGTAGATGCGCTGCGCCCGCTGCATGCCAAGGCAGTCTGGCTGGCGAACGACGAGGCCGTGGTCTACATGGCGGGTTCCAGCAACTTCACCAGCGCGGGTCTGGGAATCGGCAGGACGGCGAACCTCGAGGCCAACCTGGCGTACGCCGTGGACGGCCGCCGCCATCCGGAGGCCCGCAGGCATCTGGAGGAGAGCTTCCCTCCCGGCCGGCCGTTCCCTCGGGACGCCGAACTGCGCTGGCAGGAGGAGGTACAGAGTGAGGAGAGCGCGGAGGCCGAGTGCCTGCCGCTTCCGCCGGCTTTCGGAGCCGCGATCTACGAGCGTGACGCCTCCGACAGGCCCCAGGTCCGCTTCATCCTCGACGACAGTCCGCCCGCCGGGTTCGCCGTGCTCGGCGAAAGCGATGGCTGCCTCTTCCTGTCGCCCGGCGACCTGACCGGCGACGGCCCCCCGTGGGACATCTGCAGAGCCTGGCCCACTGAGCGTCCGCCCACCGGCTTCTGGGTGATCTGGCAAGAGATCGCGGGAAAGGCCTGGTGGCCGGTGAACGTGGACTGTCCCCGGTGCCTGCCGCCGCCGGAGGAGCTCAACTGCCTGCCCCTGGAGGTGCTCATCGACATCCTCACCTCCGCACGACCCATGCACAGGGTACTGGCGGGCCACATCGCCCGCAGGCAGGGCTCCGTGACCCACGACGCGCCTGTCGTCGACCCTCACAAGAAGGTGGACACCGCGCGATTCCTGCTGCAGCGCACGCGTCGCGTGTCGTGGGCTCTCACCGCGCTCCGCGAGCGGCTACAGCACCCTGCTCCCACCCGCGAGTGCCTGGACTGGCGGCTGCGCGGCCCTGTCGGGGTGGTCGCCGTCGCCGAGGCTCTCCAGCGCGAGGCGCGGTCCGCGGATGAACGCCGCTTCCTGCTGGCCGAGTTGCTGCTGGAGCTGCACCGGACCGTCCCGGAGCAGGCCCCCAGCTGTCTGAGCGCGGAGGAGGTACGCCTGGCGGTACGGGACCTGCTGGACGAGTTGGCGCGGGAACTGGCAACTGAGCGCCACACCCGCACACCCATCGACCGCTACGTGGCCGACGTCCTGGAGGCCATCGGAGCATGACTGCCTCCTACCCCTACCGCGAGGACATCAACCTGCTGGTGGAGGGCAGAATCACGGCGGAGGATGCCCGCCGGCAAACGGTGACGGCCCGGGAGATACTCCGTCGCCTGGAGACTCAGCCCGGAGTGGTGCTGGCCGACGAGGTCGGCATGGGGAAGACCTTCGTGGCTTTGGCCGTGGCGGCCTCGGTGGCGCTGTCCGATGGCCACGGAAGACCGGTGGTAGTGATGGTTCCGGCATCGCTCCGGGGCAAGTGGCCCACCGATTTCGCCGTCTTCCTGGAGCGCTGTGTGCCGAGATACGTCGCCGACCGCCTGGCCTGCTCTTCCGCCCACCGGGCCGTGGACTTCCTCCGGCTGCTGGACGATCCCCCCGAGCGCAGGAGGTCCGTGATCTTCCTGACCCACGGCGCCTTCAGCAACGAGCTGTGCGACGGTTGGGTTACCTTGGCCTTCATCCGCCGCGCGCTCCACGGGCGCCACGGGATGGACGAGCTCCGTCTCAGACTGTCAAGAGTGCTGGGTGAGATACTCAACATGCGCTGGGCCGAACGGAACGGGCAGGATGTCTGGGTCGAGCTTCTCAGGACGGACCCCGGCGGCTGGCTGCGGGTCCTGACACGTTGGGGCATCGACCCCGAGCACGACGGCGATAGCGCCACCGACGACGACCCGGTGCCCGAGCCGGTTGTGGCGGCGTTGCGCGCCCTGCGGGCCGCCGACACGAAGGACGTCTTCGAGGCGCTGCAGCAGGTGCCGCTACGGCAATCGAAGCATCGCCAGGCACGCATCCGGGAGGCCCGTTCGCTGATCCGTGAGCACGTCCGGGCCCTGTGGCGACAGTGCGTATCGACCCTGGATATGAAGCTTCCGCTCCTGGTGCTGGATGAGGCCCATCATCTGAAGAACCCGGCGACACGCCTGGCCGGGCTGTTCCGGGCGTCGGAGGCAGAGGCCGATTCGCAAACCGTGTCACGCGGGGCGTTCGCCGGCGTGTTTGAGCGGATGCTGTTTCTCACCGCCACACCCTTTCAGTTGGGGCACGGCGAGCTGTGCTCCGTCCTGGAGCGGTTCTCCGGAGTGAGCTGGGAAGGCCCGGCGGCACCGGCGTTGTCGCGAGATGACTATGCCCGACGTCTTGGAGACCTGCGGCTGGCGCTGGATGGCGCCCAGGAGGCCGCAGTGTCGCTGGACACCGCCTGGGGCCGCCTGAACGCCGATGACCTCGTGGTGGACGGGCGGTCCTGCGCCGACGTGGACCGGTGGTGGGCGGCGGCGCTGGCCGGCGGGGAGACAGGGACGGCGGGGGAAGGGGTCCTTGGCAGCTACAGGAGGACGGCACTGCAGATGGCGGAGGCCGAGACACAACTGCGGCCGTGGGTCATCCGCCACCTGAGACCACGCCAACTCCCGGCCCCCCATGCAGACAGGGCGCGACGGCGTCGCCTGCCGGGCGCGGCCATCGTCTCGGACGGCGAAGGCGACGGTGAGGGAGGTCTTCAGCTCGACGAGGCCTCACTTCTGCCCTTCCTGCTGGCCGCCCGGGCCGTAGCCTGCACCCCGGAGAGTCGCCCCGTGTTCGCCGAAGGCCTGGCCTCCAGCTATGAGGCATTCCTCCAGACCCGCCAGAGTCAGGGCTCAGCGGGCCTGGACACAGACGACGACGGGGCCGGACCGCCGGCGGACCTGTGCGGCGCCGCCCGCTGGTATCTGGAGCAACTGGAGACACAGGTCCTGCCGGCCGCACCTCGCCGGGGGCTGCGGCATCCCAAGATGGCCGCCACCGTCGACCGAGCCCTGGAGTTGTGGCGCGCCGGGGAGAAGGTGGTCGTGTTCTGCCACTACGTGGCCACCGGACGGGCCCTGCGCCGTCGGCTCTGTGCCGCACTCGACGGCGAGATCGCACGCCGCGGAGGCGAGCTCATCGGCTGTTCGCCGGCGCAGGCCAGGAGCGAACTGGAGCGTATCGGGCAGCGGTTCTTCGACACCGATTCGCCGGTGCGTCGGGAATGCGACGCCGTATGCGCCCGCATGGTGGCGCGCTTTCCCGCCCTGTCGCCCTACACAACGGACCTGCAACAGATCGTGCGCCGCTACCTGCGGACACCGTCCTTCCTCACCCGGTTCATGCCGCTGCGCGGCGGCGAGCTGCCGGCCGATGCCATATCCCAGGCGCTCAGGAGCCGCGACGGCTCGGGCGCCTCGCTGGCGCAGGTTCTCACGGGCTTCCTTGGCTTCCTGGCAGACACCTGTGGCACCGCCGACCGGGAGCGGTACATCGAGGCGGCCGCCCGCATCCAAACAGGGTCGCACACCGCCGGCGATGCCACGGTCTCGCTGGAGGGGGAGGACCTTCAGGACGGGCGTGTCGAGGGCCTGCTCCCCAACGTCCGGCTGGTCAATGGCAGCACCCGCACCGACACACGACAACGCCTGATGCTGGCCTTCAACACCCCTTTCTACCCGGAGGTCCTGATCGCCAGCAGTGTCCTGTCCGAGGGCGTCGATCTGCACCTGAACTGCCGTCATGTCATCCACCACGACCTGTGCTGGAACCCGACCACCCTCGAGCAGCGCACAGGCCGCATCGACCGCATCGGCGCCAAAGCCGAGCGTGTCGGACAGCCCATCTCCGTCTACTTGCCGTACATTGCCGAGACCCAGGATGAGAAGATGTACCGGGTGGTGATGGACCGCGAGCGGTGGTTCTCCGTGGTGATGGGCGAGGACTACCGGCTCGATCCGCGCACTCTGGAGCGTCTCGCCGCCCGCCTTCCGTTCCCCGAACCTGCGGCTCAGGCCCTCGCCTTCCGGCTGGGAGTCGACGAGCAAGGCGCCTGACCGCGCGCGGGCCCCTGCGGCCCCCAACGGCGGTCTTCCCTCCCCCACGCCGCCTCAGTCCTCCTCCATGTCGCGCCAGTCAAACACCGCCGCGATGAGTTCCTTGGAGTGGCTATGGGCCAACTCGTAGGCCTCCTTCATCCGCTCGGCGGGGAAACGATGGGAGATCAGGCTTTCAAGCTGCAGGGCGCCGGTGGCCATCAGCTCGAGGATGTACTCCAGATTCCGGCGCAGGTTGAACCTCAACTCCGCGGCGGGGCAGTCCGTGCGCGGTGAGGAGCCGGCGCCCAGCAGCGTCAACTGCTTGCCGTAGAACCACTGCGGGTCCAGGGGGTTGAAGGCCGGGGCCGGCTGAGCACGTCCCGGGAAGCCCAGGATGCTCACGCGGCCGCCACGGCGGGCCAGCTCCACCGCCTGCCGGTACGCGTCCCAGCTATTGGCGGTGAGGATCACGATGTCGGCGCCGGTAGAGCCCAGCAGGGGGCGCAGGTCCTCGGCGCTCTGGAGCTGCTCGGTGAGGAAGGTCCCGTGGGCGCCGACGCCGTGCGCCGCCTCGGCCCGCACCGCCGAGTTCGCCACAGCGGCAACCTTCGCGCCCATCGCCCGCGCCAGGCCCACCGTCGCCAGACCGATGACTCCCAGGCCGATCACCACCACGTTCTCGCCGGTCTCATACCGCGCCTGACGCAGGGCGGCCAGTCCCAGTTGTGTCAGATAGCTCAGTGACGCCTGCTCCGAACTGACGCCGTCGGGCACCGGAACCAGCACGTCCTCGGGCTCGGCGACGTACGCCGACATGTGGGGCTTGATGGAGAACACCCTCTGGCCGTCGCCGCCGGTACTCCCCACATTGGAGTACCCCACCGGACGCGGATAGTCCGGCGCTCCGGGCAGTTCCGTGGAGCGTCCCTCGTAGTTGCCCAGGTCCGTGCCCGTAGAGAAAGCTGTCACCTGTGTCCTGACGTAGACCTGATCGTCCTTGAGGCTCTGTGGGTCCAGGGGCCGCTGCTCGATCCGCAGATCGCCGGCGCCGTAGAGAGTAGCCTGCTTCATTGCTGCCTCCTGCTCCGATGATGTATGCCCGCGCCACCGGGGCACTCTTCGCGGCGCGATAGGCGGTGACCTTGCCCACCGGGCAAAAGGGCGGAGGGAGCAAAACGCGGGGAGCCTGCGGCCGGCCTGTCGCCGGGGGACGAGAAGACCGCCGGCGCGCTTCGCGTCGGCGGCCGTGAGGAACCGCCTTCCCCGGGCCCGGCCGTCACCGGGCCCGGAGTCCTGCCCCCTCTCAGAGCCAGGCACTGTAGCGGATCGTGTAGGTGATCTTGGCCTCGGTGTCCTTCGGAACGGGGACGACGTACTCGAAGCTGTGGGCGCTGGTCTTCTTGCTCGGCATGCTCTCCTTCACGATCTCCCAGTCGCTGAAGCCACGCTCCTCGCAGATGACTTCGACGTCCTGGTCCTTGTGGTTGCGCAGCAAGACCTCGACGGACTCCTCCCACACGCCGGGCCCCAGGTTGCGCCGATCCGTCTGCTTCCACTCGCCCACCACGTCGAAGGCGTCACCGATGTACAGCCTGACCTTCTCGTCCCTGGGAGTGTGGTCGAGCTCGTCCTCGCCGATGAACTGCCGGCTGCCGTCCGGGTCGGACTTGTACACGCGCACCTTGCCCTTGGGCAACGGCATCCCTAGATGGTCTGCTTCCGAGTTGGTGAACTGTATCTTCACCTGGACCTTGGACTTCCCCAGTGGCCCCCAGGGCTGGTCCATCCCCCGGTCGGTGCGGTGGCGCCCGTTGAAGTAGTACAGCTTGGTCACGGGCACATCGTGGGTGGTGAGCAGCTCGACCTGCTTGGTCTCATTGTCTCGGATAGTGGTAGGGCGGGCCATGCCGTACATGTGGTACTCGAAGAAGGCCTGCTCCTCGAACTGGGGCGCGGCGCCGGGCATGCCCATGCCGCCCGGGGCGCCGCCGCGCGTGCGCGCTGCGACCTGGGGCTCGATGCGCCGGACATCGCCGGCGATGAGCTTCAGGTGCGCGTCGCGGTAGGTGGCGCCACTGCGGTTGTGCAATGTGACCCACCCGGTGAGGTCCGTACGGGTGTCGTCGGCGTTCACCGTCGCGATGTAGTCGCAGTTCCAGCGCACATTGTCGGTGATGTAGGAGACCTCGACGTCGTGGCCCCCCGGCTGCGTGCACTCGATGAGCCAGTCCAGTGTGGGCCTGACGATGAGCCCCTCGGGCAGCTCGGGCAGCTCAATGCTGTCGGGGGAGACGATCAGCAGCCCGTTGGGCGTACTGAGCACCAGGCCCGCCTGGGCGGCTCCCGGGGGCGTCGCGCCGCTACCCATGTTTCCCCTGGCGGGCTGCTCCTGGGCGCTCATCAGGACCCCCGTTGTGGCGGAGAAACCACCGCCGTCCTGCCTTTGCCTGACGGTGATCTCCCTGCCCAGGTACTTGTCCAGGAGCTTGGAGCGGCTCACCAGATCGTACTGGTAGTTCTGCTCGCGGATGACGCAGGAGTCCGGGGCGGTGAGGGACCGGAAGTGGACCGAGGTCGGGTCGATACTGGCCGCAACGTCGGAGAGCCGCACCTGATTGAGGCCCTCGGTCAGCTCGAGGCGGCGGGTATCCTTGACCAGCGCCATGTTCACGTTGTACACGGTGATGGCGGTGGAGGTGGGCGCGTCCGGCGTCGTGGGCGGCTGGGCGAGGGTCGGTGTGACGAGGGCGCAAGACAGCAGCAGGACGCACGCCCGCGGGCAGCGCATGGCGAGTCTCCCCCTGTCGGGTTCAGGCCGCAGGGCCTGAGAAGTGGGTGTGCCGAGGGGCGCTCGGGACGGCGCCGCCTCCCATTGACATACTGGACGCTGTGCGGGCTTATATGTTCGCACTTGGAAGGGAAGACGGCGTGCCTTGATGTGGCCCTGCGGTCTCTCGGGCCACGGCCGCCCGTTCTCCGTTCCGGTCGCGCGTGGAGGAAGCGGCACCGGGGAGGAGGCCTCGCCCGTGTGGGGAAGTCAGTAGTCTTGCACTCATCATCCCGCGACTGTGAACGAGGCGCCATGCTCCAGCAACTGTCGATGATCGCCGTCGCGACGGCCCTGTGCACCTGCGCCCTCTGCCCCGCCACCGCCAAGGAATGCAGCCGCCTGGTGACGGCACAGATGCGGGCCAATGCCGTGGACAATGCCCGCAAGTACCGCTGGGCGGAGGATGCCCGGACGGCGGCGATCGCAGCCGCCGCGCGATGGGCGCAGCTTCCCGACGAGCAGCTCTGGAGCCTCGTGCCCTCCCAGGAGCTGCCTCGGGACATCTACTCCAACAACCTCGACGCCAAGAAGGACATCGGCTGCGCCAACTGTGGCCCGGGCTACAAGCCCTACGGGCGTTGGGGGTTCAAGACCGACCCTCTGGGCAAGCCGTGGAAGATCATCTGCCCCAATTGCGGGGCGGAGTTTCCCAAGAACGACTTCGGCGCCTTCTACGCCACCGCGCTGGACGAGCACGGCTACTTCCGGCGCGAGCTGGGTGACCGCTCGCTGCTTTACAACTCTGAGCACCCGGACCCGGCAGACCCGCTGCATCAGGTCTACGTCGATGACGGCTACGGCATGATCGACGCCGAAGGCAACAAGCGGCTCCCCATCGCGTACTACTGTAACTGGGGCCTGTGGGGGAGCATCAACCGCGCCCTGGATCAGCTCTCGTGGGCCTACGCACTCACCGATGATCGCCTGTACGCCCACAAGGCCGCCGTACTGCTGGACCGGATCGCCGATGTCTACCCACAGATGGACTGGGCGCCGCTGGCGAAGCTGGGGTTCAAGCACTCCGACGGCAGCAGCGGCATGGGCCGGGTTCAGGGGCGAATCTGGGAGAACGGCGCGGTCAGCACCATGGCCCGGGCCTATGACCGCATCTTCGACGGCATCCGGGATGACGCGGAGCTGGTGGCGTTCGTCAGCGAGAAGACCGCGCGCTACCGCCTGGCGCCGCGGGCTTCCATCGGTGATATCTGCCGACATATCGAGGACAACTTTCTGCTGGAGGTGCTGCAGAGCACTCGGGACGGCCGCATCCACGGCAACACCGGGATGCACCAGGAGGCCGTGGCGACGGCGGCCATCGCCCTGGACCGTCCCGGCGTGACCGAGGAGTGGCTGGACTGGCTCTTTGCGCCGGGCTATCCGGGGGACTTCGCCCGCAAGAAGGACTCCATCCCGTGGGTGCTCACCGAGGGGCTCGACCGCGATGGGATGGGCGGGGAGGTAGGGGGCTATGGCCTGATTTGGACGCGCAGCCTCGTCGGGGTCGCCACCACCCTCGCCGCCTATCCGCAGTACCGCAACCACGACGTCATCCGCGAGTTTCCGAAGCTCAAGCAGGGGTTTCTGTTGGAGGCCCGCCTCAACTGCCTGGACGCCGCCCTGCCCTGCATCGGCGACAGCGGCAGCACCGGGCTGTGGTCACGTGCCGGCAGTGCCGGGAGTTTCGCCCTGGGCTACCGGCTGTACGGCGACCCGCGACTGGCCTCGCTGGCCTGGCACTACGCCCTCGGGGACCGGGAGCGCCTGCGTACCAGGGAGGACATCTTCGAGGAGGACCCCGACGCCCTGGCCGCGGAGATCGCGCGGATCGGGCAGGCGCAGCCCTTCCGCCTGCGCTCAGACCACCTCGGCCGCTACGGACAGGCCGTCCTGCAGACGGACACCGAGGCTCCCGAGGAGGGCCGCGCCATCTGGATCCACTACGGCCACGCCCTGGGGCATTGCCACCGCGACAGCCTCAACCTCGGCCTGTACGCCCACAATATCGACATGCTCCCGGACCTGGGGTACCCCGAGTATTGCGAGGGGCGCCCGGAGCAGTACGCCTGGACCGCCAATACCATCAGCCACAATACGCTGCTGGTGGGCGACGCCGGTCTGCCCTACAGCCCGGGCGGCAAGCTCACGCTGTTCCACATTCGGCCCCCGCTCCGCGTCCTGGAAGTCTCGTCCCCGCAGAGCAATCCGGCGGGCGACACCTACCGCCGCACGGTGGCACTCGTCGACGTGTCCGATGCCGACAGCTACGTGCTGGACATCTTCCGCGCCCGGGGCGGAGAGAACCACCGCCTGCTGTACCAGGGGCCCGCGCAGACCGCCGTCGTGGCCGGAGTGGCCCTGCAGCCCCAGGCCACGGGCACCTTCGCCGGCCCCGACATCCGACGCGGCCAACTCGAGGTCGACGGCAAGCGCAGCGACTTCCTGTTCCGCAGCGGCTTTGGTTACCTGTGGGATGTGGAGCGCAGCGCCGGGCCGGTGGCGACTCCTTATACTGTGGATTGGACGGCCGAGGACAACCGGGGGCGCATCAGGGCCGATCACGAGCCGCACCTGCGCCTGCACGCCCTCACGCCGTCCGACGAGGTGGCGCTGGCCAGCGGACAGCCGGCCCCGAACCAGCCCGGCAATCTCCCCAGCCTGCGGAAGGTCATCCAGAGCAAGCTGGGCGAGAGCATGGAGACCCAGTTCGTCAACATCCTGGAGCCCTATGACAGGGCGCCCTTCGTCTCCTCGGTGCGGCGCCTCCCGGTGGCGCACGAGGGTGACGAGAGCCCCGTGGTCGCCGTGGCCGTGACGCTGCAGGACGGTACCGAGGACATCCTCATCAGTTGCCAGGAGCCGACGGCCGTCACGGTGGACGGGCGAGTCCAGTTCTCCGGCCGCTTCGCCCTTCTGCGCCTCAAGGGCGGCAAACCAACGCTCGTCCGGCTCTCCGAGGCGAGCCTCTTCAGCTACGGTGACCTGCGCATCAACCCGGAGAGAGCGAGCTACAGCGGCACTGTGGTCGCTGTGGATGCCACGGACCTGGAGGATAATCGCATCCGGCTCGACCCGCCGCTGCCGGCGGACGCCCCCCTGGCCGGCGAGACCATCCACTTCTCAAACGAGCTGCCACCCGATACGAGCTACCGGATCGAGCGCGTGACAGCGGATGGGATCTCGACGGGAGACATCACCATCATCCGGGGCTTTTCGGACCCGGCATACTACGGCGCCGGGCATACATACCTCGTCAACCCGGGGGACAGCTACACCGTGCCCTGCGCCGTCGGCCTGGACCTCGGGGGCCCGTCGCCGGCGGGTGGGGCGCGGTAGGCGTCTCCGGGGAGCTTCGGCGCGGTGGAGCCCGGGGCCGTTGCACCCCGGTCGCGGAGGGTTTCTGCGCTCCCTGAGCGAACAGTGCCGTCGCTGTCGGCAAAGCTGGCTACTTCCGGCCGGAGGCTTTCCATGATCAGAGTCGGACTGATTTCCGCCGCTTCGTACGCACCGACCTTCAACGGCGCAGACGTCCCCCGCAAGGCGGCCATGACCCACGGGCCCATCTTCTCCTGCTGCTTCAACGGCTACGACCCGGCCCAACTGCCGGACCATGCGGGCGAAGGCAAGTTCCCCTTCAACCCTGTGGAGCGCAAGTTTGAGGGCGTGCGGGCCGTCAAGATCTGGGACCCGGTCCCGGAGGCCGCCCGGCATCTGGCGGCCATTGTCGGCATCGAGGAGGTCTGCGATACCCCCGAGCAGTGCACCGAGGGCGTCGATGCCGTGATCATCCCCGATGACGGCTCCGGCAGTCAGTACCGGTATGCCGCTGCCGCCCTGGAAAAGGGGCTCCCGACCTTCTGCGACAAGCCCCTGGCCATGACCGCACAGGAGGCCAAGCGCATCGCGCAGATCGCCCGCGAGCACAACGCCCCCTTCATGTCCGCCAGCTCGCTGCGCTTTGTCCCCGACATCGTGGCCCTCAAGGAGGAAGTCGCCTCCGGGGCCTTCGGCGAGGTGAACCTCGTCACCGTCGCCGGCGGCGGAGACCCCATCTGGTACGGCATCCACGCGCTTTCCATGGCCTACGGCGTGTTTGAGCCCGGCGCGGTCTCCTGTCTCAATGTGGGCGTGGCCGACAAGAACGTGGTCCGGGTGCGCTTCGAGGGCGGGCGCGACGTGATCCTCATGGTCGGACAGCCCCCGCAGATGTGCGGCGGGTACCAGATCAACCTCTACGGAACGAAGGGCTGGAAGTCGCTGACCCCGAGCCTGAGCGATCTCTACGTCTACCTGATGCAGCGGTTCATCGCCCTGGTGCGTGACGGCGAGGTGAGCGTGCCGATCGAGGAGGAGGTGGAGGTGATCGCGGTACTGGAGGCCGGTCAGCGGTCACTTCGCGAGGAGCGAGAGGTGAGCATCGCCGAGATGCTAGAGTAGCCCATGGCTCGCCGGAGGGCACTGCGGACGAGCCACAGCAGGACGAGTGCCTCGCCGGGGGGGCGGCGATCCGGTGGAGCAGGGGGCGTGTGGCAGGCGTGGGCAGGTCCATTTGCGGCGCAGGGTGAATACTCCGCTGTGCCGCAGTTCGCGCCGGACGCGGCCGGGGGACGTCGTTGGTTCCCTGTGGACGCATGTCAGATGAGAGGACGGTACCTACTTTGAGACTCTTCAGCACACTACTTGTGGTCGCGCTCGCCTGCGCGAGCTGCGCGGTCGGGGCAACCTACCGGGAGATCACCGACGTCGGGCCCTGGGGCGACTACGAGGCCTTTCCCGACGTGTGCACAATGGGAAACGGCGATCTATATGTTGTCTTCTACGCGGGCCTGGGCCATGTGACCAACCCAAGTGAGAAGCTGCCCAGGGGCGGGGCGATCTACGGCCTGCGCTCTTCAGATCAGGGAGCCACGTGGTCGGAGCCAATCCTGGTGGTAGACACCGAGGAGGATGACCGCGACCCCCACGTGACCCAGCTTGCCAACGGCGATCTGATCGTCTCGTACTTCACCAGCCGCTACTATACCGAGGACGGCAACAACAAGCGGGACTGCGACGTCTTCGTGGTGCTCTCCTCCGACGGCGGCGACACCTGGGGCGAGCCCATCCATGTGGACACGCCTTACTCGGAGAAGACGGACCGTGGGCGGGCGGTCTACGTCTCAGGGCCCGTGATACAGCTCGAGGGCAGTCACGTCGCGCTACCGATCTACCACGGGCTGAACGCGGGCCACTACGTCACGGCCGTGGTGCATTCCGATGACTACGGAAAGACGTGGGACAAGGTGGCGGTGGTGGACGAGGAGGCCTCCATCGCCTTCTCCAGTGGCTTTTGCGAGGCCTCCATCGCGCGGTTGGGTGACGGCCGCCTGATCATCGTCATGCGCCCCGGGATGCACGTGGCCTTCTCTGAGGACGAGGGCTACACCTGGGGCAAAGCGGTGCAAATGCCCCACCGCGGCGACGCCCCCACGGTGCTGCGGACCTCGCAGGGGATGCTCCTGGTGGCGCACCGTCATCCGGGAACCGCCGTGACCATCTCCACCGACGATGGGCAGACCTGGGGTGCACCGTGGCCTGTCGATACGGTGGGCGGCGCCTACCCCGGGCTTGCCGAGCTGGCCGACGGGTCCATCATCTGCATCTACTACGAGGAGGGCGCGGCCTCCGACATCCGTCAGGCGATCTTCAGGGTCGAGCCCGGCATCCTGCTGGCCGACCTCGCCTTGCGCTTCCCGTCGCAGCCGCCTCCGGGGGTGAAGATCGACCTGCCCGCACTCCACGGCTCCGGGGGCGTGGAGATCGAGACCGACATGACCCACACGGAGAAGACCCCGGGAGGCGGGCCCACGGCGGTTTTCGACGGGAACACCGATTACATGCACGCCGCCTGGAAGGCCGCCGACAACGTGGACGCCACCTACACGCTGCGGTTCGCGCGGGAGCGGGAGCTGACGGGCCTGGGGATCTGTCTGAAGACCAGCCGAGAGGCAAGCCGGTGGCCGCAATCGGCGGACGTCTATGTCTCGGTGGACGGCGAGACCTGGGGCGATCCCGTCGCCAGCTATACGGACGTGGCATCCACGGCGATCGAGTACACGCGATTCGCCCGGCCGACGAAGGCACGGTTCGTGAAGGTCCACATCACCAAGTCCACGGGCTGGCCGTCGCTGAACGAGCTGGAGCTCTACGAAGCGGCAACGGCCGCCGAGCCGGCCACGAACTAGAGGTCCGGCCCAAAAGCCGGGCGTGCTGTTGCGATGTCATCCTGAGCGCCCATCTCGCGCAGCGAGATACCGGAGGATCTCGTTGAATGTGACGAGATTCCTCGAGCTGCTCCCTTCGGGAGCGGACGCTCTCAGAATGACACTCTCGGCGAACGGAGCTCTTCGGCCGCACTTCTGGATGGCTACATGGGGCGCACTACCCGAAACAAGCCGGTGGCCACCCCGTAGATCGGACTTCCCGACGCCACCGGCGGCATCACAGCCACTGCGCCACCGCAACCGCTGCCCCCATGGAGGGCACCTGCTTTGCTCGTTCGCAGGCCCCTCCATGGGAGCGTTTCCCCCTCATTTCGCCAGCCGGATCTCCCCCATCCGCGTGGGCTCGCGGAAGCCGCCGTAGGTCGGCGACCAGGCCAGCGACCGGACCATCCTGGTAGCCCGGATCGCGTTGAAACACAGCGTGTCTCCCGGCTCCGCCCCGCCCCAGACCAGCCGGTCCAACGGCAGCGCCATCCGCACCCGCCACCGGTCCGGTGCCGAGACGTCTGAATGCAGAACCACGCCGCTATCCCACTCACCGGTGGGCTCGTCGTAGGCGATGTCGAAGTGCACTCCGGCGGCGTTCAGGCCCATCTGGCGATAGCGCGGTCCGCGCTCGCGGGCGAAGAACACCTCCCACTCGTCCTCGTCCCACACGGTGACCGAGCCCCCCAGTACCAGCCCGGCCGGGTCGATCCCGGCCTCCTCCAGCTCCAGATACAGGTATGCGCCGTCGTGGGCCATGCGCGCCTGTACCTGACGGTCGGTGGGCTCGCCCCGCAGACTGCAGAAGTCTCCGAGCACCGCCGTCTTGTCCCAGTCGGCCTTCTCAAGGTCGCCCTGTGCCGGCTCGATGCGCGGGATATCGGCACCCGGCAGCTCCGAGCCGCGCCGTGCCTGCATCTGCAGGAGGCGCTCGCGGCCCTCGCGCATCCAGCGGTAGACCCCGCGGTGAAACAGGGCCACGCGCCGTTGCTCCGCCTCCGTGCCTTCCCGCGCCAGGCGCCGCGCCCGCGACAGCAGTCTCCCGTACTGTCGCAGCCGCTCCTGAGTGCCCAGCATGGTCCAGGCCCGCA
>CAZXDD010000004.1:0-26420 GCA_964639415.1 uncultured Armatimonadia bacterium
GGCCTGCGCTACCTGCCATCGCTTTGCTGCTCGTCGCCGCGCAGAGCTTCCAGTCCGCTGAAGCGCGGGTCCGCCGGTCCACCGCACCCGCAGGGCCCGTCGTTGAGGTTGGCCCCGCAGTGGGTGCAGATACCGGCGCAGTCCGGCCGGCAAAGAGACCTGGGCGGCACATGGACCACCAGCACCTGGCGCACCAGCTCGGTGAGGTCCACCGTGTCGGCATCCAGAAGCGGGATCAACTGGTTTTCCTCGTCCTCCACGGAGGGTCGCTCGATCTGGCTGAGGCTGCACTCCTCGTTCAGCTCGATGTCGAGGGCGACCTCGTGGGGGGCCAGGCAACGGCTGCAGTCGCACAGCGCCACGGCATGCAGACGCCCACGGGCACTGACCACGGATCCCGTGTTGGTCAGCACCACACAACCGGTCACCGGGCCCCGGAACTGTGTTCCGACGCCGTCGGGTACCGTTGCGTCGATGGGGCAGGTCACCCGCCCCTGGGGCTGGGTGAGTTGGCTCAGGACTCCGTATCGCATAACGCAGAACGCGGCTTTCGCCGCGCTAGGGGCCAACTAGACAACATCGCGAGTATATTCGACTCCCATGGGCGTGTCAAGAGCGCGCCCCTGCCGGGGCGGCTTCGTTACCACGACCCGACGCGACCCGCCCCCCCACGCTCCCGGACCGCCGGCGGGCCCTTACTCCAGGATCGGCAGCAGGCTGTGGTAGTCGTCGGTCCACAGTCGCACCCGGCGCGCGCTGTCCATCTCCGAAGTGGCGTCGGCAATCTCCGAGTCCGCCAGGGGCCTGGGCGAGCGGCAGAGGAGCACCCAGTCCGAGGTCAGGTAATGGTTCTCATCCGGATCGTCCTGCACTCTGGCCACCTGCAATCCCAGATGCTCGGCCAGGCCCCGCACCACCGGCACCAGGTCCAGGACCTTATTGGAGATGTGCACCGCCAGGATGCTCTGCTCGTCCCGCAGGTGGCCAAGATACAGCTCCATGGCCTCCAGGGTCAGCAGGTGCGCCGGAATGGCGTCGCTGCTGAAGGCGTCCAGGGCCAGCACATCGTAGCGCTGTGAGCCGCCCTGCTGCAGCTCACGGCTCATCGACACCCGGGCGTCGCCCATGACCACCTCCACCGTGGCCGGCGTGTCTGTGAGGTAGGTGAAGTACCCGTCGGGGTCGGAGAGCCGGCGGATCTGGGGGTTGATCTCATAGAAGCGCACCACATCGCCGCGGCGGCCGAAAGCGGCGGCCGTCCCTGTCCCCAGGCCGACGACGCCGATGCGCAGTGCGCGCGGCCTCGCGTCGCTGTAGAGCCGCCGCGGGTGACGATGGACGGCAAGACCGATCCCCGTCCCGGGGCCGTAGTACGAGACGGGCGTGTATCGCAGGTGCTCGGCGGTGTACTGAAAGCCGTGGATGGTGCGACCGTGCACCAGGGTGAAGCGGCACCGCGCCGGGTCGTCGCTGAGCGTCTCGGTCACCCGCAGCACGCCGTAGAAGTTCCTGGCCTGATGCACCGTAGGTCTGTCGGAGTGCGCGCGCCGGTCGCCCTGGTAGGCGATGATGACCGCGGCGACCCCGATGGCCATGGGCAACAGACTCAGAGCCTGCACCGCCCTGGGCCACACCTCGACGTGCCGGAGCATGACCCACACGCACACCAGCCAGCACGCCGCCAGGCCCACGTAGATCTCGTAGTAGCCCCGGAACAGCACCGGGGCCAGCACCCCCACGAGCACGCCGCCCAGTGCGCCCCCGGCGGACACGGCCAGGTAGAAGGCCGTCAGATGACGGGTGCCGGGCTTGAGCGCCACCAGCTCGCCATGGCAGACCATGCACAGGACGAACAGGGCCGCCGCATACGCCACCACCTGCCAGGCCACACTCACCTCGTCCTCGTTGGCCAGCAAGACGAGAATGGCCGGCACCACCAGCACCGCCGCCGAGACATACCAGTGCCGGGCGTACCAGCGACTGTTGTCGAAGCAGATGATGAAGGTCAGAAGGTATAGGCTAAGCGGAAGGATCCACAGGAAGGGGACGACCGCCACTTCCTGGCAGGTCTGGTTGGTCATGGCCAGCAGCAGGACGGAAGCCAGCGCCGCCAGGCCGGTCCACTGCAGCCACAGCCCGGCGGTGGGCCGGGCATCATCCCCGGCCCCGGCGGGCGCCGGCAGCGGTGGGGCATGCCACGTCCGCGCCGCCGCATAAGCGCAGGCCGCGCAGAAGACGACGTATGCCGCCGACCACGCCCACGCCTGTGTCCGCAAAGGCAGCAGGGGCTCGAAAACGAAGGGGTAACTCAGCAGGGCCAGCAGGGAGCCCACGTTGGAGAGCGAGTATAGCCGGTAGGGCGACAGGCCACGGTGTGTGCGCGAGAAGAAGGCCTGCAGAAGCGGACTTGTCGCCGACAGGGCGAAGTACGGCAGGCCCACCGTGGCCGCCAGCAGGAGCAGGATGCGTAGGACCGGCTGCTCGCTGCCGGTGGGTCTGAGGCTCTCACCCGGGATCAGGGGGACCTTCCAGGTCGCGGTCAGCAGCAGCAACAGACCCAGCGAGCCGCTCAGGAGCGCCACGTGGGCCAGCACCTGGGCCCGCGGGCGAAGCCGGTTCACGATCAGGTGGCTGTAGCCGTAGCCCAACAGCAGCAGGACCTGGAAGAACAGCATGCACGTGGTCCACACCGAGGGTGTCCCGCCAAACCAGGGCAGTACGTAGCGGGCGATGAGCGGCTGGACCTGGAACAGCAGGAAGGCGCCCAGGAAGACTGGGAGAAGATAGCGCCACATGGCCGGCCCCCCGGAGAAGCGGTGTGTGTGGCCTCGAATGTTGCTTCAGCGCCGGATGTGTGCGGTTTTGGGCTTCCGGTGAGGTCCCGCATCCGGAGCCGCCACGCCGACGGGGCCCTGCACGCTCGGGAGCGTGGCCGAGAAGTCCGGATTGACATGGAAGTGTCATTGCCAGAGCGTCCGCTCCCGGCAAGAGCAGCTCGAGGAATCTCCCGGCATTCCGCGAGATTCTTCGCTATCTCGCCGCGCGAGATGGACGCTCAGAATGGCATCTTGGCGGCAGAACCGGCTTCTCGGCCGGATTTCTAGCGCACCGCTCGGTAGCGCAGGAGAAGCGCGGTCATCTCATCGGTCTGTGCGATGGCCAGAGGAGTGCGGCCCTCATTGTCGCGGGCATTGACGTCGGCCCGTCTGCGCAGCAGCAGGCCGGCGGTCGTCACCTGCTCGTAGAGCACGGCCCAGTGCAGCGGGGTGGCGCCATCCTTGTCCCTGGCGTTGATGTCCGGTCGGCCGAACAGCACGGCCTCGGCGACCTTGTCGCCCCCCTCGAAGCTACAGGCCCAGTGCAGCGGGGTGGCGCCCCGGGCCGTCCTGGTGTTGACATCCGCGCCGTGCTGGATGAGCACCTTGGCCACATTGCGCCCCCTGGCCTCATGCAGGGGCGTGTGGCCCGCCCTGTCGGCGGCGTCCACCGCGGCTCCGGCCTGGATGAGCTTGACCGCCATGCGGTGGCTGTCCTGCTGAGCCGCCACGTGCAGCGCGGTCCGCAGTTGCTTGTCCCCGGCGCGCACATCGGCGCGCCGCCTGAGTAGCTCCTCCACGCATTGGGTGGCCATCACTCCCCCTTCGACCGCTCTCATCAATGGCGTGGCCCCGCCGGCGTCGGCGGCGTTCAGGGGAGCGCCGCGATCCAGCAATAGCCGCAGGACGCCGAGGTTTTGGTCCTCCCGGGCCACCAGATGCAGCGGGGTGGCTCCCGTACCGTCGCCGGCGTCAATGCGGGCGCCGCGGTCCAGAAGCAGGGCCGCAGTCGGGCCGCGGTTCTCGCCGACTGCCGCCAGGTGCAGCGGTGTCGAGCCCATGCGGTTGGTGGCGTTCACATCGGCGCCGCCGTCCAGCAGGGCCTCACAGGTGTCGATGCTGCCGACCTGCGCCGCCAGATGCAGCGGCGTGCTGTCGGTATAGTCCTTGAGATTCGGGTCGACGCCGTCGGCCAGCAGCAGCTTCACACCTGCGGCGTTGCCGCACAGCGCCAGTTCATGTATCTGGGCGGCATGGGTACCCGCCACCACGACGGTCGCCAGTACCGTGACCACGGACAGCCGGCAAAGCCTTCTCATGGCACACTCTCCTCCGGTGCGTCGCGACAGACCGATGGCCGCGGGATGCTCGGAAGCCGCGGGCCACAGGCAACAGACGCAGCTTCGGGCATGTCGGTTCGGCCCGGCCTGCGCCGCCTGCGCGGCCGACAACACCTTCCTCCCGGCACTTCAGTCTACCCGAACGGCCCCGAGACCTCCAGTACCAGGGGGTTCCAGTATGTCACCATGTGGTACCAGGCCAGGAAACTCAATGCCAACAGAAACGCCAGGAGCGCCGCGGCGCTCGCGGCCCTCAGCCGGGCCGGCACCAGTTGCTTGAGCCCCAGACCCAGAGGGATCGTGAGGCCCGGCAGGAACGGCAGCAGGTAGCGGCCGCCCTGGTGGACGCCGAAATGCACGAACACGGCCACCCAGACCGTGGCCAGATAGATGGCGCCGAACCCGGCGGCGGAGAGCACCAGGGCCGTCGCCTGTCCGGGCGCGAAGACGGCTCTTGCCGTGCACGCGCGCCACAGGCCGATGGAGACACCAATGACGCCCGCGGCGGTGAGCGCCCGCAGGGGCCAGTAGACCGCCGGATGGGTCCATTCGGGGAACCACACCGCTCCGGCGAAGACGCTCACCCACAGACCGTTGATGGCGCGCAGGAGCACAGGCCCCACCAGGCCCCCCATCAGGGCCTCCAGCTTGGTGAGGTGCGCCGGGATCAGGCTGTAGCCCTGCGGAATGGGGACCAGGGCGCCGTGCAGCTCCAGGTTCCGCAGGTACCACCAGCCGCAGACGGCGATGCAGGTTGCGGCGGCCATAAGCCCGCGCAGCCAGAAGTACCCGTCGCGGTAGAACCGGCGTCCGTGCTGCCGGGCCACGGCGACGGCCAGCACCGGCACACAGACGGTGAGCACCGATGATTTCATCAGGGCCCCCAGACCGATGACGGCGCCGGCGATAGCCGCCGAGCCCAAAGGCGAGGTCCATAGCCCCCGCACACCCTCGACCCTTGCTCCCGGCCCCCCGAGATCGCTCACCACCACCAGATACAGCAGGACCGCGGAGCAAAGCATGGCGCCGACGTCGTTGTTGAACGAGCCCGCGGCCACGAACAGGTTCGGCCACCAGGCGGTCAGGGCCAGGCAGAACAGACCGGTGTACCGCCGGTTGGCGCAGGCCCGGCGGATCACGGCGAGCCACAAGAGCAGGGCGGCGAAGATCAGGAAGGGGGACGTCCAGCGCAGAGTGCGCAGAGCGACGCGGTCGCCGTATCTGTGGGCCACCGCGTAGACCGGGACCAGGCTCAGATAGTACAAAGGCGGATGCAGCTCGAGGGCGCCGCAGTCCACGGTGGGATCGGCGGGGGGCAGGGTGCGCTCCTGTGTGAGCCACTGCACGTACGGGTAATGGCGATCGGACTCGTCCGGACCATGGCCCAGCTCCATCACATAGCTATAGGTGATGGCCAGGGCGAAGTACACCCCGAAGACCGCCCACACCAGGGGGTCCCTGCGCGGCTGCCAGTTGCCGTGCTCCTGCCGATCCGGTGCCTCGTCGGGCTTGTCCATCGCTCGAACTCCGTTACGGGCTTCTTTGGTGCTCGGTGCGCCGATTCGGGCGGCTCGCGGGAGGGTGAAGGTCTCACCGGGTCCGCGGCGAACGGTTGGGCGCAGCATGTGGGCCAGGAAGGAGACCGCGCATGACCGATAGCAGCAGCGGCGTGACGGCCGTCATCTGCACCCTCAATGAAGAGGCGACCCTGCCTGAAGTCATCGACTCGGTGCGGCCGTTCGTGGACGTCGTGATGGTGATGGACGGGCATTCCACCGACCGCACACCGGAGATTGCCCGGGAAAAGGGCGTCCGCTACGAGCTGGACAACCGCAGGGGCAAGGGCGCCGCGATCCGGCAGGCCATCGACACGGTGGAGACCGCCGTCGTGGTGTTCATCGATGCCGACGGCTCTCACGTGGCCGAGGACATCCCGAAGCTGGTGGCGCCGTTGCTCGCCGATGAGGCGGACCTGGTCATCGGCTGCCGGATGCGGGGTGGGAGCGACGAGCTCGCCGGCGACTGGAGCGGCTTTGTCCGCCTGACCGGGCAGAACCTGCTGATGCTCCTGGTCAACTGGCGCTTCGGCACCCACCTGACGGACATGCAAAACGGCTTCCGGGCCGGCCGGGTCGAGGCCCTGCGCGCTCTTGGCCTCAAGGAGAACATCACCACCATCGAGCAGGAGATGACCATCAAGGCCCTCAAACACCGTCTCCGGGTGGTGAATGTTCCCAGCCATGAGTACCGGCGGGCCGCGGGGCGCTCCAAGATCCCGGTGCTGCGCTGGTCGTTTTGGTACGTGTGGGTGGTCATCCGCGAGATGTGCGGCCGGCGCCGGAGGGCCTGACGCCGCCGCCTCGGTCCGGCCTGGCCGGCAGGCGCCCGGCTGCGTCCTCAGAGCCCCAACTCGACGGACACCTCGCGCATCGCGGCAATCACATTCCCGATGTGCTCGTCCAGCGGCACCCCCAGCTCCTCGGCCCCCTGCACGATCTCGTCCCGGTTTACCGCCGCGGCGAAGGACTTGTCCTTCATCTTCTTCTTCACCGACTTGGCCTCCAGGTCGCCCAGGCTCCTGGAAGGCCGGACCAGCGCCACGGCAATGATGAACCCCGCCAGCTCGTCAACGGCGAAGATGGCGCGGCGCACCGGAGTGTCCCGGGGAACGCCGGTGAAGGGGGCATGGGCCAGGATGTCCTGGATCAGTCCCTCGTCGATCCCCCGCTGCCGCAGGATGGCGGCCCCCTTCGTCGGGTGATCGGGGATGTCCGGGTGGATCTCCCAGTCGAAGTCGTGCAGCAGGCCCACGAGACCCCAGTATTCCCGATCCTCCCCGAGGATCGAGGCATATCCCCGCATCGCGGCTTCCACGGCATAGGCGTGCTTGAGCAGGCTCTCTGACTTGGTGTACTCATGCAGTATGTCCAGTGCCTCATCGCGAGTCATCGTGATGCCTCCGGGGTGATGGAACAGTGCAGAGGCCGGATGGGGCCGCCGCCCGCCAAGGAGGCTTTGCATCCGGCCCCACCAACGGCGGGCGGCATGTGGGCGGGACCGGGGCGCTTCCCGGAACGACCGGCGGCAACGCGGCCTACGGCGTGCGCATGATATCCTCGATGGCCTTCGTCCAGCGCTCCTGTTGGCCGCGCTCGCAGACCACCAGCAGACAGGTCTGCAGATCGTCATCCACCGTCAGGTCCGCCACGCCTTGCCTGACTTCGAACACCCGGAAGGTGCTGTCGATGATGTCGCCGACGATGGTGACCGGGTCGGTCCACTGCCTCCGACTGTGGAAGGCGAGTTGGCCTGTGGAGAAGGGGCACAGCACGACGGCCTGCGACCGCCACAGGTCCTCACCATCCAGCGCCAGGCCGATGACCTGGGTGTCGCCGCTGAAGACGAGACTCCCCTCCACCTGTGCCTCGCCGGAGGCCCCCAGGGAGACCAGGTTCGCCCGCTCGTTGGTGGCCAGCATCGCCGGGTAGCGCGCGGCCGCCCTGGCCTTGACGTCCAGGCCCTTGCCGTTGGGCAGCGGCACCTCTTTGGCTCCCGGCGGCATGTTGGTATTGAAGGCGGTGACGAACTCCCCGGCTTCCCGCAGCGGCTGGCGGCAGAGATGCACGTCCGGGCCGCCCTGGTACTCCTCGACGGGGCCGCCGGGATACAGCAGCTTCAGGAGCGGGAGTACCTCGTCGGCCTTGCCCATCTCCAGCGGATCGGTGCAGTAAAGCACCGTGCCCTTCCCGATGCCCTTGCGGACGAGAACCGGCATTCCGTTCTCGGTAGCGGCCACCACCTCGGCGTCCTCGGCCCGCACCTCGATGCAGGGCTGCAGCGCCATCCTCGTGCCGCGGACGTCCACGATCTGAGGGGCGTCCTCGGGCCGCACCGGCGGCCGGTAGACCTCCTCCACGAACCGGACGCCGCACAGCTCCTCCAGGCGCTGCGTCCGGGCGCGGCGCCGATCCTCATCGAAGGAGATATCCCCCGTGACCAGCAGCCTCCCGCCGTCTCTGACCCACTGCAACACCTTGGCATAGGCCGCGTCATCAGGACAGAAGGCGGAGGGCCAGATGAGATCGGCGGTGTCGCCGCTGAGGGCCTCGATGTGCCGCTCGTTGATGACGGAGAAGTCCGCGTGTTTGGCAAACAGCGCCCGGAAGCAGTTTGCGGCGATGTCCAGGCCCGTCTGCGAGTGGGCCCCCAGGCGCATGCCGTCGGGCAGGAGCACCGCGAGTTTCGGCGCCCGGTACACCGGGGTGAAGTGGCGCCAGATCAGGCTCAGGTTCCGGTGCCAGTAGGCGATGTCCTTGGGCACCCGGCCGTTGGGGTAGAACACCCCCCAGGGGAATACGTTCTCGCTGGCGTCGCGCAGACACCAGTTCTGGACCTTGCAGGCGCCCATGCCCAGACCGTAGTGGGCCACGGCCATGAACAGGCGCCTGGCCTCCTCCTCGGTGCGCACGATGTGGTAGCCCCGGGCACCGTTCTCCACCGTCCAGGCCGGATGGGTCTTGACGCCGTACTCGCCCAGCCCCAGCGACTTGCCTCTCATCCGCAGGTCGATGAGCCGAAGCGCCAGCGGCAGGTTGTCCACATCGCGGTACGGCTCGTCGAAATAGCCGATGTTCGAGGCGTCCTGCTCGCCGATGGTCAGAATCAGGTCCAGTGCGCCGTAGGGCTGGCGATAGTACTCCGAGGTGATGGCGTGCTCCTCGTCGGCCTCGCGCACCGCGGCCACGTGGCGATTGACCCAGCGCAGGGTCACCCAGATCCCGAACCGCGCCCGGTCGCACTGGCGCACGCTGTCCCACGAGCTCTCCGCCGGCGGCGGGAACTGTAGCTCGCCCCAGTTCCCGTACACCTCGTCACCCCAGCTCTGCCTCCAGGCGGCTTCGGTTTCGTACCTGTCCGCCAGCCACCCGTTCCACAGCGCGGTGAGTGCCGCCTTGTCCTCGACCTCCCAGCGGAAATCGCCGTTGAGGTAGTAAAGCAGCCCCGGATAGCGGTTGAGATGCTCGGCGTAATCGCGACACTGGGCCGCCTCTCTCTCCAACTGCTCCGGGCCGATGGCAACGTTGTGCCCCACCAGTTGGCAGGGCATGAACACCAGCCCATTGCGCTGGCAAAGCTGAGCCATGCCCTCGAACTTGCGCCAGTCCTTGTCCGTGAACCGGTAGTCCGCATTGCTATACTGCAGGTTCTCGTAGACATTGAAGCCGTAATCGCGGGCGGCGATGTGATCCAGGTTCCAGGTCCAGGGGTTCTCGGTGGCGGAGTTGTACACATTGCTGTAGGTGTCGCTGCCGAACAGGAACGTGGGTCGGCCGTCCAGGGTGAAGTAGTTGTCCGCAAAGCGCAGCTCGCGGCCGGACTGCACTACCCCCTCGTCCTGGACCACGAAGCCCGTGGACATGCGGTCCACCGGCCGGCCCTCGAGGCGGAGGTCTGCCACCAACTCGTACACGTCGGAGTCGAACTGCCCCGGCTGCCAGGGGCTCTCGGCCGCCAGCCAGGACCCGGGCTCGACGGTCAGGTCCACCTGCTCTTGCCCTGTCGGGCGGCTGCGGTCGCCGTCCGGGTAGGCGCTGAAGTCGACGGTGCAGTTCAGAGGAGCGGTGCCGAGGTTCTCCACCACCACGGATCTTCGCACCGTCTCACCAGGCTTGTAGGCGGCAAGGTCGGTGGTGAGATTGCGCAGGAAGCCGCCGCGGCAGATGAAGCGGGCGATATCCACCAGGGCCCGATCCAGCCAGGGGGCGGAGCCGTCGAAGAGGTCCTTGCTCTCCACGCCGAAGTACGCCCAGGCCGAGCCGGAGAAGTAGCCGCCGTAGTTGAGCATCAGCGAGGCCGCCGAGCCGCGATGGCGGCCGAAGCGGTCTCTCCCGCCGACCAGCTCGATCCAGCGGGCGTTGTCATAGCCCTGCACCCCGGAGGCGGCCCACCCTGAGAAATCCCCCGCCAGCGGCTCGCCCGGTGGCACGATGAACTGGTCGTCTGCCGGCCGCAGGCTCGCCACGCGCCGCAGGGGATAGTCGGCATCGAACACCCCGATCTGCGAGGGCGCCGTTTTGAGGCCATCCGCCGGCCCGCCGGTGCTGGTGTTCATCGGCTGCATCTCCACATCAGCCACGTCCGACAGGCGGATGTCGTCGAACCATGCGGTGCCCGTGGCCTGGAACAGACCCATCTTGATATGCAGCCGCGTGGTCCTCTCCGAGGGGGTGAAGGTGTACTCGTACCGAGTCCACTCCTGCGTCCCCGTGGTGTGGGCGAAGTCCTTCCATTCCCCCAGCTTGCCCTCGCCGTCGTACTCGTACAGGGCCATGTAGGCGTAGCCCTGTCCGTGGGCCCTGACGTCCTCGGACTTCATCCAGCCGCTCACGCAGTAGCTGGCTCCGCGCCGGGGGGCGATGTCCAGGTACCAGCGGTCCTCCCGGGGCTTCTCGGCATCGACGGTGACCCGGGCACAGACGTCGCCGTCTCTGGCGACGGTGGGATCGAGCGTGCAAATGTCCCCGTCGCGGCGCCACTTTCCATCCAGCTCCTGCCCCCCGATGGGGGCTTCCCCGGCGGCCTCGAAGCTGCCGTCGGGCAGGACTGAGCGTTCCAGAGCCGCGGCCAGCTTCTGCTTCACCACGGTGGCCTCATCGAGCCATTGGCCCTCACCGAGCCTCACGAGGTGCTCGAAGGTGTACCCGCCGGTGGAGATGAAGCTGCCGCCGCCGTGGAGGTAGGCGGTGAAGTTACGCCTGGCCTCGGCCGGGAAGCTCTGCCCATAGGGCAAGACCACCAGGCTCAGCAGCCCCGAGTTCACCTTCTGCGGGTCCGCCAGGTCGTCGGCGGTGAGATAGCGCACGTCAAACCCGGCGTCCCGCAACAGGCCCCCGAGACGGTCCGGGGACGAGCCCGCACCCTTGACCGGGAAGCCCTGCTGGCGGAACACGCCGGCCGTCGGCGTGCCCGGTCCGTGCGCCGGTCCCGGTGAGATGACCTCGTCGTAGCCCATGGCCCTGTCCCCTTCCACCAGCGTCCAGTTGTCGAACCAGGCCTTGCCCGAGGCGTTGTAGATGCCGCAGTGCAGGGAGATGGTCTCCACGCGCGGCGCCAGCTCGAAAGTGAAGTCGGCCCTCTGCCAGTCCGTGGTACCTGTGATCTGGGCGAAGTCCTTGAAGGCCACCAGCTCATTGCGGCCGTCGCGCTGGTAGACGGCGGCGAAGGCGAAGCCGCCGTTGGGCCCGGCCACGACGTCTTCGGTCTTGATCTCAACGCTGCAACTGTACGTGGCGACGCCCTTGCGCGGTGGTACTCCCTGGGTGACGGTGCCTTCGCCCTCGATGTGCAGGCAGCGGCCGGTGCGGCCCGAGTCCACCGTGCTCGCGCTGGGCGAACGGCTCCAGCCGCCGCTGCGCTCGAACCCGCCGTTGACCACCATGGAGACCGGCCGCTCTTGAGCGCAGGCGGGGGTGAGGATGACGGCCAGCAAGAGAAGGCATCTGGTCATGTGAGGTCCCTCCATGGTCGTGAGCGCCCCGACTCGGCGCGTTTCGGGTCGGGAGCGTGGTCCTCCGTTCGCCCTGCCCCGGGGGAGGGCGGGCGCTCTTTCGGCGTCGCCGCTTCCCGGTGCCGGCGGCCAAGGGAGTCGCCCGAAGGCCGTGTACCGCCATGCACCGTCGCCGCTTCGGTTGTCGTCAGGTCCGAGGGACCACGCGGCGGCGCCTCCCAGGCCCGGACTTCAGGCCGGGCAGGCAGGAGGCCCGATGTCGTCGCGCCCCTGAGGGCGCTCGCGGGCGGCGCGCCCAACACTCCCGAGGGGAGACGTGAACGGCCACAGCCTCCGCCCCATGCGGAGCACCAGATAGACACCTGTAGTTTCGCAGCGCCATGCCCCAAGACCTTCGGAGCCAAGAGGTGCTTGCCCGAGGAGGTGGAAAGGGCACGGTAGCCCGGGGCGCACACGCCGGTGCCGAGCCGGTCGTCACGGCACGCGGCGCGGCCGCCGACACCCAGCTCAACGAACAGGAGAGCCAGACCCTATGCCGCAAGCACCCCTTACCGCCATCATCCTCGCCACACTGCTATCTGGAGGTTTGGCCGCCATGGCTGTCGCCGACATTTCTTACAGCGTGCCCGACGTTCCCTGGGACGAGGCCTTCGGCAAGCATCGCGCCCGGGTGGCCGTCGAGGCCGAAGCCGACGCCGTCCGGCTGCATCTGCAGTGGCGCAGGCGAGACCACGATGCCCATGAAAGACAGATCATCATCGTTCATGGTCAGAGCGGCAGGCGTGTCGAGAACCTGGCGCGGGCGGATATCAACCGCGAGTTTGCCGACCTCGTGTTTGAGCCTGTGGGCGGGCCCGGAGAGTACCACGTGTACTATCTGCCCTATCAGGTGCAGTATCAGGGCGGCTGGTACGGGGGCAACTACCTGCCGGTGGAGGTCAACGCCGACCCGGCCTGGCTGACGGCCAACGGTCTTGATGATCCGGCGGACGGCAAGTGGAAGAGCCTGCCGCAGGCGCGAGTACTGGAGATTGAGGCCCGCAATGAGTTCAGCCGCTTCGACCCGATGGAGGTGGTCGCCACGGCTGAGGAGACGGCGGCCCTGGTGGCGCGCGCAGGCAATCCTCCTTACATTGTCTTCCCCGAGGATCGGCGCTTCGCGATCCGGATGACCGAAGACATCCCCCTACGCTGGGCGCAGTCCGGCCCGGCGCAGGTGCTGTCCGGGGAGCCGTGTCGCAATGAGTATTACTGCTTCCAGCTCGGTGTGTTCGCCTGCACGGCTCCTGTGGAGGACGTCCGGTTGACCTTCTCCGACCTGCGGCCGGAGCCGGCGGGACGGCCCATTGCGGCCTCAGAGTTCACCTGCTTCAACCTCGGCGGCACCGACTGGGACGGGAGCCCGCTCTCCAAGACCGTTTCGGTGCCGCAGGGCAAGGTGCAGGCCCTGTGGTGTGGGGTCCAGATCCCCCGCGAGGCGGCTCCGGGGCGCTACCGTGGCAGCGTCACGGTGAGTGGGAAGGGTGCGCCGCCCACAGAGGTGGCGCTTGACTTCACCGTCTCCGATGAGGTTCTGGAGGACCGCGGCGATGGCGAGCTGTGGCGCTACTCCCGCCTGCGCTGGCTGAACTCCACCCTCGCCATGGATGACGACATCGTCGCGCCCTACACTCCCATGACGTTGGAGGGCAGCAGGGTCGGCTGTCTGGGGCGCGCGCTGGAGGTCTCCGCCGACGGCCTGCCCGCCGCCATTCGCAGTGGGGACAAGGAGATTCTGGCTGCCCCGATGCGCCTGGTGCTGGAAGGCGAAGGCCTCGGCACACCGCTGCAGCAGGCACCGGCGGAGTGCAGCCGGCACGGCGAGGGTGCGGTGTCCTGGGCGGCCCGCGGCCGCCAGGGCGCCGTGGACACATACTGCCGCGGGCGCATGGAGTTCGACGGGCACGTGCAGCTCACCGTCACGCTGCGACCGGACAAGGACACGCCGGTCAAGGACATCCGGCTCCAGATGCCCTTCCGCAAGGAGATCGCCACCTACTTGATGGGCATGGATCACGCCGGCGGGCTCCGCAAACCCGACTTCCGGTGGAAGTGGGGGGGCAAGGTCTACTACGACAGCTTCTGGTTGGGCGACTATGACGCAGGGCTGCAGTGCGAGCTGCGCGGCGCCACCTATTGTGGGCCGATGGTGAACCTCTACTGGGCCCTGGGCCAGCTCCAGCCGCCGGCCACCTGGAGCAATGAGGGCAAGGGCGGCGTAACGATCCAGGAGGAGGGCGACGTGGTCACCGCCACCGCCTACTGCGGCGACCGGGTCCTGCCCGCCGGGGAGGACTTCACCCTCGAGTTCGCCTTTCTCATCACCCCCGTCAAGCCGCTGGACAGCGCCTCACACTTCAAGACCCGTTACTACCACGCCTACGAGCCGGTGGAGAAGATCGCGCAAACCGGTGCCAATGTGGTGAACATCCACCACGCCAATGAGCTCAACCCATACATCAACTACCCCTTCCTCACCACGGACAAGATGAAGGCCTACGTGGACGCGGCCCACGAGCGGGACATGAAGGTGAAGATCTACTACACCCTGCGCGAGCTGACCAACCACGTGGCCGAGATGTGGGCCCTGCGTAGCCTGGGGCACGAGGTGCTGGCTCCCGGCAGCGGCGGGGGCTATCCGTGGCTGCGCGAGCATCTCGGCAGGGACTATCAGTGCTCCTGGTACGAGCAGCAGCCGGACGGCGAGGCCTGTGCCTCCATCGTCAACAGCGGGCTGTCGCGCTGGTACAACTACTACCTCGAGGGGTTGCAGTGGCTGGTGCAGAATGTTGGCATCGACGGGCTGTACAACGATGATGTCTCCTACGATCGGCAGATCATGAAGCGGGTGCGCAAGATTCTCCAGCGCAACCGGCCGGGGAGCATGATCGACCTGCACTCCAACACCAGCTTCTCCCACGGCCCGGCCAACCAGTACATGGAGTTCTTCCCGTACATCGACCGCCTGTGGTTCGGCGAGTTCTTCGACTACGATTCCCCGCCGGATTACTGGCTCACGGAGATCTCCGGTATCCCCTACGGGTTGATGGGCGAGATGCTCCAAAACGGGGGCAACAAGTGGCGGGGGATGGTGTACGGGATGACGGCGCGCATGCCCTGGTGCGGCGATCCCCGGTCGGTCTGGGGCGTCTGGGACGACTTCGGCATCGACGAGGCCGAGATGCTGGGCTACTGGGAGCCGGAGTGCCCCGTTGACACCGGGCGCGAGGACATCCTCGCCACGGCCTACGTGCGCGAGGGCAGGACGCTCATCGCCGTGGCCAGTTGGGCGCCGCGAACGGCGCAGGTGAAACTGCAGATTGACTGGGAAGCCCTGGGTCTCGATCCCCGGAGGGCCCATCTGTATGCCCCGCAGATCGATGATTACCAGTTCGAGGCGCTGTTCTCGGTGGAGGACGAGATCCCGATCCCGGCGCGGCGCGGCTGGCTGCTGTGGGTGGACGAGCAGCCCCGAGAGGCGCCGCCCGTCATGCTGGAAGCCACAAGGGCCTACGAGCGCAGGCAGGTGCTCTTGCAGGACGATTTCCCCGGGCAGGCGCCGGCCGACGCCTGGCGCGCCACGCTGTCCCCGCGTCCCGGCACGAAGCTCAGCGTCGCTGAGGGCAAGGTCACCTTCGAGTCCCTGGCGCACTCGATTGCCTACGCCACCCGGGACTTGCCGCCGGGGGTGACGATGGTCGAGTGTGTCGTCAACACCGGCAGCGATGGGGGGATGACCTGGGGGCCCGGCCTGGCGCTGTGGTGGGGCGAACGCTTCCTGCGCCTCAACCTGCGCACCGTGGAGGGTCGCGCCGGGGTCGACGATGGTACCAACCAGTGGCTGGTCCCGGCGGGGATCGCCGCGAACACCGACTACCACCTCCGCCTGCGGCTGGAGGCCGAGAAGATCGTAGCCGAGCTGTCCGACGACGGGGAGTGGTGGACGACAGTTCACGAGGTGCCCCGGTCGCAGTACGCCGGGGAGCCATCGGCGGTGAGTATCGGCAAGATGAGCGGAGACGGCGCCGACACAGACGCGGATGCGGAGCCCAATTTGCAGGGCTCGTGCAGCGTCGAGCGGCTGAGGGTGTACGGCGACCGGGGAGAGTAGATGCCTACATGGGCGCACTTCCTGACGTCTGAGGCGAGTTGTGCGGCCTCAGCCCTGCCGCCTGCTACCCCGTAGGTCGGGCTTTCCACTCAGATTGTGCAGGTTCCGGGCGGGCGCCGACTCACGTCGCCTCACCCCCCCAGCCCCGCCTCTCGGCGTCTCTTCGAGCCGCTTGTACTCCGCCAAACGGCCGGCGGAGACGGGAGGAGGGGGGAGAACGGCAGTACTTCGACCGTTCCGGACGCGCGAATGGCGAAATGTGGCCCCAGTGCGTTCATGCATAGTGTGGGTTTCCAGCCCGACTCGGCGATCCCGCCCTGCGGGATCGCCGCCTGGCCCTGGCAACGACCCGGGGCGAACCTCCGTGCCGTGCTCGTGCTTCTTGGGCGGAGCTTCGATGGACGTTTGGAGCAAGGTCTGGGGGCGCGCTTCCGCGCTCCGACGGCAGCCCGAAGAGTCTCCCGGCATGTGGCGAGAGGGTTCGCCCGGGCGGCGCTTGTGACGCCCGGGCTCGCGATGTCGGCGACCCGGGATGACAGGGGGCGGGCTGGCCGGGCTTGTCGGCCGGCCCAAGAGGAGGGGGTCTACTTCGCGGCCGGCTTGCGCTTCGCGCCGGCCTTCTTCGTCTTGGCCTGAGGGTCAAAGGCGGGCGGCGGATCCACGAAGCAGCGGCGCAGCACCTTGCGCGTGTGCTCCCAGGAGGTCTCCATGTGCTCTTCCTTCTGCTGCACCCACCCGCCCAGGTGCCCCGGCCCGCCCGGCTTGTCGAGTTCCGTCTCCGGCTCAACCGGGATCCTTTGCTCTCCCGGCCTGAGCTGGTCGTAGAGGAGTTTCTGGGCGTAGTCGCGGCCCTCATCGGTCTGGAAGAAGGCCGCGGCGGCCTTGTACTCCGCCGTCTCGCGCTGTACCCGCTCGACCTGCTCCTCCTTCTCCACCAGGACCTCCGCCGCGCGCCAGCCCACGACAAACGGCACCGTGATCTTGTCGCGCGTGAAGAACGCCGCACTGCCCACCACCAGGAGAGCCAGCCACAGACGCATGTGTGGATGGGGGAAGTAGCGTCGAAACCACAGATTGAGGCGAGTGAGTGTCGACAGTCTCGTGGGTGGCTTTGCCATGGCCCGGCTACCTTCACGCGCGGCGGTCGCGGTGGTGTCTGCAAGGATGCGGCATCGCTGAGACCGGCATCAGTATAGCCCACAGCAGAGGCCAAGTAAACAGGGGGCAGGAAGGCCCCTGCGATCCGGCGCCGGCCACGCTCAGACGGTGAGCCCCCGGTGCCCGGCGGCAGGTACACCGGCCCTTGCGGTCCCGGAGGCGCTCGCAAGGCCCCGACGCGGGCGGCGCGAAGGGCACCCGCGGCTCCGCGCGCGGGCCGCGAGCTACCGCGGCACTCCTGCGCCCAGATCCCCCAGCTCGCGCTCCAGCTCGGCCTCGAGGCCCGCCATCTCCTTGTCCAACGCGCCCACCAGCCCCTTGGAGTGATCCAGCAGCCAGCCGTCGGGATCGACCACCACGGCCGTGGGTCTTGCGGGTACGTCGATCCGCAGCTCCTGACTGGAGCGGGTGAGCCAAAGCCGACGGCGCACTTGCTGTCCCTCGCACTGGAGCGCGATCTCCACCGGGAGGAAGAACCCGCCGGGTTGTGTCTGCCAGGAGACAGACTGCGCGTCATTCCCCTGCCGCTCCTGGCCGATGACCAGCTCCTGGCTCAGCGCGATGGTGGCCGCCTTCCCGTCGTAGCCGGTGATCCTCGCCTTGACCCACGGCACCCCCGTGCCGTACAGCCACTGGCGGAAGAACCACTCCAGCGAGTCGCCGTAGGCCTGCTCGCAGGCCTGCTGGAACTGGGCGCAGGTGACGTCCCGGCCCTGGTTGCCGGCGACGAAGGCTTTCACCGTCGAGAACCACTTCTCATCCCCCAGCAGTTGCCGCAGCATGTGCAGAATCCACGCGCCCTTTTCGTACAGCAGCGGGCCGGAGTCGGACTCGTAGCACGAGGTCTCCTCCGCCGGGTTCCACGAGGCCATCAGGACGCTCTCGGCCTGTCTGTTCATGCTCTCGGTGAAGGCCTGCCGGCCCTGGAAACGCTCGCGCCACAGAGCCTGCGAGTATGTGGGGAAGGCCTCGATGAGGAATTCGGACTCGGTGCAGGTCAGGATCCCGCCCCACCAGTTGTGGGCCATCTCGTGGGCCACGAACTCGGCGTCGAAGGGCTGCGTGAAGGTGAGCTCCTGGAGCATGATAAAGGACTGGTCGCCGTGGCCGCCGCCGTAAAGGTCGGGGATCTCGGCGATGGCGAACTTCTCGAAGGGATACGGAGAGTAGATCTCGCCGTAGAAGGCCAGTATCTCGGCGCAGCGGCTCATGAACTCCTCCGCCCGGTCCGCGTGGGCACCGAACAGATAGCACTGCAAGGGCAGGTCGCCCACGAGCCTCTCGCTCACCGAGTACTGTGCCGCCGCGAAGGAGATCCCGGAGGTCGGGTGGCCGATCCGCCAGTGGAACGTTCGCCCCTCCTGGCTTACGAGCTTGCCGGAGGTCACCGCCGACCAGCCCTGCGGGACCGTGAGCCGCACATCGGCGGTGGCTCGGTCGCCCCAGATCATCGGGTACCACTCGGCCTCGAAACGCACATAGGTGCCGTCGCTGCCGATGTGGTCCCAGACGCGCCGGCCCGAGCGCCCGCCCAGCGGGCCGTGTATCTCGCCCTCGTACTCGAGGATCAGACTGAACCGCGCACCTGCCGCCATCGCCGCGGGCAGCGGGAGAGTCACTGTGCCATCGGCGTCGCGGTTGTACTCCAGTGCCGCGCCCTCCGGTCCGCGCAGGCCGGTGATCTTCAGGCTCGGACGCAGGGAGAACCGGAGCCTGTCCGCGGCGACATCGGTCTCCCAGTCGGTGCGCACCGCGGCCCTCAGCCACCGGCTCTCCGGCTCGATGGTGGCCGAGATGTCGTAGTTGGCGATGCGGGGAGCGGCGCAGGCCGTGACGACCGGTAGCAGCAGGGCTCCGAGTACAAGCAGACGGCGCCGGCGATGGGCCAATCCAACCGCCTCCTTCGATGGCGACGCCCATATGGCGTCCGCGACGGGTATGTACTTCGCTACCCGCGCCGACGCTCCCTGCCCGGCGGAGGGTGTCGTCTGTCCACCCGCCACGTAGACACCTCTGCCGGGCCGTGCTATGCTTTGGGCACCGTCCGCCGTCGCCGCCTGCGGTCCGCGACGAGGGACGGCCGAAGCGTCGCGCACCTACGCCCCGCGGAGGCCCCCATGCCACAGGCCCTGGCCCTTTTCGTGCTCATCGCGCTTGCCGTCCCTTCCCTGGCCGACTACTGCCCGCCCGGCTCCCAGCAATCCTCGGGCATGCGCCATATCATGCTTGTCTACCTGGGCGGTGACCGCTGGACGGAGGAGGACTTCCTGCCCTACGTGGCCCACCTGGACAAGGCCAAGGGCGGTGCCCCCGACGACTGGTTCTACGATTCTTGGTTGTTCTTGCAGTTCACCGCCGAACCCTCTGGGGGTTCCTTGGCCTTCGGCACCGCCAACAAGGCGGACTGGGAGACCTACTTCGCGGCCCTGTTTCGGGAAGACCGCTCCCTGGCGGCCCTGGACGCCTGTATCGACCGCGTTGGTGAGCAACTGGGGCAGCCCGATCAGACCTGCCCGATCATCCTCATGATCCCACACCTGAGCCACAGTATGCAGGATTTTGGCAGCCTCGACGGCGTACCGGTGGACTGCTCCAAGGACGAGGACCGTCTGCGCGCCTTCTGTTGGGCCGCCGATCAGCTCCTGGAGCGATGGAATGCCCGGACGTACAAGCACCTGAAGCTGTGGGGCTTTTACTGGATGGACGAGGGCATCAGCGAGCGCAATGCCGGGGTGGCGCGTGGCACCGGGGACTACGTGCGCAAGTTGGGCTACGGTCTGCACTGGATCCCGTGGTTCCGGGCGCCCGGTCATACGGCCCCGCGGGACCTGGGCATCGACTTGCCCATCATGCAGCCCAACTTCGCTTTCATGCCCACCCCGGCGGGCGCCGTGGTCCCAGACCAGGACCGCCTGAGCCACAACGCATACCTCTGTCGGAAGTATGGGCTGGGTTTTGAGATGGAGACGGCCCAGGGTCCCGCCGCGCATCCGGGGCGTCGCCTCAACCTGCAGCTTTACATGAACCACGGCGTCGACGAGCTGGACGGCTATATGAACGGCGCCGTCTGCGCCTACTACCAGGGCAGTGACTGCATCGCGGGCCTGTATCACAGCGACAACCCCGTGGCCAATCGGGTCTATGACGACCTGTATCGCTTCGCCAGGGGGACCTATGAGCGCCGCGTGCTATCTCTGTGCGAGGGCCTCCCGGCGCACCTGAACAAGCTGCGCTGCCCGCTGCTGACGGACGGGGTATGGTTGACGCAGGGCGAGCGGCCCGAGCGGGTGGCGACGGCGACGTCGCCGGCCACCCTGGACATCGACCTGTGCGGCCCTCAGATCGTCGGGGACGTGCGGGTGCACGTGGTGGCCGCGGCCAAGGGAGAGCCGTCGGTGCCGCTGCAGGCCACGCTGCTCACCAGCCGCGACGGGGACAGCTACGATGTGGTCGCCGAGGTGCAGGTGGAGAACCTGCGCGAGATGGGCAGATGGCAGGGAGGCTTCGTGCTGCTCACCTGCAGGCCGCACGTGGCCAACCGCCTGCGGATCGTGGTTACCGGCGGGGGTCGGACTGTGGGCGTTGACGAGGTCATCGCCTATCCGGCCCCGCACCTGCTGTGGGAGCGGCCGTACGAGATCACCGGCCAGGTGACGGCGGGGCTCAGACAGGAGACGGGCGTGGAGCTCACCGACGGCCGCATCTACCCGGGCAGCTCGGGCGTGAGCTTCTGGCGGGGCGAGGGAACGGTCTCGTTCGCTCTGGACGACGAGTGGTACCTGGGCAGCGCCATCGCCCACGCGCGCTACGACGAGGGCGATGCCCCCCCGCAATGCAGAGTTCGGCTCAAAGGCCCTCAGACCGTGGAGACCGACTGGTTCTCCCCGGAGCCGGCCGCCGATGGCTGGATCGAGATTCCCCTCCCGCGACAGGTGGCGAGCCAGATGGAGTTCGAGCTCAGGGGCGCGCCGAACGTCTTGTGGGACGAGTTGCAGGTGCGCCGGGCCGACAACCTGGCCTCCGGCAAGCCCTACACCATCGAGCCGCCCTTCACCTCCCAGTACCCCGATGATGGTGGCGAGCTGACCGACGGCTTGCTCAGTGAGGTGGGCTTCTCGGACGGCAAGACCGTGGGCTGGCACGGCCAGGCTCCCTCGGTCGTGCTCGACCTCGGGGAGCAACGGGCCTTCGAGGCCCTGCGCATCCACGCCCAGGGCGGCGGCCATGCGGGGGTCTACTACCCCGACGTCATCCGCGCCTGGGTCTCGGAGGACGGACGGCAGTGGCAGGTTGTCATGGTTGGCGAGCCGGAGAGAGAAGTCACGTATAGCCAGGACACCGCCAACGGCCTCAACGAGCTGGCCTGGCTCAGCGTGCCCGTCGAGAGCGGGCGCGGACGATTCCTCAAGCTCCTGTTCAGGGGCACCGGCTGGCTGATGCTCAGCGAGCTGGAGGTGATCTCCGCCGGGCGTAACGTGGCACAGGGCCGCCGCTATCACCTGCAACCGGCCCCCAAGTCGGAGGAGAAGTACGCCGATGACGGCTCGCGCCTGACGGATGGTGACTACAGCGCCCGGGGCGAGGGCTGGAAGAAGGCCGTGGGGTGGATCGAGGAGGATCGCACGGTGACGCTGGACCTGCTGCAGCCGGAGGAGGTCGCAACGGTCCGGCTGCACTGCCTGGGCGGCGGCCAGGCGGGGATCGGGTATCCGCGGACCGTGGCGGTCGCCACTTCGCTGGATGGGGAGACGTGGACAGAGGAGACCGTCGTCGCCCCGCAGTTTGAGCAGCCCGGCAACGTCCTGATCCCGGCCTTCATCACCGTTGAGCTGGAGCCCAGGCAGGCGCGCTATGTGCGGTGCAGGCCGACCAGGGCCGGCTGGTGCATGGTGGATGAGGTGGAGGTGTACGGGAGGTAGATGGGAGGCGTCGTCGCGCGGGAGATCCACGGGGGAGGCCAGTCCACGCCCGGCAGCGGCTACGGAACAACGCCCGCCAGGGGCTTTCGCCCCCGTCCAGAAGCCCGGCCGAGAAGCCGGTTCTGCCGTCACGATGTCATTCTGAGCGTCCATCTCGCGCAGCGAGATAGCGAGGAATCTCACTGAATGCCAGGAGGTTCTTCTAGCTGCTCCCTGCGGGAGTGGACGCTCTGGCAATGACATGCCCTGCGAAGGCGGGGTTCTCGGCCGTAGCTCCAGGTGACCCCGCTGCGCGGGGCCCGACGGTCCTGCGGACCTGACGGCCGGCGAACGGTGGGCGCGGACATGACAATGGTCGCCGGGCGAGGCCGGGCGCCGTTGAGCCCGAAGGGCGACCGGCCCCGCGCCGCCGGGCCATCTAGCGATGGGCGAAAGCCCATCGAACCGCCACCCCCGGCATACGCCACGCCGAGGAGGGCCGCCAGATCCATCGCGCGCCCTAGTTCGCCTTCCGCAACCTCACCTCATCGATCCACATCCTCCCCACTGCGCCGTTGAGGCCCGCCTCCACGCTCACCGCCTTGACGCCCTCCGGGATCGTCAACTCCGCCTCCACCTGCCTCCAGTCGAAGGTCCCGATCAGCTCCGGGCACGAGGCGTAGGTCGTCTTGTCCGTTACCACCGCGAAGCGGAGGCAGCCCACCTTCCATGCCGGCTCACCGCGCACGATGTCCTGCCCCTTCACCCACGCCGAGAGCCGCCACTTCGACCCCGCCGGCAGCTCCCCCAGCGGTAGCGTCTGACGCCACAGCAGGTAGTCACCCGAGGTGTTGACCACCTCCGCGGCCGCGGCGCCTTCGTGGACGGGCTCTGTCGCCGCTTGGCCCCCGGCCGGTACCTGCCAGCCCCCGGCAGGGCTTGCCAATGGCAACACATCGCCCTTGACCACCGACACCAGCCGCCGACTCAGGGATTGCTCGAAGCCGCCGTCGTGCAGGAGGCCCTCCTGCGCCGGCTCGGAGCGCAGGTACGGTGGCCCGCCCACCGGCTGCGGCTCGGCCTCGCCCGGCGTACAGACGGCCGAGAGCCAGCTCCATGCGCCCGCGCTGTGCGAGGGCTCGCCGTCCTCCCAGGCGAGGAACAGGTTCTGCCCGTGGACGAAGACGTTTCGGGGTATCCGCTGCCCCCCGTACTCGATCTGCGTCAGGTTCAGCAGCCTCCCGCTCTCGCCCTCGACCGTGACCTTGTCCGGCAGGGCAGGTACCTGCAGTAGCGCCGTCTGCCCCACCCGCGCCGAGCCGTCGCCGATCTCGCCCTCGACCAGCACCTGCTCTCCGGCTGCGAAGCGGGAACTCGTCATCTGCGGCAATGGGAGCATGGTGCTGAGGAAGGCGAAGTCGCCGTGGGGGGCGGCCTGCGGCTTGACCGCGCAGCTCATGCGGAAGCTGGGGCCGTTTCCGAACTCATAGCCCATCACATAGTCGATGGGAGGCTTGAGCAGGTCGAACCGTCCGAAGCCCCGGAGTTGGCCCTCGAACCGCATGTGGATGTTCTCGCCCTCCTGCCACATGCGACAGTAGGCCTCGACATCGTCCCCGGCGGAGAAGCGCGTTCTGTCTGCGGCGAAGCCTCCGTCGGTGTACACGTCCCCGCCGCGCACGATGACCTGCGCCCGCCTGCCCTTGGTGCGCAGCTCGGTGAGTGCGCCGCTGCGGCCCAGGCGCAGGCAGTACGAGGCGTTCTCGAGCTCCCAGCCGCCGCCGACGGGCTTAACGACGGCCCAGTCCCGCTCCCAGAGCGTGCCATGGGGCCTAATGCGAAAGCTGAAGGCATCACCCGGGGGCCCGTAGGGAGCGTCGGGGTCGCGCCAGGCCAGGATCGCTGTGGGCTCCCGACGGTCGCCCATTCCCTGCAGCCATTGCACTCTCGCCGGGGGTGCGGTGGGTTCCATCTCCAGCGCGACCAGGGCAGATCCCACACCGCCCGGGTACCTCCCCAGACCGAAGGGATGCTGGGCCGAGTCCCAGATGAAACCGCCGCCCTGGGGGAGGCGGTAGATGCCGCCCGCGACTGCGTCCATGGTCCGGCGAAGCATAGGGGTGGTGCCACTGGCCAGGCCTTCCGCCGATCCGGCCGACCAGATGCCAGAGCGCACCACCGGCACGCACAGGGCGGCGTGGTCCGGGAGGCTCTCCCCGCTCCAACGCGTCTCTACCACGAGTTCCTGGCCATCCGGTCGATAGGTCATCTCCAGCGTGGCGCCGGGGTACGCGCGGATGCAGTGGACCGCGCCCGCCTCGTCCTGCGTCACGGTGACCTCGGCCGGCTGCCTGGCGAGTTGCGCGGGGAGAAGGACGTCCAGCGGCCCGAGGACATCGATCGGCTCGACGTTCTGCCAGGCCTTGGCCTCCATCTTCCGGAGCAACCCGGAGGATCGATCGACCCACGCGTGGTAGCCAGCGCCGCCAATACCAACAGCGCCCTCCAGCGGCGGGGCCGGGGTCTTGTCTGTGCCTGGAAGGGGCCAGAAGAAGTCGCCGATGTACGGCGGCAGGTCGCCGAAGTCGCCCCGCCGGCGTAGCGCGTAGACGGTGAACTCGAATGGATCCAGGTCAAGAGGCATGCGAAGCTCCGTGTCGCTGCCCTCGGCGGGTCGCTCGTCGTCTGACCAGTACCCCTCCAGGATCCGTGGATCCGCCGCGACCGCCGCAGGCAGGCTCGCCTTCGGCACCACCACCTCGCCCTTCACCCGGTCGCCCGAGAAGTTGATCAGGACCACGGAGGTTCGGTCACCGGCGCTACGCAGGCAGGCGAACACCTCGGGCGGCGCCTGCACGCACAGGTAGTCCGCCGCCCCGCCGTTCAGCTCCGGGAGCGAGGTCCTCAGCTCGAGCATCCGCGGCAACCAGAAGGCGCTGCTTGCCGCCTCCATCTCGTGGTAGATCAGCGGGATGCCGTGGATCCACGCCGTCAGCGCCATCAGGGCGCGCTGGGGCTTCAGGCCGTACCACAGCTCCGAGCGCAGGCTGTCGTGGCTCTCGATGTGGCGCAGTCTCAGGAGGTCGGGGACCTCGGAGAACTGCTGCTCGTGCAGCCAGCGCCGCAGGCGGGCGACGAACTCACCCGGCGGGAGCTTCCGCAGGTCGTGGTACACGGTGTAGCAGCCGGTGAAGTCATACACCGCATCCGAGACGGTCCCATAGGCGCTGCCCTCCACCTCAGCAAGCAGCCCCCCGACCTCGGGCTTGGCCTGCTTGACGGCCTCCCGCAGGGAGCGCAGCATGTTCAGCCCGCCCTGGAGCTGGGCTAAGCTGGCCCTCGCGTACGGGATGTCCGGGTTCCAGTTGGGGATGCGGCTGCCGCCGACGGCGTCCACCCGGAAGCCGTCCACGCCGAACTGCGTCACATAGTGTCGCGCTACTTGAGCCATGTACTGCCGCCACGTGGGCCAGTTGAAGTCATAGCACCAGTAGTCCAGCGTGCTGCCGTCCTCGTTGTAGGCCAGCCACTCGGGATGCTCCTTAGCCCGCGGGTAGTCATTGCGGCCGCCGTGGGGGACGCAGTCCTGCAGCACATGCATCCCAAGCTCGTGGGCGCGTGCCACCAGGGCGCGGTACTGCTCCTCCGTGCCGAGGCCCTCCTGGAACTTGTAGTAGTCGCGGGGATGGTAGACGCCGGCATCCTCGATGGGCATGATCCAGATCGCATTGGCGCCCAGCTCCTGGATGTCGTCGAGCAGGTCCGTGGCCGGCTCAAAGCCGCCGAGGTCCTTGAAGTTGCTGCCGATGGTGCCGCCGGGGTGGAAGCTGTACAAGATCGCGTCGCGCAGCCATTCGGGCCGGTCTGCCGGGGGTACGTGGCCCCTTTGGCGCATCCAGTCGTGGATCCTCAGGAGCGCGCCCTCGCCATCGGTGGGCAGCACCCACATACAGGCCTCGCCGATGCGCTGGGTATCTCCCGGCCTGACGATGGCCTGCGAGTCGAAGGCCTGCGAGACGGTGACACCGCCCACATGCTCCTTGACCGTGGCGCCGCCGCGATCGGCGTCGGGGCTGAGGGCGTCGGTGATCCAGAGCACCGATCTGCGGGGCGTGAGCTGGGCGATCACCGGAGCGAGGCTCTTGCCGGTGGCGCGCTGCCGGCCTTCGGTGAACGACGACGCCTCCCAGCGCGCCGGAGGGTAGTTGCCGGGGAGGTAGTAGTAGCTCTCGGCGCCGGCCATGCAGCGCGGGGTGGCCATCCAGAAGCCCTTGAGCCTGGTGGGCTCATCGCCATACCACGTGAGCGCCACGGACCGCGACAGCAGCGTGCCCTCCGCCGGCAGCGTGTAGGTGAAGTCGAGCCGCCACCGGCCCAGCTCGACGGCGACCACAAGGCCACCCTCGCCCTCCTGTATGACCGACAGCAGCCGCGGGGAGTGGGACCGCGACCCGGTGAGCCAGTCGTCGCCCTGCTTGAGGTCGAAGGACTGCCGGTCCGGCGGGGAGAATGCAGTGGCCTGCCCATCCACCGACAGATCGGAAGAGCACA
>CAZXDD010000004.1:26430-37879 GCA_964639415.1 uncultured Armatimonadia bacterium
CCCGTCCAGGCTCCGGTGGCCTTGTCCACGCTGAGGCTGAGCTGCCCATTGGAGAAGGCGTAGCTTGTCTCGCTCTGTGTGAGCTGGCTCGCGTTGGCACCTACGCTGGCACAGAGGGTGAAGGCCGTCAGCAACAGGGTCCTGCACATGGCGCCATCCCTCCTCGCAGTCTGACCGTGCTGTAGCAACGGGCGGACATTTGCGCTGACTTCCGCACAAAAGGGAATCAGCCCTTCCAGGGAGGCGTCATGGTCTGCAGAAGAGTAGACTGTTCGGGAAGGAGTGACGAGATGGCTACCGAAATCAACAGACAGTCGGAGGGATCTTCCTCCGTATCGAGACGGGGCTTTCTGGCGGTGTTTTGTGTGGCCGGAGCCGTGGTGGCGCTGCCGCTGGCGCGGCATGCCCTGTCCGCGCTGACATCGCCGCAGGAACAGGGGCTCGCCGGGCCGCCGTCACCCGGGCCCGCTCCCGTGATCCAGCCGGCCGTTGTGCCCACCGCCGCAGCGCCTGAAGGCACAGGTGCCGAGCAGGTCGCCGCCGGCGGCAAGCCCGCGGTCATCGCCGCCAAGTGCGTGGGGTGCGGCAAGTGTGTGCGGGCGGCGCCCAAGACCTTCGCGATGGACGCCAGGACTGAGAAGGCGTACGTCAAGAACCCCACGGGCGACTCGGCCGCGACGATCGCCAAGGCCGTGAAGGTCTGCCCGACCCACGCGATCAAGGTGGAGTAAGCCCGGTCAAGGCCAAGATCGTCGGGGAGCAAGGGCGGAGTGCGGCCACGTGCCTCCGTTCGCACGCTCCGCCCGTCGCACCCCGGCCACGGTGAGTAGGCGTCGATGAGCACGAGTGAGCTTGACCTGGTCCGCCGCGCCAAGGCGGGCGATGAGAATGCCTTCGGCGCCCTGTTCCGTCAGTACCAGGACGCTATGTACCGCGTCGCCTACCAGTTCACCGGTTCGGCCGATGCGGCCGCCGATGTGACGCAGGACACCTTCGTCAAGGCCTGGGAAAGGCTGCCGGGCCTGCGCAATGACCGCGCTTTCGGCGGCTGGCTACGCTCGATCCTGCTCAACGTCGCCCGGGATGCACTGCGCTCGCGGCGGCCTGAGACCCACATCGAGGATGACCCGCGCGGGGCCGAGGGCGTCGTCGATGAGCAGGCCCAGACCGCCGAGGAGATCGCCCGGCAGGACTTCGACGCCGCCGTGCGGCGGGCGGTGATGACACTGCCCGAGCACCAGCGCACCGTGGTGGTGATGCACCATCTGGAGGGCATGGCCGTCGAGGAGATGATGGAGGTCTTGAGCCTGCCCAAGGGCACCGTCATCTCGCGGCTGGCCAGGGGTAGGGACCTTCTGAAGAAGAAGCTGCAAAGGGATATGCGGGGGCTGTGACTATGAACTGCAAGCAAGTGCGCAAGAGACTCAATCCATACGATCTGGGCGCCCTGCCCCGGGCCTCGGCCGCGCAGGTGGAGGCCCACCTGGAGGGCTGCGAGGACTGCCGGCGGGAGTTGGAGCAGTACCGCCGTGTCGCCGCCGCCTTCGGTCGCTGGCCGGCGGCCACCGTGGAGGGGGCACAGAAGGCGGCCTCTCCGCCCGTCCCCGACCTGTGGCCGGCGGTGCGGGCGCGCCTGAAGCCACGGCGCCGCGCCGTGGTGTGGATGCAGAACGCCTGGGAGCCCGCGCTGGCCATGGCGGCCGCGGTGCTGATTGCCCTGGTGGTGCTCCACGGGACGGTGCTGCCGGGAATCACCCCGGCGAACACCTCCTTCGACCTGGCGGCCACCGGAGTGGCCGACGAGCAACTCGTGGCCGTAGGTTGGCAGCAGCCGATGTCGGACGAGGCCGCTCTGGGGATGAGTCTGGCGATGCTGGATGCCGGAGGCACAGACGGATGAGATCAGGCCGGGTGCCGGTCAAGACGCTCCTTGTGCTGTTCTTTGCCACCCTGGTGGTGGTGGCCGGCGCCCTGCTTATCTACGGTCACTGCCGCCATCAGCGGGCCATCGCGCTCGTTGTCGCGGCCCAGCGGGCGCGCGAGACTGTGGCCTGCGAGGGGACCGTGCAGACTCGGGCCTACACCCCCGAGGGCTTCTCCGAGTCACATGCCCGGGTGCATCGGGGGGAGGGTCGGGTGGTCATCCGCTATCTGGACGGTCCGGTGAAGGGCACCGAGGTGATCCACGCCGAGGGCCGGGTGTGGGCGCGGGGCGGAAGGGGTCGCGGGGCCCGCATGATCCGCGCGGGCGGCGACCCTCTGAACCTCGACCCAGACCTGCTCCGGGAGCATTACCGCGCCCGCATTCTGGGCACCGGGCAGGTGGCCGGGCGTCCTGCATTGTACCTCGCGCTGCGCCGCCTTCACGGTGGGGGCCTGGACCTGTGGCTGGATCGTCAGACCAATCTCCCGCTGCGCACCGTGCTTCTCGCCCCCGACGGCAGGGCGCTTTCGGACACACAGTACGAGACCATCGACTTCGATGTGGAGCCGCCCGCGAGGCAGACGCCGCCACCGGCGGAACGAGGGCCGGTGGTGGCCATCGAGGCCGCCGATCTGGAGACTCTCGCCGGCGCCGTGGGCTTCGACCTGCTGAGCCCCGGGTACGTGCCGAGGGGCTACAGGCCTCAGGGGAGCTATCTGCACCGTCTACGCCAGGGCGACCGACTGGCGGCGGAGCTGCGCTACAGCGACGGGCTGGGGTCGCTGTCGATCATCCAGATGAGGGCGGCAGAGGGCGGCCGCAATAGCGGCGGACCGCAGGGGCGCGGTAGGGGCCGGGAGGAAGGCCCCGGGGAAGGGGTCGGGCGGCGCGACCGAGGCGGCAGGGACGGGTCCGACCCACGCAGGGGCGAGCGGGGAGCGGGCCAGGGCGGCGGCGCCGGTCGATTCGGCCGCGAGATGGGCCCTGCGGGCAATGTGGTGAGGATGGACAAGGGCGACCTGAGCATCATCGTCACCGGAGACCTGCCCCGGGAGGAGTTGGAGAAGGTGGCGGAGGGGATGGGGTAGAGGGCGCCATCGGTGGCCCCCGAGGCCGTCCGGAGCGGCCGAATAGGGGCGGAGTGCGGCGGCGACGGCCCTGTGCTGCCGCGCAGGGTGCAGACGGCCCCGGACGTGTGCTATACTGCGCGCCATGGAGACGCTAGACGCCGTCTCATTCGCCGAGTACGCTGTTTCGCGCCAGATCACGCCAATGTTCGTGGTCGGCGACGCCCTCGAGGTGCTGTCGAGCATGCCGTCAGAGTCTGTGGACTGCTCGATGACCAGTCCACCGTACTGGGGGCAGCGGGCCTATGAGGGCGGCGGAATCGGCCTCGAGCGTCACCCCGAGGAGTACATCGAAGGGCTGCTCGCCGTGTTCGCCCAACTACACAGAGTGCTCAAGCCCACCGGCTCGTTCTGGCTCAATATGGGCGATGCCTACCTCGACAAGAGACTCCTGGGACTGCCGTGGCGCGTGGCGATCGCGCTTTGCGACCGCCAGGGGTGGGTGCTACGCAATGACGTTGTCTGGCACAAGGTGAAAGGCGGGCCAGACAACAGTACCGACAAGCTGCGGAACGTCCACGAGACCGTATTTCACTAGGTCAAGTTGCCGCGCGGGTACTACTACGATGTCGACGCGATCCGCAGCAGGCCCGGTAGCACGCGCGTGGTCAACGGCGCCGTTGTGTCAGCAACCGGCGTGAGTGGGGTGAGGTACAGGCGCCAAATAGAGCTGTCCACCTGCCTTACGGAGGAGGAGAAGACAGAAGCCTACAGCGCCCTGGACGCGATGCTGGAAGAGATCCGGCTTGGGCGGCTGTCTGACTTCCGAATGATCCTCAGGGGGCAGCAGCGTGCCACGCACTCGGACTCGGAACGCGTCTCCGGCAGGGCCAGAGAGCTGCGCGAGCGGGGGTTCTACTTCCTGAAGTACCACCCAAACGGAACCAAGCCCGGTGACGTTTGGGACATCATCCCGGAGGATACTCAGGGGCGCAACGGGCACTTCGCCCCCTACCCGGAGGATATCTGCAAGATACCGATTCTCGCTACCTGTCCAGGGAATGGGCTGGTGCTGGACCCCTTCTGCGGGACAGGCACGACGATGCGGGTCGCCCAGTCGCTCGGGCGCAAGTCCGTAGGGATAGACATCTCGAACGAGTACATCGCGATAGCCCGGGAACGCTGCAGGAGGCTCCTGTGAACCGCGTCACCGAGCTATTCGGGCGGCCCACGAAAGGACGCGCATCCGCGCACTGGGCCGAGCTCGTGCGCGGGCAATGGTGCCCCTACCTAGACACCCGTTGCACCAAGGTACGGAAGAGCCAGCCGGACGTCAGCATCGGCACCTGCACGGTCCGCCACGGGTCTGAGCAACGACATATAGTGATCTGTCCCCACCGCTTGTTGGAGCGCAGCCAGGTGTTCGTGGACTCCATCCACCCGCTGACCCTGCACGAGCCGGGGAACGAGTTGCATGTCGTGAACGAGCTTCGCGTGCCCGGTGGCCGCGTCGACCACTGCCTGGTGTCTGTTCGTGGTACTACCGTTGTCGACTTCGTCGGGATCGAGCTACAGACTATAGACACGACGGGGACAGTCTGGCCGGAAAGGCAGCGTTTCCTCCAGAGCAAGGGGATCGCGGTGGACGCAGCAGACGCCGAGTCGGCCAAGCCATTCGGTATGAACTGGAAAATGACTGCGAAGACGACCCCTGTGCAGATGCATCACAAGGCGGGCACATTCGACCACATCGGCAAGCACCTCGTTCTGGCCCTCCAGGACCACTTGCTCCACTACATGGCCGACCAGTTCGACTTCGCTGACATCGGCGGACCACACCTGGGAGACGCGGTGCACTTCCACGCCTACAGCTTGTCGCAGAAGGGAAGCGGACTGAGGCTGGCCCTCGCAGAGCGACTGAGCACCGATGAGAGTGGCATCGCGCGGTGCCTAGGACTGGCGGCCAGCCGCAACGTGGACCTCTCCCAGATCATCAGCCAACTCGAGGCTCGGATCAGCAGTAAGACCGTCTTGCGGATCGGCCCGTGACGGCGTGTGCCGCCCTCCCCAAGACGAACCCGCCCCGCACTGGTGGCGCCGGTCTCGAGCTGGCCTGCGCCGCCCCTACCCCGCCACCTCGAACCTCGCCGTCACGCAGTCCGGCGCCGGCGGCTGGCCTCCCCCTACCGTCACCTCGAACCACCCCGGCTCGATCATCGCCGTGCCGTCGTCGGCGTAGCAGACCATCTGCTCCGGCTTGAGCGTGAAGCCGACCGTCTTCGTCTCGCCGGGGGCCAGGTGAACCCGGGTGAAGCCCTCGAGGTGACGAATCGGCACCGGCACCGAGGCCTGCCGGTCGCTCAGGTAGAGCTGGACCACCTCGTCACCGGCCCGGGTGCCCAGATTGCTCACCTCCACACAGACCTCGACGCCTTCGCCCGCCTGGATGCTCTCCGCAGACAGCCGGAGGTTCCTGTAGGCAAAGAGCGTGTAGCTCAGTCCATAGCCGAAGCCGTAGAGCGGCTCCTCCTGCATGAACCGGTAGGTGCGGCCGCTCATGGCGTAGTCCTCGAAAGGCGGGAGCTGCTGCAGGGACTTGTAGAACGTCACCGGCAGCCGACCGGCGGGGTTGTAGTCCCCAAAGAGCACCTCGGCCAAAGCCGTGCCCGCCTCCTCGCCGCCGTACCAGGTGGCCAGGATCGCGGCCGCGTTTTCATGGGCCCAGTTCACCGCCACGGCGCTGCCACTGAGCAAGACGAGCACGATGGGCTTGCCCAGGCCTTGGAGCTGCTTGAGCAGGGCCTCCTGCATGCCGGGCAGGCCGATGTCCGTGCGGTCGCCGCTCTTGTCGATGAGGTTAGCCTCGCCCTCCTCGCCTTCCAGGCAGGCCGAGAGCCCCATGACGGCGATGATGACGTCCGCTTCCCGGGCAACCTCGAAGGCCTCCGCAAAGGACTCCACCGACCCGCCCACCGGCTCGCAGCCTTTGGCGTACCGCACCTGTACTCCGTCTCCGGCACGGTAGCGGATGCCCTCCAGCGGGGTCACCGCATGCGACGGCTCGCCGTTGTAGTTGCCCAGCAGCACCTCGACATCATCGGCATTGGGGCCGACGACGGCGATAGTCTTCACGTCCTCTCCCAGCGGGAGAAGCCCGCCTTTGTTGCGCAAAAGGACGATGGATTCCCGCGCGGCCTGCAGGGCCAGCTCGCGGTGCTGCGGGCAGTCGTTGACCTCGATGGGGATCTGTGCGTACGCCACTCTCTGCGGCGGGTCGAACATGCCCAGCCGGAAGCGGGCCTCGAACAGGCGCGTCACGCAGCGGTCGATCTCGGCCTCGGTCACGAGTCCCTGCTCCAGCGCGGCGCTCAGTGCCTTGTAGGTGCAGCCGCAGTTGAGATCGCAGCCGGCCTGCACCGCCAAAGCGGCGGCCTCTTCCGCGGTCTGCGCCAGATGGTGGTGGGCATGGATATCGTCGATGGCGCCGCAGTCGGAGACCACGTAGCCGGAAAAGCCCCATTCGTCCCGCAGGATACGCTGCAGCAATGTCGGGCTCGCGCTGCAGGCCTCGCCATTGGTACGGTTGTAGGCCGACATCACCGAACAGGCCCCGCCCTCTTTCACGCAGGCCTCGAAAGCGGGCAGGTAGGTCTCGCGCAGATCGCGCTGCCCGACGACGGCGTCAAACCCGTGGCGGTCCTTCTCCGGCCCGCTGTGCACGGCATAGTGCTTGGGGGTGGCGACGAGCTTGAGGTAGGTGGCGTCATCGCCCTGCAGGCCCCGGACGAAGGCCACGCCCATGCGGGCGGTGAGGTACGGGTCCTCGCCATAGGTCTCCTGTCCCCGGCCCCAACGCGGATCGCGGAAGATGTTGACATTCGGCGACCAGAAGGTGAGGCCGTAGTACCACTCCGAGGAGCCGTCAGCGGCCAGGGCGTGGTGGTGCTTGGCCCGGGCTTCGTCGCTGATGGCCGTGGCCACGCGGCCCATGAGCTCGGGGTTCCAGGTGGCGGCCAGACCGATGGCCTGGGGGAAGACGGTGGCGATGCCGGCGCGGCCCACGCCGTGGAGGCACTCGTTCCACCAGTTGTAGGCCGGCACTCCCAGCCTCGGGATGGCCGGGGCCTCGTGGAGCATCTGAGACACCTTCTCCTCGGCATTCATGCGAGAGACGAGGTCGCCGGCCCGCTGCTCGGCGGGCAGGGACGGGTCCTGGTAGGGCAGGGGCGGTGAGTCGGCAGACATGGGATCTGGGCCTCCTGGCAAGGATGGGAGAGCCGGGGTTTGTGCGGCGGCAAGGGACGAAGCGTGCTTGCGAGCGTTGGTGTCGCGGCCTGGGCCAACGTCGCGGGGCGCTGCCCCCCGGCGATCCCGCGGATCGCTTGGGGGCCACGGGCCTCAGACCCCGTATGCTGTGCGGCCTGTGGCGCCGTGGTCCCACGTGCGGCTGCAGGTCACCACCCCGGGGCGAATCGTCCTTGACGCCGCCGCGGGCACGTCGGTATAATAACTGTCCAGTATGCGTTTGGGCGAGTAGCTCAGCTGGGAGAGCGCCTCCCTCGCACGGAGGAGGTCGAGAGTTCGAATCTCTTCTCGTCCACCATATGCAACCAAACGGCCGTCGGGACCACTGTCCTGACGGCTGTTTTGTTTCCCCCTTCAGGTCCCCACCTCCTGCGCGGTCCTTCTCGTGTGGCGGCGGCGTACACGGCAGGTGACGGGGACCCGCCGGGCGAAAGCCGCGCAAAGTACCGGTCTGAACCCAGGGTGCGATAAGGGGAGAGCCCCTTGGCCCTATCGCCCGGTCGTCTGCCACCTCGGCTCGCCGCCACCCTGATGGAGTGTCTGTGCCTCACCGCCCTGCTTCTGCTGGGCATCGCGGGGAGTGGGTGGGCCTACCATCGCTTCGGGTGGTTCGGTCTGATCCTCGGCTTCCCGCTGAGCATCATCACCGCGTGGGCGGTCCTGTACGCCCTGCTGTGCGCCGCCTCTGCCCTGTTCGAGGGCCGCCTCCCCCGGTGCCACACCGGCACCTGCCGGGGCGGCTTCTGGGACCAGGAGGGCGATTACGATGCGGACTTTGCCGATGACGGGCTGATCTACATCTGCCGTTGCCACCGGCAGTACCGGCGGGTCGGGCGGCGGTTCGTGGAGCGACTGCCGGACGGAAGCCTGCGGCCGTATCTGGTGTTCCGTCCCCTGCGGGGTTGGCGTGCGGATACCGGCCCGGTGCGGGCCGCCGATGGCACGGAGCTTAACGGTGCAAAGGCAAGTGTCGGCCTCGACGACCGGGTCTGTCGGGCACTGGCGGCCCTGGCCAACCGGGAGCAGGCACTCACCGCATTCCGGGCGCAGGCGCTCTGGGTGCTGGACCGCACCGGGCCCACCGGTCTGCTGATGGAGGGGCGCGGTTCCGGAGAGGCCTTCGCGTTCCACTTCGTCTGCGACGGCGCACGCTGGCGCGTGGACCAACGCGGCCTGTTCGCCCAGGGATCAGGAGCCCGCGGGGACAACGTCTGGGGCTTCGCCCGAGCCTACGCCGTCGGAGACCTCCACCGCAGGCGGCGCAGCGTGGTGAGGATCACCACCTGCGACGGAAAGACCCTGAACACGCACGATTCCACCAGCGGCAAGCTCACCACGCGCCGTACCGCTACTCCCCTGCTGGTGACCAGGCGCCCGCTGCGGCAGTTCTGGTTGTTTGGAGGCAGTTTCCGCCCGCATAGCTTCGCCTCCCTCTCGCCTCACCACGTCTCCGTGTGGCCCCAAAACCCCGTGGTCCAGGGCCGCTCGTGCCGGGTCCTTCTCATCCACAGCTACGCGTCCCGGCCCCTGAGGCCGGACGATCCCCACATCACCGCCGTCTGGCTCTGCCCCGAGCTCGCCTTTACGCCCCTCCGCGTGGATACCATGCTCTACGGCATCGAAGGCGCCATTGAGAGGACCAGTACGCTGGCCGAGGACATCCGGCAAATCGAGCAAGGCGTCTGGCTGCCCATGCGGACGTTGTCGTACCGTGTGGTCTACGTGGGCGACAAGGCCCCCAGATGCGTCGAGGCGAGCATGATGCGCTTCTACTCGGTAGATCCCTGCACCGCGGCCGACGCCGGAATACTCGCCCCGGCCGAGCCCGCCGCCATGGGCAAGAGCCCCATCGGGGAGCCCGAGGAGCGTGACTGGGAGAAGTGGGGTCTGCCTCAAATGTACCAGGACCTTCAGGAGGGCTTCCCGCCCATGCCCGAGGAGCTCCTGGTACCCCCGAGCAAGGAGAAGTGGCTGGGGTGGGCTGAGGCCTAGCGAGCGTCGCGCGCCTGCAGGGCGCGGGCGCCGCACGTCTCCAGGACGCGGGCCGGTACCGCGCCAGGGTGGAGCCCCAACGCCGGCGGGGTACAGGCCCCCGCCCTACAGCGACAACACCCGTCGGCGCACTGTAGGACGCGGGCCTGTACCGCGCCAAGGTGGTGCCCCAAGGCCGGCGGGGTACGGCCCCAACCTGAGATGGCGTCAACGGCTACGGCAGACGGCCCGGCGCCGCCTCTTCGGCGACCTCGTCCGCCGACTGCGCCCTGGCCAGTACCCTTACCTCATCCAAACAACCGGCGAAGTACCCGCTCCTGGCGCCGAAGGGATTGCAGCCGATCGCGGTTACATTGCTGGCCCGCTCCCCCTCACAGGCGGCCTCCCCGTCTGCTGCTCCGTTCACGTACAGCCTCAGGGCCGTCCGGTCGTAGGTGACGGCCACGTGTGTCCACTCGCCCGCGGGAAGGGCGACCGAGCCTGTCGCCGCCGCCCAGCCGCCTCCGTGTGCCCGCGAGCAGGTGAGGTGCCCGGCCTTGTCCACCGCAAGGATGATGCAACCGTTGATGTCCACATAGATGCAGCGCGAGCCCGCCGAGGTGGCCTCATCGAGCTTGATCCAGGCCGAGACGGTGAAGTCGCCCCGCGGGAACCGTCCCCCCGGTACGCTGAGGCAGTCGTCCTTGCCGTCGAGGCGGAGGCAGCCGGAGCCCACGGCGCCCGGTGTCTGCCAGGTGGGTTCGCCCTGCGCCGCGGCGTGATGGGCGTAGGGCGAGGCATCCGCGGCTTTGCTCCCTTCAGCCTCGTCCAGGTGCCACAGCCCGGCGCACTGCAGGTCCGCTCCCGGCTGTGGCGGCACCCACTGCGGCTCAGACCACCTGACGGACCCGTCGGGGAAGACGATCACGGTGTCGTAGAAGCCCCAGCGCCGCTCCGGCGGAACCGGGGGGTAGACCTCCCACGGCGCCCGGCCCTGACCGTAGGTCTGTTCCATGTCGTAGACCACAGGGCTTTCGGCCTCGCCGGGAAAGTGGATGAGGCCGAAGTTGTGCCGCACGTGGAGGCGGCTGCCCGCCGGGACCGAGGGCCCGGCCCAACTGGTGCCGATCCGCTTCGGCAGGTTGCCGTCCCTGTGCACGATCACCACCTGCGGTCCCCGGGACTGAGAGCCTGCGCGCCACATGGTTCCGCGCCGGGTGGCCAGCGGGTGATACCCGGCGGGCCAGACGCAGATGGGCTGCGAGACACAGGCCAGTGGCGCCGACGCGGGGAGGCGGGCCTCGAGCTTGAGGTACAGACAGCCCCCGGCCAGGGCCGCGGGGGTCTCCAGTTCGTAGGTGGCGACCCTCACCGCGGAGCCTTCCAGAGTCTGCCATGCGCCTTCGCTCGTGACCGCTCCGGTCACAGCGCACAGACTCACCCTCGCCTCCACCGCGCCGGCACCTTCCTGCACCAGCGCCAGGACCTCCCCCGCCACGGCGTCGCCCACCTGCACCTCGTTGGGCTGCCACAGGTACAGCCGCGGCTCGGTGGGCCAGAGTTCCTCCCCACGCCACCGGCTCAGCAGCGCCCGAAGCAGATCCAGTCTCCCGGTGCCGAAACCGAGGCTGGGCTGGAAGTGGGTGGTCTCGTAGTAGTCGTTCCAGGTGGTGACCGTCAGCCAGCGGCAGTCGGCGGCCCGCGCAAAGGTGTCGCGGATGACCCCGGTGCACTGCGGGTCCACGTACCAGCCGCTGCCCAGGCTCCAGTAGCCCGGCCAGACGGTGCCGATGGTGAGCCTCGCCGCCAGGGACTGCGGATGCTCGGTCTGCAGGTACTGACAGCAGCGCTCCATGGTGCGCCGGTCGAAGTCGGTCCTGAACGGGTACAGGGCCACGGGGAGGGCCGCCAGGCCGTCCAGCTCCTCCGTGGGCAGACCGGACCAGGCGTCCTCGCCGGTAGGCTCCGGCGAGGCCTGCGCGTACAGGGAGTTGGCGTCGAGGATGAAGACCAGATCCAGGCCGCGTGACCGCAGGAGCTCAAACACGGCCGCCCAGTTGGCCGCAGGCATGTTCGTCCCGGCGTAGGTCCACAGGATCGGCCTGCCATCCAGCTTCGGCCAGGCGGGCGAGGCGGCGCGCTCGCCCACCATTTCGGCGATGTAGGCCGCCAGGTCCTCGGG
>CAZXDD010000005.1:0-18951 GCA_964639415.1 uncultured Armatimonadia bacterium
TACACCCTATCCTACACTCTTTCCCTACACGACGCTCTTCCGATCTTGCGCTTCCACCTCGTGGACTGCGTGGATATCGATCGGCGGTACACGGTGGCCGACTTCCAGCGCGACGCCGAAGCGGCCATCCGGCAGATTCACGGGCGCGGACTGCTGCCCATCCTCTGCGGGGGGACGGGTCTATACATCCGGGCCGTGCTGGAGGGCTTCTCATTCCCGGCGGCCGAACCGGCCGCGCAGGCCCGGGTCCGCCGCGAGCTGGAGGAGCAACTCGCGGCAAGCGGGGCACCCGCGATGCATGCCCGCCTCTCCCGCGTGGACCCCGTCTCGGCGCAGCGGATCTCCCCCACTGATGCCAGGAGAATCGTGCGCGCTTTGGAGGTGTCCGTTCTCACCGGAGAGCCGATGGACGCCCGGCGTCGCGTTGACGGGGGGCGGGGGCGCGGTTATAATGTTCGCCACTTTGTCCTGAACCGCCCGCGTCCGGCGCTGTATGCCGCCATCGACGGCCGCGTGGACCGCATGCTGCAGTCCGGCTGGCTCGACGAGGTCCGCCGGGTGCATGCCGCCGGGCACGATCGCGGCCTGCAGGCCCTCCAGGCCATCGGTTACCGACACCTGCTGCAGTGGCTGGACGCCCAGGACCGCCGGCCGCGAGCGACTACGGAAGCTCCAGCGGCCACAGCGGCCATCCACGACGCCGAACTGATCGAGACGATCAAGCGCGATACCCGACGCTTCGCCAAGCGCCAACTCACGTGGTTCCGGCGCGAGACCGGCGCACAGTGGCTCCAGTGGGCCGACGAAAACGACTACGACGCAGCGGTCCGCCAGATGCTCAGAAGCGCACAGGCCCTGCATGCACGGCGCGGCGGCCCCGTTGCCGCCGGCCTACTCGGAACGGAGGAAGAGCAGTGAGCGGCAAGGAGTCCGTTCAAGACGCGTACCTCAAGGACATCAGCGCCAGAGAGGTCACCATCCGCATCAGCCTCGTCAGCGGCAAGGAAGTCCGGGGGCGTGTGAAGGCCTTCGACGCCTTCACCCTGCTGATCACCACCAAGGGTCTGGATATCCTGGTCTATAAGAGCGCCATTGCCGCCATCGGCCCGGCCGGTCCGGGAGAGTAAACCCAGTATCGGAGGTACCCGCTGATGCGGTTCACCAAGCTCCACGGGCTGGGCAACGACTACATCTACATCAACGCCATCGAACAGGACCTGAGCGAGTTCGACCTGCCCTCACTGTCCCAGGTGCTCTCCGACAGGAACTTCGGCGTCGGTGGCGATGGCATCATCCTCGTTTGGCCTTCGGACAAGGCGGATTTCCGCATGCAGGTGTTCAACTCCGACGGTTCCGAAGCGGAGATGTGCGGCAATGGGATGCGGGCGTTTGCCAAGTACGTGTACGACCACGGCCTGACCTCCGAGACGGAGCTGGAGGTTGAGACCGGGGCGGGCATCATCCGGCCCGCACTGACGGTGGAGGACGGCAAGGTTGTCCTGATCCGCGTGGACATGGGACGGCCGCGCCTGGCCCGGGGCGTCATCCCCGTGGCCGGCGAGCCCGCGGATGAACCGGTGATCTCCGAGCCCCTCAACGTCGAGGGACATGAGCTGAAGATCACCTGCGTCTCCATGGGCAACCCGCACTGCGTGGTGTTCGTGGAGGATGTGGACAACTTCCCCGTGAAGGTCCTCGGCCCCGCCCTCGAGACCCATCCCCTGTTCCCCCGGAAGACGAACGTCGAGTTCGCCACCGTCGAGGATCGCTCTCACATCGAGATGCGCGTGTGGGAGCGCGGAGCCGGCATCACGTTGGCCTGCGGCACCGGGGCCTGCGCCACCGCCGTGGCCGGGGTGCTCAACGGCCTGACCGACCGCAGCGTACGCGTGTCTCTGCTGGGCGGAGACCTTCAGATCGACTGGGCCGAGGATGACCGTATCTTCAAGACCGGCCCCGCGGCCGAGGCCTTCTCCGGCGAGGTCAACCCGGAGTTGCTGGCCGAAGCCAGGAGATAGCGTAAGCGGCCAGAGTACCCCCGGCGTCCGTGCTGGACGGATGCGGACGAAGCCCGCCGGGCCCGGGGAAAGCAGGCTCCACCTACCTGCGGAGATCGCAGCGTGGGGCCGCCATCCGTTTACACCGATTACACCGACAGACCCCACCGCCATCGACCTCCGGGCCTCAGGGCCCAACGCATACGGTGCGACGCATGACCACAACACCGCTGTCGTTTGGGAGGCTTAGCTGCCACGGGTGCGCCTTGCACCCGTGCACAAAGGCCTAGCCCGCGCAGGCCACACGTCGGCCCTGCGCCTCCCCGCGTTGCCGGCCCCTGCCCCACCGCTCAACTCTCATGCTTCCAAAGGAGGGCATCGGATGGAGCTTGCCCAGCGCCTCCAGCGCATACCGCCATACCCGTTCCGTGAGATCGCCGCTTTGAAGGCCAAGATGATGGCCGAGGGCAAAGAGCCCATCGACTTCGGCATCGGCGACCCCGATATGCCGACTCCCGCCTTCGTCATCGAGGCCCTGGCTCAGGCCGCCGGGGACCCCGAGACCCATCCGTATGACGAAAGCGGCTACGGGATTCCCCAGTACAAGCAGGCCATTGCCCGCTTCGCCAAGAAACGGTTCGGGATCGACGTCTCCCCCGACAGTGAGATCCAGAGCTGCCTGGGCTCCAAGGAAGCTCTGGTCCACATCATCTGGGCCTATATCGACCCCAGTGATGTGGTGCTGGTGCCGGACCCGGCGTACTCGGTGTACAAGGTCCAGACCACCTGGTGCGGTGGGGCACCGTTCCCGATGCCGCTGAAGGCCGAGAACGGCTTTCTGCCCGACTTCGACGCCATCCCCCGCTCGGTGGCCAGGGCCGCCAAGCTCCTGTTCCTCAACTATCCCAACAACCCCACAGGCGCCGTGGCGCCCATGGAGTTCTACGACAAGGCCGTGGCCTTCGCCAGGGAATACGACCTGCTCATCGTCAACGACTGCGCCTATTCCGAGGTGGCCTACGACGACTACCAGCCACTGAGCATCCTGCAGGTGGACGGCGCCAGGGACGTGGCCATCGAGATGCACTCGCTGTCGAAGACTTTCAACATGACCGGCTGGCGCGTGGGCTGGGCCATGGGTGGGGAGCAGTACGTCACGGCGCTGTCCAAGTGCAAGAGCAATGTGGACAGCGGGACCTTCATGGCCATCCAGCGCGCGGCCATCGCGGCTCTCGACCGTTTCGAGGAGTGGGTGCCGGGCCTGCGCGCGGAGTACAAGGCCCGCCGCGACGCTCTCATCGACGGCCTCAACAGCCTCGGCTGGGAGCTTGAGAAGCCCAAGGCGGCCTTCTACTGTTGGGTTCCGGTGCCGCCCGGCTACACCAGCGAGGGCTTCGCCACCGCCCTCCTCCGCGATTGCCAGGTCCTGGCGATTCCCGGGGCCGTCTACGGCGAGTTCGGCGAGGGCTTTGTGCGCATGTCCCTGACCATCAAGGGGGACGACAAGATCGCCCAGATTGACAGGGCCATCGCCGCCATGAAGGCCAACCTCAAGCTCAACTGGTAGCGACAAGACAGCGACAGAACTGCACAGGCCCGGCGCTCCCGGTCAGGGAGTTTCGGGCCTGTTTCGTGTCTGTGCGGGCCCCATGCGGGCCCGGACAACGCCCGGCCTCCCCTATCCCGCCAGCCCCTCATGGGCCCTGCTCACGATCATCTCGATGCGCGGGGCGAAGATGGCGTTGCGGTCGCCATGCTCGGCGGCCCAGCCAACCAGGGCCTCGCCGGTCTCTCTGGCGCGCCGCGACAGAACCGCACGCTTATCTCCCGAGGCCCCGCTGGCCTCCTGCAGCGCCCTTTGCCACTCCCCCATTCGCACCAGCAGGCTAACGCCGATCTGCATGCGCTCCACCGCCTCGGAGTAGCGCTTGTCCGCCGCGGCCGCCAGAGCTCTCGCCCGGCCCAGGTGCTCCAGCGCCGGCAAAAGCAGGTCTCTGGTGGCCCGAGTGGTGTAGGTCAGATCGTAGTGGTACACACAGGGTCCCGGCTCGATGAAGCGCGCGATGAAGGCCCGTCGGAAGCCGAGCATCTCCCGGGCCGCCGGCCCATAGACATGCTCGTAGTGCTCCTCCACCCGGGCCTCGACGTCCAGGTCCGGATCCCAGGAGAGCTCCGCGATCATGTGCGCGTTGATCCCGTACAGGCCCCATTCCTCGGGCACGAACTCCATCACATACCCGCCACAGCCGTGCTCGGCAAGCCAGCGGAAGTTGGGCCCCAGCATGGGCGTGATGTCGTAGGGCATGGAGCACATGTCGATGAGCATCAGATAGCAAAACAGGTATATCCCGCCCGGACATCGCGCCGCCCACTGGTCCATCAAGTCGGCGTATAGCGCGTTGGGGCGGGTGCAGTGCTCCGGCGCGTTCAGCGGGTGCTTGAAGCACCTTTGGAAGGGGGCGTAGCACAGGGCCACATTCGGCGCCAGGTCGATGCTCGGGGGATCGACGTAGTTCACATAGGCCAGGGCACTGAGCCGCCGGTCCGGATGCTCGGCGGCCACCAGCTCGGCCACGCGGTTGACGAACGCGACGTACGTAGCGGTGCGCCGCGAGTGCTCCGTGTAGACCACCGAAGGCCCTTGCTCCTCCAGGGCCAGACATTCCGGGCAGGTGCACCAGCCGTAGCCGTCGTTGGGCCACAGGCCGACCATGTCGATCTCCGGGTTCTGCGTCAAGAAGGCATTGATCCTGCGGGCCATCGTCTCGGCAACCTCGGCGCTGGATGTACACACTTGCCCGTTGGTCACCCGCTCACCGTCAATCTCGGCGAACCACTCCGGGTGCTCCGCGAAGAACTCGCCCGGTGGTAGCCAGTACTTGAAGCTGTGGTGCCCCATCTCCACAGACATGCCCCGTAGCTCCAAATGGGGCTTGAGTATCTCCCGATACGCCTCGAAGGCCCCCTCGACGTTGGCGAAGACCATGAAGCGGTTGAAGCGGTTCTTGCACATCCAATCCACCATCTGCACCGTGCGCCCGTCGATGTCGGGGAAGTTGGTGAAGGCCCGGTGGGCCATGGCCGGAGTGCACCGGTCGTCGCCCACCGGCACGGTGAGGTCCACCATTCGCGGCACGACCTCTCCGCCCTCGAAGTCGGAGAGCCACCGGCAGCCGCACTTGCGCTCCAAGAACCAGTAGACGCTGTGCAGCAGCGCAAGGTCGCTCTGTCCGGTGAACGTCACTCCCGTCTCTTCCACCGCGACGGCGAAGGCACCGGGCGTCTCGCTCAAGCCGGGATCGACGCAGAGCCTGAGCGTCCCGGAGGAACCATCGGCAATGGGAAAGCGCTTGCCGGTAATGACGGCCAGATAGTAGGCCAACTGCTCGGATGCGAACTGCGCCGCCCGGGAGGCTTCGGCGGCGAGCGCGATTGTGTGTCCGGAAATGCCCAGACTGAGGGAAGTCGTGCCCATGGTGCGATCCTCGCTGTGTCTCTTGCGCCAAGATGCCGGCGAGAGGTGATGCTTGGAGGTCTGGATACCTCTTTGGAGGAAACCGTTGTTCCCCGCCCACGGTGTCGTGCCCTCTGTGTGTGCGCCGGCCGGCGCCGATTGCCTCGGGAGGTGACAGGGCATGCGACAATCTGCCATAGCGCTGGGGCTCTGCCTGTGCGCGGCCTGCTGGGCGCAGCAGGCGGTCATTACCAACGGAGGGTTCGAGGAGGTGGACGCCGACGGACTGCCTGTGGACTGGCAGCCCCTGGGCGATGTGAGCGTGGTGGATCAGGCCCATTCAGGTAGTCGGGCCGTCCTGCTCCAACGCGACGGGCCGGAGGGCGAATGTGGCCTCAATCGCGCCTGGGAATTCGACAGTGGACAGCAGGGGGCCATGCTCTCGCAGCTCAAGGGCGGAGTGACCTTCTGGTACCGGGCGGACGCGGCCTTTGGCCCCGGAAGCCTGCGCTTCTACGTGATCCCCATGAGCGCGCGGCCTGTGGAGGACACCGGCGAGCCTCGGGCCGTCTTCGAGGTGCCTGCCGAGCACGTGGGAGACGGGGAATGGCATCAGGGGGTCCTGAAGTACGACTTCACGGCGACGCCTGAGGTCGAGTGGGTCCAGGTCTCTCCGCGCATCAGCGGCAAGGGCGCCCGCCTGCTACTGGACGACATCCGCTGGGTGGAGCGCGTCGGTCCATTGCCGTCTCTGAGCCGCCTGAAGCTCGAGGAGATACCGGGTCGCGAGGGCCGCCAGGGCGTGCTATCGGCGGTCTTCGAGAATGCGGGAGATGAGGTGGCGCCGGGCGTCTCGGTCACCGTTCGGTTGCCCGACGGACTGACGGCAAGCGACGGCGCCGTACGGGAGCTGGGCGCGCCGGCGCCCGATCGGCCGATGCGACTGTCCTGGCACATCTCGGGCGAGCGGGTAGGCAAGGGGCGAATCGGCCTCCTTTGCGCCTGCGACGGCCGGGACGTCGCGGCCTCCCTGGACTACGCCCCGGAGTTGGAGGTCATCGGCCTGTTCGCCGAGCCCTTCATCGCCGCCGCAAACACGCCCACGAAGCTCTCACTGTCGGTGCGCAACGCCGGGCACGGTATCCTCAGGGACATCCTCGGCAGCATCCGCTCCCGGGAGCTGGCGACGGTCGATGCCCCGGGGACCCGGTCCGAGCTGGCCGCCCTGTATCCGCAGACCACCGAGTCGCTGGTCTGGTGGTTGCGGGGCGGCGAGCAGACGAAGCAGGCCAGGGTGCGTGCCTGGGCCAAGGCCCCCGACGGCCAGAGCGTTGACGCCGAATCCGGGCTGGTCGTGGGACCGTCGGTCCCCGTGATGGCCGAGGCACCGCTCCAGTCAACTGGCGGGGCCGAGGTGATCGGCAATGACCTGGTGCGCCTCATCCTCCCCCGGGCCGCTTTCGGCTACGGAATCGGGCACTTCCAGCGCCGCGTGGGTGGTCGCTGGGTGACGGTGGCGGCCACGCCCCGACTGAGCAGGCTGGTGGTGCGCGGCCCCGACGGCCTGCCCGATGAGCACCTTGTCTACGCCTCGGAAGCCCGCACTGTGGATAGCCCCGCCGCCATCGCCCCCCAGATGCTTCCCCGCACGCTGGAGCTTACCGCACAGGTCACCGACGCCAGAGGCACCAACTGGCGGATCGTGCAGACGATCAGGCTGGGGCCCAATGACGAGCAGTTCGGCGTCACCTTGCAGGCCACCGCCGACCGGGAGGCGGACCTGCTGGCCCTGGACGGCCCCATGATCTACGCCGCCGAAGGCTCGCCGGAGGGGACCCGACGGCTGGACGCCATCTTCCCCGGCCTGGAGTGGCTCGTGGAGGGAGAGGACTCATCCAACTCTCTGGATATCTCCCGGGAGCATCCGGACTACATCCGGTACGTGCCTCACCCCCACATGGTGACCATTCCGGTGATGTCGGCGCGCATCGCCACTCCCGGCGCCGAGCCCACCGTCGTGGCCTTGAGCTGGGACAACCTGGCGGGGTATAGCGGCGAGCACAACCGGCCCAGTGCGGCTTTCGCCTCCCCCGATCGGTTCAACGGCCGCCGGGGAACTCTGATGGGCATCTTCGCGCCCTCCATGCCGCAGTTCATCGACCCCAACGAGACCGTCGCCCATACGCCGCTGCCCGTGGCCGCCGGGGAGCCGGTGACCCTCGCGGCCCGCGTGGGCCTGCTTCCGGCCGGTGAGGAGACGGCGCTTGTGGGTCTCGAGTGGTACTTTGGCAAGGGGACCGTCCCCTCCGCCAACCCTCTGCCCCACGGGAGAACCCTCACCGATGAGCTGGACTTCTCGATGGCGGCGTACCTCGACAGCCTCTGGATCCCGGACAAGGAGCTGTGGTGGCCGTTCCAGAACGGCCCGGCCATCTGGCACACGCCCCGGTGCGACCCCAACTACCTGTACGACATGCGCATCTGCCTGGAGGCCACTCGCGACGACGAGCTTCGCAGCAGGGTCAGGGAGCGTTACGATCGGGTGGTGCGCCAAAGCGGCGTCAAGCCGCGGGGCGAGGACATGGGCTTCCACTTCGCCGGGCCGTTCGACGCGCTCATGGCCGCCGCTGCCCGCAGCGGAGAGCTCATCGCCACCCAGGGCGAGGACGGAGCGTGGCGCTTCCAGGCCCGTCTGGAGACAGAGGGCGTGTTCCGGGGCATGGACTATTCCGAACTGGGCCAAGACGGGGCCGCCGAGGTGGGGACCTGTGCCCGCAATGCCTGGGAGATCCTGCGCTTCTGTCGCATGACCGGCGACCAAAGGGCCAGGGAGGCGGGCCTCAAGGCCCTATCATTCATGGATCGCTTCGAGGTCCCGCGGGCGGCCCAGGTCTGGGAAGTGCCCGTGCACACACCGGACATACTGGCATCGGCCGACGCCTGCGAGGCCTACCTCGAAGGCTACCAGGTCACCGGTGATCGCCGGTACCTGGACCGCGCCGTCTACTGGGCCTGGACCGGACTGCCCTTCGTCTACACCTGGGATGTGGAGGGCTTCGAGTTCCTCAAGTATGCCTCCATTCCCGTGTTTGGGGCCACCTGGTACACGGGAAGCTGGTTCGGCAGGCCGGTGCAATGGAATGGCCTACGCTACGCCTACGCGCTGTTCGAGTTGGCCAAGTACGACGACTCCCTGGACTGGCGCACCGTGGCCGAGGGCGTAACGGTCAGTGCCATGTACCAGCAGGCCACGGAAGGAGAGGACCAGGCGCTGTGGCCCGACAGCATCGGCGCGGTAGACAAGATCAAGTCGGGATGGGTCTTCGCCCCCGTTCAGATCCTCAAGAACGTCTACGCCATGATGGGGATGCAGCCCACGCCGGTGACGGTCGGCGCCGAGTCGGGCGGTGAGAAGGCCTACATCAACGCCGCCGGTCGCATCGCCGACGCCGCGTGGCAGGAGGACACGCTGAGCTTCGCCGTGACGTACATGCCCCCTCAGACGGGATATGTGGCGGTGATCGGCGTCACTGAGCCTGCCGAGATCATCGTGGACGGGGAGCCTGCGCCGGCGGTGGCCTCGCCCTCGGCCGCCGAGCCTCCCTGCTACAGGTACATTCCGGATGTCGGCCTGCTTGAGTTGCGCCTGGCCGACTCGGGACGCCACGAGGTAAGCGTCCGCGGCATCTCGACGATGCGCGCCGCCATCGCCCCGGCCGTGGCCGACAGCATCGACTTCGAGTTCGAAAGTAGCGCGGAGGGCTGGCACCCGGCCCACGACCTGGGGCCCGTGCGCGTGGCCGACGGCCACCTGATCGTCGAGACCACGGGCGGAGACCCCTACTTGGTGCGGGGTGCGTGCAGGTTCGCCGCTGAGACGGTGAAGCGTGTGAGAGTGCGAATGGCGCTGTCGCCGGGGATGGGTCAGGGGGCTCAGCTCTTCTGGACAACGGCTCAGGAGCCGGGGGCTACCGAGGCCAAGTCGCTGCAGTTCCCGGTGGTCGCCGACGGTCAGTTCCACGAGTACGTCATCGAGCTTGGTGCTCACCCCTACTGGCGAGACATCGTGACCATGCTGCGCCTCGATCCCACGGGCGGCATGCCCGCGGGTGAGGTGAGGATCGACTACATCCGGGGTGAGTGACGGTCTGGGAACCGCAGAGACGGCTGCCGGCCCACAATTCCACCACGGGCGCCGAACTCTCCCGCCCCCCCGGTGTCGAATGAATGGAGTGCCGTACCCAATACGGAGGGCCTGTCGGTTGCCCGGCAGGGCAAAGGAGATCCTGCACGTGACTGGTTCCCGCAGGGCAGACATCGACGAGGTGCAGCCATCGGAGGCTGTGGGCCGCAGGGACTTCATCCGCCACACACTGCTTTGTGCCCTGGGCCTGCCGGCCGCTTCCGCTCTGCTCGCCGGCTGCGACTCGGGCAGCACCGCGAACGGCCTCCTGGCCGCCTTCGCGGCCGTCCTCGCCCAGCAGCAGAGCACCGTCAACACGGTTCGTAACGCCGCGGTCTCGACGACGGCACCGACCCAGGCACAGATCGGTACCTGGCTGGCCCAGTGCAATCAGTCCGGCGCCACGGTGCAGACGGCGGCGAGGGCGGCGTCCCAGGGCGAGCTGCGGGCAGCCGTACCCGCCGCCATGCGCAGTGTTCTGGATAATCTCGACGGGATCGGCGCGCCGCTGGACCCCAGCGGCGCCGCCCCACAGTACACGCAGGCACAGTTGCTGGCCGCGGTGGGGCGCGCCAACGCCCTGCTGCAGAGCCATGCTCAGGCGGACAGACGCGCCCTATGGGCGCTCTGCGTCGGGCTGTGCATCGTGCAGTCCACGGCGACGGACGCGACCGTTTTGGCGATGGCTCAGAACGCTCGCGACATGGATACCCAGGGCACCGGCGGCGCGGTCTACGATCTGGTCTTCGCCGGAGTTGCGGGGGCCGGCGTCCGTCACGGACCCTCCACCTTCGAGCCCATGCTGGCATCCCTGCTGGTCCTGTCCGTGCTGCTGCTACTGGTCATCGCCTGCCAGGCTTCCCGCTCTCCCTACCTGTTCTTCGACAACATGTTGGGGCTGGTCATCCTCTTCGCGCTGATGTTCTACATGATGGGGTACGGGGTGTAGGGCCGAAGGCCAGCCCCGCGCGATCACGAGGCAGGCGAGGGCACACGCACGTGCGTGTGCCCCGCTGTCATCTGTCGCCGCAGACCCCTACTCCTCGTGGCCCTCCGGTCCCAGGTAGAACTCGGCCGGCAGCGGCTCCGCTACCTCCCAGATCAGCTTGAAGCGCACGGCCTCCGGCAGCGTCTCGTTGAATGCGGCGACGGCCACGGTGGCAGGGGATTCAGTGTCAAGATCCTCCAGCACATGGCGCGAGAGGTCCTTGCCGCTCCCATAGTCTTCGAACAGCGATATCCCCCCCCGCCTCGAGAGCCGCCTCCACCTCGTCTGTCAGCATATCGTCCTCCAGCCTGTCGTGGACCACCAGCAATCGGTAGCGCTCTTGCTCCGAGAGCTGCCTATGCTCAAGAAGCTTCTCCGTGAGCAGCACCGTCACTCCCTCCGCCGCCTGCGCGCGCGCCTGCTCCTGCGCCTGAGCGATCATCCCCGAGTCGTAGTCACCCACGTCGTCGGCGGCGACGCGGCGGATCTCCTCCTCCGACGCCCCTCCGCGCAGGTTGCGCCAGTCCATCTCGCGCGTGTAGGCCCTGGTGAACACATCGACGAAGGTGTCTGCGGACACCGGCTGCCGCGGCTTGTCCTCGGCGGCCTGTAGGGCTTTCTGGAACAATGCGGCGGCGTCCGTCCGGCTGTCGATGTTCATGGTAGACCATGGGGGAGAGACCATCTGCCCCCCGGTGGGGGGATTGCCCACCGTCAGGGCTGTGTCGTCCTCATAGCGAATGACAAGATCGGCCCACACGCCGGCGGCCGGGTGATCGTAGACTACACCCCAGACCGATTCGCCCCGATGGGCGAAAGCCCGTAGGGACAGGCCCGGTATCTCGTTGACGCTGAACTGCCCGGCGTCTGTGAAGCCTGCGGCCAGAAGCTGCTGTGCCGCGCCTTTCACCTCGTCAGCGTGTTCCCACTCCGCGTCCGGCTCCGGGCAAAGCGTGATCCGCACCGGAGGGGCGGCGCCACTTTGGGCCGCGGCGAGCTTCTCGGCAATACGCGCCCCAAGCGAGCCGGCGAGCCGCGCGGCCGCCATTCGCATCAGGACCTTCAGCAGCACCACGACGGCGATCAGCACAACCAGGACGATGGCCAGTGTCTTCATTGCTCTGCTCCCGCCTTCGGTATTCGCGCAACTGGACCGCTGACGGGCCGTGGCTTCCGCCCCGACGCATCCTTCACCTTCGCACCATTCGCCGCGACGGCCGACGCTCCCCGCCGGTGCTCGTGGACTACGGTCATAGAAAGACTGCGGGCCCGGCGTCCACTGCAGCGGGATGAGATGCACGGCACGGTGGCGGGACAAAGGGGAGCTGCGGGCGCGGCCGGGGATGCGACTACCGGGGAGGGCAGACGAGGCAGTCCGGTCAGGGGACGCGGGAGAAATGGCGGCCCGCCGCACCGGTCGCGCAGTGCTGGCCGGAAGGCCGGCTGGGAGGCGCGAGGGTGCGGCGGGCCTCAAAGCGAGGGTGCGACGGTCCTAGCCTTCGGGCCTGTTGCTCTCATCCAGACGGCCGTAGCCCCAGTCGGCGAAGACATCCTGGGCCTCCGGGACCAGAAGCGCCTGGATGAACTTGTGGGCCGTCTCCTTGTTGCTCGCATCGGCCATCACCACGGCCACGCCGTACATCCCGCCGTAGGCCTCCTTGGGCACGGTCATCACCACATCGGCTTTGCCCTCGATGGAGCGCTCCGGGTCGTCGGTCTCCCACTTCTTCGTGGAGCAGCAGGCGTAGATGAAGGCGGCGTCCGCCTTCTTCTCGATCACGAGGGCCTTGGCCTTGAGCGGCTGGTCCGGGCGGACGACCTTGCCGGCCGACACCAGCTTGCTCCACACATCCACCGACTCCAGCGCTTTCTGGCCGTAGAAGCCGATGGACAGCTCGGGCTGGCAGACGGCCACCGTCTTGATCTCATCCTTCCCCAGGTCCTCCAGGGCCTCGATCTTCAGCGGGTTGCCGAGCTGCACGGCCAATTGCATGTACTGGACGATGAACGGTACCGGCTCGCCGTCCACGACGCCGGCCTCCAGCAGACGCTCGATCTCCTTGTCCCCGATGCTGATGAACACATCCAGGTGGGCCTTGCCGTCCAGCAGCTCCTTCACCATGGGGCCGATGTTCTTGACCTGATCCTTGAACTCGAGACCCGGGTTGGCGGCCTTCACCTTGTCCCGGACTTCCTTGTAGGCCATGGCTATCCCGCAGGGGATGCCGACGGCCAGTTCGCCGGTCAGGCCCGTCGGGATCTCTGTCGGGACCTCGGCTCGTTCGGCGGCGGTCGAGGTCGCCGACTCCTCCGGCGGGGGGACGTTCACGTCGGCGGCGCCCTCCGGAGGCACGGACTGCTCCGGGGCGTTGGAGGTCGGGCAACCGGCCAGCAGCCCCATCGATAGCAGCAGGACAATGGCCAGGCAGATTCTGGGGGCCATACACGACACCTCACATTGGCTTCACTCGCAGGACATGGACATCTGAGTGTCCATGTTAGCTGACTTTCACAGCCTATATGGTACGCCACTGGGAAGCCTTCGGCAAGATGTGCGAAACCATCTGGGAGACCGATGGGAGGCGTAGGGGCAAAGAGGAGGCTGCGGGCGTCTACTCCGACCTCAACGCCTGGATGAGGTCGCCGCGAACCGCCGCGCTCACCGCCAGAGCGCAGGTGCCTACCCCCACGGCCAGGATGGCGGACAGCACCGTGGTCAGCGCCAACCAGTTCACGTGGGCCTGCACCGAGGAGAGCTGGGGCGCCACCGCCACCAGGGCCGAGCCTGTGCCGAATACCAATCCGGCCACCAGCAGGCTCACGTTCTCCAGAACCAGGGCGCGTACCAGCCGGTCCCGCGTGAAGCCCGCCGCCGTCATCAGGGCCAGCTCCGGCCGGCGCTCCATGGCGGCCCGCACTTGCACCGTCACCACCCCCACGGAGCCCAGCAGCAGCCCCAGCCCGCCCAGGGCCAGGAACATCACCAGATACGTGTTCTGGACCTGCAGGAACTCGTTGAGCACCTCGGCAGTCGTGCGAACCTGGAGCCCGACGTCGCCCAGGGCCCGGCGGAAGGCCTCGGCCACCGCCTTCTCCTTTCCTGCCGGTGTCGAGATCAGGAAGTGGCTGGGAGCCGTGATCTGCGGGTACAGCCTGGCCAGGTTCTCCTGGGAGATGAGCACCTCGCGGGCGAAGATGCTGCCCGGTAGGAGACCGACGAACCTCAGAGACACTTCGTGCCCATCGGGCCCGGGCATCCTGTACACCTGTCCCAGTCCCGAGCGCAACGTCCAGCGCACACTGGCCGCATCGCCAAAGGCGGGGAGCGTACCGTCCGTGGTCTCGGCCCGGAGAAGCTCCCACGGGTTGGCCGACCCGCCTCCCCCCCCGGTGATGGGGGAGAAGCCCCCGCGCGCGGTCATGGCATCAGGCACCCCGAGCAGTCGGGGATGGCTGGGACGGGCAATGTTCAGGCAACTGATGTCCTCACCCGGGCTGCCCCGGAAGCCGATCACCTGTACCCCGGAGAAGTGCGCTTCATCCTCGGTGGAGAAGCCGAGATTGGCGCGGCCCTTGGGTGTGCCCGGGTCGTACGGCAGAGGGATCGAGGAGGTGGCCTGGAGCGCGAACCCACCGGTACCCGACTTCACAAGCCTGTAGTCGATGGCCGACAGGTCCCTGGTATTGGCGGCCACCGCGACGATGACGAAGGTCGCGCTGCCCAGCAGCCCCACGACCAGCAGGCTCCGACGGCTATTGGCCGCGGCGTTCCGCACCGCCAGGCGGAACAGCGACCTCGTCGCCGACGGTACCTGCAGCGCCCTGGCCAGCACCAGCCACGAGGCCGATAGTGCCGCCAGTAGGGCACAGACGCCGATGCCGAAGAACGCCACCTCCGGCGCGACGGTCTCCAGCACGCCCGAGAGCAGCCCCAGCACGACGCCCACCGGCACCAGGACGCAGAGGGCCACCAGCGGGAGGCCTATCCGCGGGCGACGGACCGAGGCCTCGATGGCCTGCATGCCGGCCAGCAGCTCCAGCGGCCGCATATGGGCCAGCCGCCGAGTGGCCCAGGCGATGGAGAGCAACCCCACGGCGAGGCCCGCCAGAGCCCCGGTGCACAGGCTGCCGACGGTCACATGCAGCCACAGCGCGGCGTTGGCTCCCAGCGCTCCGCTCCAGTCTCCGCCCAGGGCCCGCACCAGCCCCGCGGCGTAGGCCAGGCCCAGTGGGACACCCAGCAGCGTGCCGGCCACGGCCAGGACACCGCCCTCGGCCAGCAGCGCCCGGGCCACGGTGGACCGCGTGCAGCCCACGGCCTGCATGATCCCCGCCTCGGCGGACCTCTGGTCCACCGACAGGCGCATGAGCATCGCCGCCAGCCCCGCCCCGGAGAAGACCAGGAACATGCTCAGGCCCAGGAAGAGCTGGGAGAAGTCGGAGGTGCCCCGCGAGGCGGCGACGGCCTGGGCGCGCACCGGCCGGAATATCAGACCCGCCCGGGCCGGAGACACCCGGCTTCCCAGCGCCGGCAGCAGAGCCCGAGACAGGGCACCGAGCCCCGAGGCACCCGTGCCCGGCGAGATGCGGACCGAGGTCACCCAGTCCAGACTCTCGCCGCCCGGACCGCTCTGCCACATGGCCCTGGCCGTGTCGGGGCTGACAAACGCTTTGGGCGTCGCCCGGAAGCTGTCCCAGTACGCCTCGTCACGATCGGTGATCCGCTGCAGGTCCAGCGGGAACGGCGGGTCCCAGTCCTGCATGCGCCCGGCGTCCGTGATCCCCTCGAAGTCCGGAGCGAGTCCGGGGTCCCCGGCGGGCCCGGCCATCTGCACGATGCCCTTCACACGCAGCGGCAGATGCCTCAGCGGATACGTGCCGTCCTCGGTGGGAGCCATGTAGCTGCAGGTGAGGCTGTCGCCCACCTGGGCCTTGAGGTCCTCCGCCGCCCAGGTGTTGAGCCAGATGCCATCGGCACCGAGACCGTCCGCACCGCCGGCGGCGAAGGTGAAGGGGCCCAACTCCTGCAGGCCACACACCACGGCGTACGACAAACTCGCGCCCCCACGGCTGTCATTGGTGAGCTTGTCCGCCAGGTAGGTCGAGGTAAGGGCCGCCTGTGCCGAGCATTCCGCCGCCGCCTCCTGCGCGGCGCTGACGTCCTGCGCGGAGAGCAGCAGGCCGCGATGGGTGATGGCCACATAGCCCTGCTGCGCGTTGGCCTGCAGCCCCAGGCCCAGGTCGGCCAGCGAGCAGGCCCCGCCAAGCGCTTCCTGCAGGCGGGCCTGGAGATCGGCGGGCGCGCCCTCCGCTGCCGCGACCAGCAGCGTGTTGGCCAGGCCATCGAGATCGAGACGGCTAGCCAGCCAGGCTCTCTCCAGGAACAGGTTGCGGGGCGTACCGCTCTGGGCGCCGGTGGAAAAGTCGCCCGGACCCCGGTCGATAAGCACCGCGGCCACGCGCACCCGCATGGAAGGCGCGACCCGGCCCAGCTCACGACGCGCGAAGAGGTTTGTGGCCGACACCGCGCTTTGGCGGTGACCGGTGAGCAGCAGCTCGTCGCCCACGGAAATGCCCAGGTCGCGGGCCAGCGCCTCGTTCACCGCGCAATCACGCCCGGCCAGGGGCGGCGCCTGCGCGTCGGGGTACATTCGCCAAAACGCGGGGTCGACACCGATGAGGCTCACGTTGGGCACGGAGGCATCGGTGCCGGCATGGCGGACACCGCCGGGAGTGACCAGCAGGGCACAGGCGGCGCGGAGGCTCCCCTCCACCGCAGCGTGGTGCCGAAGGTCATCGGCCAGGGAGTCGCGGAACGTCTCCGGCGCCACGACGGCGTGCGTCACCAGGCCCAGTCTCGCCAAAGCCGTATCGCGCAGGCTACCGGTCACCGAATCGCCGATCACCAGCGATCCGGTGATGACGGCACTGGCCACCGCTACCCCGAAGATCACCACCAACCCTGTGCGCCAGTACAGAAGCAGGCTGCGGGAGACCAGTTTACCCAGGCTCACGGGGGCCACCTATCGCGGGGATGTCGATGGGCGCCAGCTCGCTGTCCAGCAACTGCAGACAGCGATCGAAGCGCCCGGCCTCGGCGGCATTGTGCGTCACCATCAGCACCGTGACCCCCTCCTCGGCCGCCATGCCCATGAGGAGAGAGACCACCGTCGAGCCCGTCTGGCGGTCCAGGTTCCCCGTGGGCTCGTCGCACAGCAGCAGACGGGCGCCGTTGATGAGGGCCCGCGCCAGCGCCACCCTCTGGCGCTCGCCGCCCGACATCTGCGACGGGAACGCCAGTTTCCGCGCCGCCAGGCCGACGCTGTCCAGAAGCGATGCCGCCCGGTCCTCGGCGCCACCCGAGGCCCCCTCGGCCAGAGTGGGCAAGAGCACGTTCTCCAGGGCCGTCAACTGGGGCAGCAGGTGGTGGTCCTGGAACACGAACCCCACCTGTGTGGAGCGGAACCGCGCCAGGTCCATGCCCGAGAGCCTCGTCACGTCGGTTCCCGAGAAGCTCACGGTCCCGGAGGTGGGCCGCTCCAGGGTCCCGACGATATTAAGCAAGGTGCTCTTCCCCGACCCCGACGGTCCGACAACGGCCACCGTCTCGCCGGGGTTGATGGTGCAGGAGACATCGCGAAGCACCGAGAGATCACTACCGTCGGGAGCCCGGAAGAGCTTCGTCACCGCGTCTACTACAAGCTTGCCCTCCTGCCCAGTCATCGCACTCCTCGTTCCGCGATCAAAGCTTCGCCCCAGACGGACCGGCACGGAGGGTCGCCTCGGGTCGGTGCCACGGCCAGACTGCGATCCCGGAGAGCAGGAAGAGCGGGATCGCCGAGTCGGGCTGCAAAGCCCCACCTACGTGGTGGCCAACGCTCCGGCCGCAGCCCCAGAGATTGCCTCAGACGTCAAGAAGCGCGCCCGTGTGGGCATCTGGGGGTTCGGCGGAAGAGCCCGGCCGGCCCGGCTCATGTCATCCTGAGCGTCCATCGCGCGCTGCGAGACAGCGAAGGATCTCGCGAGATCCCCGGGGATTCCTCGGGCTGCTCCCTTCGGGAGCGGGCGCTCTGGGAATGACATTTCCGGCGAAGGCGGGTTCTCGGCCGGACTTCTAGCGGGAGGGGCCTGCGCCCTGCTGTGCCCGGCCGCCCTTGCTGGCCTTGTTCCAGTGGGCCACCACATAGACGAAGATGTTGGTCCCCATCTGGAAGGCCGGCTCGCGGCTCTCGGGCTTCACCCAGCCACCGGTGCCCTCCCAGCAGTCGCCGTAGTCATTGCGGGAGTAGATCACTCCCAGACGGCCGCCTACATCGATGCCCTGCACCGGGTACCTCTCGCCCATGTCGCCCGCCGGTACCTCCTCGATCACGTAGTGCGCCCGGTACAGGTCATGGTCGGCCGGCAGGTCACCCGGGGCCTTGCCGAACACCTTTCGCATCTCTCTGCGGAAGCATTCGCCGAAGGGACCATGGGAATCCTCCCCGAAGATCGTGCCGCCCCGGGCCACGTACTGGCGGAGCACCTCGCGTTCCTGTTCGCTGAAGCTGAACGGACGGTGGCCGCGGATGTGCAGGATCGGCGTGTGCTCGATGGCGTCCAGGGTCAGCTCGACAAAACGCTCCTGGGCACTTACATGGATATTGGTCCGCGAGCGGACTTCCTTGAGGAGATTGGGCATTCCCTCAGCATCCGCCTGGTAATCGCCTGTTGTGACCCCCATGGGCATATCGAAGGCGCCAACGACGCCGACATACAGGCCTCCGGGACCCGGCCGCGACTTGCCGCCCGCTCCGGGGCCATCGCCGGTACCGGGGGCCTCGGCCGGAGCGCCCCCCGGTGGCGCGAGGTCACCGGCGCCGGGGAGTTGCGGCAATCCCGGCCCGCCTGCGCCCGGCAGGGCGGTCAGTAGCGCCACGGGCGCTCCGAGACCGGCTGGGCCGACGCGCGCGGGCCCTTCCGCGGGCAGCGCCGGGCCCAGTAATGTGCCAACGGCCATCTCTGGCACCCCTCGAGGGGTCCCGGCAAGCAGCCCGGCACCGGGGCCACCCGGAGCGGGGCCCATCCCAAAGCCGCCCGGAGCCGGAAGCAGTCCCGGGCCCGCCCCGCCGAATCCCGGCACCGCCGACGGACCGCCATAGCCCGGAGGGCCGACGGTTCCGAGCGCAACCGGGCCTCCCGGACCCGAACCGCCGCGGCCGCCTCCGGGCACCGCGGGGCCGCCCACCTCGCCCGGGAGCCCGGGGATCAGACCAAGAGCTACCAGCTTCGGCCCGCCCTTGTCGCCGAGAAGGCCCAGGCCGTCGCCACCGGGACCACCGCCGTCCCC
>CAZXDD010000005.1:18961-36045 GCA_964639415.1 uncultured Armatimonadia bacterium
AGCCTACACTCTTTCCCTCCACGACGCTCTTCCGATCTTAGGTTCCCACACCGGGACCGACCCCCAGAGCTCGCGGAGGGCCGCCGGGGCCGCCACCCGCCAGGGCGATGACCACCGGCCCACCGGCGCCGGTGCCGTCACCGGGCCCGTCCTGCTCATCGCCACGCCCCCCGTCGCCGCCTTCGCCACCCGGAGCGCCGCCCGGCAAGGACATGCCCGGCCGCCTCTTCTCGCCGGTCCCGGCCCCGCCACCGGCTCCCGGTACCTCCCCGGAGCCGACGCCCTGACCGCCGCCGGACATCCCGCCCGGACCGAGGGTGCCGGCACCGCCGCCGGGGGCCATGGCGATCCGCACGGGCGAGCCCGTGCCCGAGCCACCGGGTCCGCTACCGCTGCCCGGTCGCCCTTTGGGGCCTTTCGCCTCGCCGGGCGTGCCCGCCGCAGCCATGCGCAGAGAGCCCTTGGCGCCGCTGCCGCTACCACTGCCGGCACCCGGGCCCTCGCCCGACCCACTCAGCCCTGGGGAACCGGGGGCGCCGAGCCGCCCGGATAGTCCGGGGGCCCCGCCGCCCCCGGCGCCGGTGGCGATCCGCGCCGGCTCGCCCAGTCCACCGCCGGCCGCCCGGCCCGCGCCGGAACCCGGGCGCCCGTGCTCAGCGCCCTGCCCACCGCCGGAGGGAGCTCCGCGCGGAATGCGGGCCATGCGCGTCATGGCCCCCGGGGTGCTGCGCGGCGTGCCGATCCCGGCCGAGCCGGCGCCCGGTGTCTCGGCACCGGCCAGGAGGCCCGCCGGTGTGCCGTGAGTCAGTCCAGGGCTGGGCGGGGCGACGAGGGCGCCGCCGGAGGCCGCCTGCCCCGCGCCCACGGCGGCCGGTCCGCCAGAGCTCGAGCGCCCCCCACTCCGGGAGCTTCCGCCAAGATCACCGGTCGCCGCGAGTGACGCCGCAGCGGCGGCGCGCAGAGGCGCGCCGGCCTTTGGAGAAGGAGAGCCGCCGGCAGGCGAAGGCAACTCGGGAGCCGGCGACGGCAGGTCCGAGGCCATGGCGATCCTGGGACCCGCCGCGGTTCCGGCCGGAGCAGAGGAAGTGACGGGCTCCGGCGTCGCAGCGGCGTCTCTGGGCGCCTCGGAGGTACCGGGGCGGTCGGCGATGGGGGCGGCGGCAACCGTGGTCGGCGTCGCTCGCTGGGCGGAGGTGGAGGGCATCGGCGCCACCGGAGCTTCGGCCACGGGCGTCGAGGCTACCGATGGCGTGGGGCGCGCCTCGGCCAAGGCTTCGGTGACCACCGGCTCCGCCTCTTGACGCGGCGTCTCCCTCTTCACCGGCTCCGGGACCTCTACCGGCTCCGGGGCCTGCGGCTCGGGCTCGGGCATGTCCGGCGGCTCGGGGTGAAGCACCACCGGCTCGGGCTCCGGAACCGGGGTGGAGGGCTTCGGCTCGGGAGAAGGAAGCGTGCTGTCCGGCCGCGGCGGCAGGATCTCCACGGGGGGCATCTGGGCAGGTCGCGGCTCCGGCCGGGGGCGACTCGCCACTACCGGCCGTCGGCGCACACTGCGCCGGGCCACACGCCGCACCGTGCGCCGCGGGCGCACCACAGGCTGCGGGGGCTTCTTGGCGACGATCCGGATCGGTGGCTTCGTATCGAGCTGAGAGGCACGCACGAACCTCACCGTCGTCTCGCTGACGCGCCGGATGGCCCTGTCCCGCGCCTGACCCACCGGCCCGCCGATGGGGATGGTGAAGAAGGCGACGACGTGCAGCAGCAGGGAGGTGAGCAGGGCCCATCTGAAACCGCGTTGACGCAGCACGCGAGCTTCCCCCTATCGTCCACCGGCGCCCGGAGCACGCGCCGGGAGTGCGAAGGCTCAACTGTCGACAACAGTAGCCGAGCCTTGCGGCTCGACTCGGGAGCAGGGCCAGCCGCCGTCGCGGCCCTCGCTACGGTGCGGCGGCCTGAGCGGCGATCTCCGCCGCCAGGGTGATGTCGGCCCCCAGGAGCTTGGCCGCATCCATGATGGTCACGATCGTCCCGTACGGCACCCGCTCATCGCCTCGGATGGTGACGGCCTTGACCTCGGCCTCACCCAGCCGCTGCCCCAGTACCTCCGCCAGCCCCCCCTGGGTCACCCACAGGCGATCCACCCGGATGCGCCCCTCGCGGGTTACCCAGACGGTCACCTCGCGCTTGGGCATCTCCTGGCTGGTCATGGCCTTGGGCAGGCCGATGTCGAGCCCCGAGTCCTTGGCGAAGGTGGTCGTGAGCAGGAAGAAGATGATCAGCAGAAACGATACGTCGGCCATGGTGGCCGTCGGGATGAGGTTGGGTGTGTTAAGCCGTGACCTGAGCTTCATCGGCCGCCACCTCCTCGGCCACCGCCTGCACCAGCCGGTTCCCGGCCAGCTCCATCCCCATGCCGATAGCGTTGACTCGCCCCACCAGATAGCTGAAGGCCACGAAGCACGGGATGGCGACGATAAGACCGGTGGCGGTGGTGATCAGCGCCTCACCGATTCCCGCGGCCACTACTCCCGGGTCCCCCATGCCCTGGTGGGCGATGGCCTCGAAGGCGCGGATCATGCCGCTGACGGTGCCCAGGAAGCCCAGGAGCGGGGCGATGGTGGAGATCGTCGACAGCGTCGGCAGTCCGTACTCGAGCTGGGCGAGTTGGCGCTCGCCGGCCTCCTGTCCCTCGGCTCGGAGGGCTTCGCGGGTCCGGGGGCGAGTGGCCAGCATGGCCGACAGCACCCCGGCCACGGGCAATTGCGAGCTGCCGGCGGTGGCGGCGGCTCCCAGCAGGTCCCCATTGCGCGTCAGGGACACCACCTCATCGACGAGCTGCTCCCCGCCCCTGTTGGCGGCGGCGAAGGCGACGATCTTGTAGATGATGAGAGCCACACCCACCAGGGAACAAAGCAGCAAGGGCCACATGAAGACCCCGCCCCGAGCGAAGTAGTCGAAAAGGGCCAGGTTGGTGCTTTCAGCCGCCATACGTCAGCTCTCCTCGTGGTTGATGCCATAGCAACCGAATGCCGTTCCGCCGTTCCGCCGTTGACGCCGTCGCCGTTGACTCGCGACTCGCAGACTCTCACTGCGCCCCCAGCGCGTCGATCCTCGCCTGCGCCCGCTTGACCAGCTCCTCCTGCTCGGGGTAGTCTCGCACGGCCACCTCGTAGGTCGCGATGGCCGTCTGCTTGTCTCCTGTCTGCTCATAACACTGCCCCGCCTCGAACTGGGCCCGGGAGGCGTACTGTCGATCACCGTAGAGGATCGCGACCTTGAGGAACTCCTCGGCGGCTCTGTTGGTCTCCCCGAGGTCGCGGTAGCAGGCGGCGATCTCGAAGTGGGCCTCGGCGCCCTCCTCGTTGGCGATCTCCAGGGCCTTCTCGGCGGCGGCAAGCGCCTTGTCCGGCTGCTTTTGCTCGCGATGGATGCGGGCGATACCCACGAGGGCGTCCGCCCTGGCCGAATGCTCGGGGAAGCGCTCGGCGACGGACTCAAAGACCTTCATCGCCTCGGCGTGCTTGCCCAGGGTGGCGTAGCATCTCCCCAGCAGGGCCATGGCCCAGCCCAGCTTGTCGGCCGGCTCGGTCGCCTGTTGCAGCGGGGCCAGCAGCTCCACGGCGCGGGCGAACTCACCGCTGTCTGCCAGCAACCGGGCCGCTTGGTGGGCCGCATCCGCCCTGATGGCCGGGTCGGTATCGGCCCGAGCCGCCTGGGCCAGATGCCCCATGGCCTCCTGGTTCCTGTCCTGCTTCATGAGGGCCCAGCCCAGCTTGTACTGCGCCTTGGGCGCGGCCTCGGAGGCGGCGAAGTCGGCGAGGACCTCCTCGTAGAGCTCCTGGGCCCCGGCGTACTTCTCCTGCGCGTAGAGCTTCTCGGCCACGGCCAGGAGGCCGCCGGGCGCCTGCGAGGCGGCTTCAGACGTGGCGTGCTTCCGGGCCAGGATGCGGAAGGCCTCGGCGGCATCGGCTTCACCGGCGCTGAGCTTCGCCCAGCCCAGCCCCGCTTGAGCAAAGGGCGCCGTCGCCCCTTCAGGATCGAGCTCCAGGGCCTGCGAGTACAGCACCACGGCGTCCGCCGGGCTATCGGCTTTGAGCAGGGCCTCGGCCACGGAGTAGAGCGCGAAGGCCGCCGCCTGCCCGTCGGCCCCCGGCTTCTGCAGCTCGCCCGCGATCTCCCTGGCGCGGTCGAGATTGCCCTGCCGGGCGTAGATGCCCACCAGGGCCGCGGCGGCCGCGGGGGCGTGCTGTGACTTGCCGCCCTGTTCCAGCACTTGCCTGAGGGACTTCTCGGCCTCAGCGTCCTGACCCAGCTTGTCCTCACAAAGGCCGGCAAGGTACGTCAAGGCCCAGACGAGCGGGGTGTCCGGATGGCCGTCGAGCAGCAGACGGGTCAGCGACAGCGCCTCCTGGTATCGTCCGGTCTCAAAGTGAGCACCTGCGACGCGGTAGCCGAGATCCAGCGACTCGGCGGCGGCGGGGTTTTGGCGCACGAGTTGGTCCAGCTCGGCCAGCGACCCGCCCGCCTTGTCGCTCTGGTACTTGGCCCAGGCCAGCCCCTTCTGGGCCCGCTCTGTCTGCTCATCCGTCTTGGCCTTTCCCAGAGCGGATTCGTAGGCGGCCAGCGCCACCTCGGTGTGCCCCGCCTGGCTCTCCAGTCGGCCGATGTGGAGATAGGCGTCGGCGACCCGGCCACTGTCGGGGAACCGGGCCACCAGTTGCCTGTGGGTCTCCAGGGCTTCCGTAGCCCTTGCCTGGCGCTCGCGGGCGATGGCCAGCCAGTAGAGTGCTTCGGGGGCGAAGGGGTCGGTCTCATCCTGAGCGATCGCGGCGTATGCCGCGGCCGCCTCGTCCCAGCGCTCGAGGAAGAAGTCGCAGTCCGCCAAGCGCAGCCGGGCCTCCTTGGCCTCCGGGCCGTCAGGGTAGTCTGCGGTGACCCGGGCAAAGGCCTCGCGCGCCTGGGTGTACTCTTTCCTGTGGAAACGGCACCAGCCCAGTCCCATCTGGGCCCGGGGAGCGAAGGCGGTGTTCCCGTGCTGGGCGACGACCTGGGAGAACTGAGCGGCCGCCGCGTCATGGTCGCCCTGGTCCTGGAGGGCCACGCCCGCGAGGTACCCGCACTCCGCGGCCACCGGGCTCTGAGGGTGTCTGGTCGGCACCGCCCGGAGGTAGACCAGTGCCTCGGCCGGCTTGCGGAGCTGCAGGTACGTCCAGCCGATGGCGTAGGCCGCGTAGGGCGCCTCCTCGCCGTCGGGGGCCTTCGTCAGCGAGGTGTCGTACGCCGAGATGGCCTCCTCATGCCGGCCCAGATGGTGGTAGCTTTCGCCCAGCCAATATGCCGCCCGGCCGATCTGCTCGCCGGCGGGGAACTTCGCCAGGAGAGACTCGTAGGCGGAGGCGGCCTGCTCGTACTGCTCCGCCTTGTAGCACGAGTCTCCCAGCCAGCACCACGCCGCCTCGGCCTCGGCCCCGTCCGGGAAGCGCTGTACGACTTGCTCGAAGTACGGAACCGCCTCCGAAAAGCGGCCCAGTCGGAAGAGACACTCCCCGGCCCGGAAAGCGGCCAGGGACGCATTGGCGTGGTTCGGGTACTGCTTGACGAAGGCGACGAACTTCTCGCCTGCGAGCAGGTAGTTCTGCTGCCGGTACAGGCCCTGAGCGAAGGCCATGTCCTTCTCGGCCTGCGGCGTGTCCTGGGCCCAAACCGGCCACGGCACCAGCATGGCCAGGAGGATGGACACTGCGGCGGAGGCGAAGTGGCGGCGGGGACGGGGAAGCGGGGACCTCATGGCAAAGCGGCCTCCTCGGCGAGTGACTTGGCGCGGCACCATCGCAATCAGGGGGCCCGCCCGGGCCGGGCGACGGCCCGAGACGGAGGCAACATGGAGGGCAACTGAAAGGGTCGGCGGCGGCCGGCCGTGCCACCCTCCGTCTCGAAGGAGGCGGTGCGGTCGCGTCCTGGGCGCCCGCCCGGATGAGCGACCCGCCACTCACCCGACGGAAAGCAGCGTGCTCCGCGGGAGGGCAGGCCGCGGCTCTACGGCCGCCACGCGTGACTGCCGTCGACGACCTCCCCGCCGCCGACCTCGACGACCCCACTGCCGTCGCGGTTCATCACATACAGCCGCGTCTCCCCCGACCTGTCGGACAGGAACGCGAGCCTCGAGCCGTCGGGCGACCACTTCGGCGCCCAGTCGTTGGCGCGGTGGGCCGATACGTTCACCGTGGCACCGGTGGCATTATCTCTGACCATGATCTCGCGGTTGCCCTCCGGCGACGCGGCATAGCACATCCACCCGCCGTCCGGCGACCAGTCCACCTCCTCGTTCCAGGCCGCCATCTGGCTGACCGGCAGGAGGCGCAGGCCCGGCAGCTCGCAGAGGTACACGGCGATGTTGCCGTCGCGGTGGGTGCGGAAGGCCAGCCGCGTGCCGTCCGGAGAGAAGGCCGGGTCGGCGTCCCAGGCCTCGTGGCGAGTGGCATTGACAGCACCCGTACCGTCGGGATTGCACACCACGATCTCCTGGTTATTGTCGCGGTCCGTCAGGAAGGCGACCTTGTCTCCGGTGGGTGACCACACCGCCTGGCTATCCCAGGAGGGGTGCCTACTCACACTGACCGCGCTGGTCCCATCGCTTTGGCAGCGGTAGACTTCCACATTGCCGTCGCGATCGGTGGTGAAGAGCAACTCCGCGCCCGAGGGCGACCAGGCCGGGTACTCGTCATCGGCCGGGCTTCTGGTGAGGTTGGTCAGGCCCGTACCGTCGGCGCGCATGGTGTAGATCTCGAGGTTCCCGTCGCGGTCGCTGACGAACGCGATGGTGCGGCCGCTGGGCGACCAGGCGGGCTGGATGTCCTCGGCGGGGTCGTCCGTGAGGCGCCTGAGGTCTGTACCATCGTCGGCGACCACGTAGATCTCGGGGTTGCCGTCCCGAGTGGAGACGAAGACGAGGTCCGCCATCGCAGGGGGCAGCAGGATGCTGAGGAGGATAGCAAGGGTGCAGGTGTGTCGGCTCAACTCGGACACTCCCGATGCGCCCCGAGTGTGGGCGTCTTCATCCGCAATAGCCCCGAGCGGAGGAAACCGGGGCTACGTATAGGGACAGCTCAGGGGCGCGAGAGTTCCGAGACATTGGCGCCCGCGCACCCGCCCGAGGCAGCGCCCGCATCGGAGGCGATCGAGGTATGTCGGTCCGGTGCGGCACAGGGGGTGCGCGGGTGTACGCTTCCGACGAGACCCTCCGACACGAGCGCCGGCCTCCGTGCCCGCGGGGCTCCGGGCCCGCAGCCGTTGGCCGGCGGGCCGCAGGCGTTGGCCTCCTCCCCTACCCCGGCATCTCACTCCACGTCCGCCCCTCCAGGAGCCTCCCCGCACGCTTCCTGTTCACCCCACCCCATTGCTTGAAGAAGAACGGCACCTTCTCCCGCAGGCAGCGTCCGCGTATCTCCGTGACCCACTCGGCCCGCATGGGCCGCGCGCCCGGACCGGACTCGCCACCCACGATCACCCAGCCGATGCCGGTGAGGCCCAGGTCGGAGACGGGCCCGAGAAGCGGCTCCAGGGAGAGGAACCTCACCGCCGCCGGGACGCGGCGCAGGTCGTCGATGCGCCACAGGTAATCGGCGTTCTCGACACTGACACCCATCCACACATTCGGCGGCCAGGGCAGATCGCCGGCCAGCTCGGCCAGCCGCTCGGAGCGCTTGGTCAGCACCTGGAAGCGGTGCCAGTGGGCCGCCCGCATGACGGCGAAGACCTCGGCGATGAACTCGAAGGGGACCTCCTCATGGAACAGGTCGCTCATCGAGTTGACGAACACATCCATCGGTCGCGACCACGTCAGGGGCAGCTTGAGCGTGTGCGGGTGGCAGGTGACGTCAAAGCCATTGGCATAGTTGGGCTGCCCCATGGCCTTGAGCCGCTTAGCCATCCGCTCGGCATAGCAGTTCAGGCAGCCGGGGCCGACCTTGGAGCACCCGGTCACAGGGTTCCAGGTGCATTGGGTCCATTCGATCTTGGAGAGGGACATGGTGCCGCGCCTCCGCGGCCGCCTATGGGCGGGCCTCAGTAAAGGGGCAGGGCGCTCATCCCGACGGGCTCATCGTTGTACACATAGTGGCGGCGGGCACGGAGTGCGTGGCCGTTGTTTCCGTGTAGTGCGTGACGTGTCACGCGCCAAACGGCGGCGAACGGCCGAAGATCGGCGTGCGGCCGTTGGCACGCCAGTTTCCGGCCACAGCCTGCAGGTAGGCGTGACGCCGGCAGCGTTTGCACGCGCCGCGCCATGGCGCCACCGCCTGCACAGCATGCGGGGTCGGGGGCCTGCGGCCCCTAACGATCCACAGGATCGTCGGGGTGCAGGGGCAGAGCCCCGCGACGTTGGCCGTCCGCCGGAGCCGTGGGATGCGTATGACGAGTAGCCCGAGGGGAGAGGTTCGAGCCCCTCCCCTACCCCACCATCCTCCGGTCCAGGCTCCTGTACTGCACCGCCTCGGCCACGTGCGCTACCGCGATGTCGTCGGCGCCCTCGATGTCCGCTATCGTCCTTGCCAGCTTGATGATGCGGTCGTGGGCTCGGGCCGAGAGGCCGAACTGGTCGATCGCCGTGCGCAGCAGGGCCGAGCACTCCTGGCTCAGCGCACAGAAATCCGCCAGGGCCTTGGAGGGCAGGTCGGCGTTGTGGCGGAAGGGCGTGCCCACAAGCCGGGCCCGCTGCCGCTCTCTGGCCTCCAACACCCGGGTCTGGATGGCCTTCGATGGCTCCCCCGGCGCCCGGTCGATCACCTCGTCCGGTGACAGCCGCGGGACCTCCACATGGATGTCGATGCGGTCCAATAGCGGGCCGCTCAGGCGCTTTTGGTACTTGCTGACCGCGCTCGGCGAGCAGGTGCAACGCTTCACCGGGTCGCCGAAGAACCCGCACGGACACGGGTTCATCGCGCCCACGAGCTGGAAGTTCGCCGGGAAGGTGAGGGTCATCTGGGCCCGGGAGATGGTGACGTCGCCGTCCTCCAGGGGCTGGCGGAGGACCTCCAGGGCCGCCGGGGCGAACTCCGGCATCTCGTCGAGGAACAAGACCCCGTTGTGCGCCAGGCTCACCTCGCCCGGCTGCGGGATGGAGCCGCCGCCGGCGAGGCCGGCGATGCTCACCGTATGGTGCGGACTGCGGAAGGGGCGTTCGCGGACGAGGGCCGTTCTCTCGCGCATCAGGGCGGCCACGGAGTAGATCTTGGTGACCTCCAACGCCTCCTCGAGGATCATCCGGGGCAGGATGCCGGGCATGCGCCGGGCCAGCATCGTCTTGCCCGAGCCCGGCGGGCCGATCATCAGCACGTTGTGCCCTCCGGCGGCGGCTACCTCCAGCGCGCGCTTCACGTGCTCTTGGCCCTTCACGTCCCCAAAGTCCACGGCATAGGGCTGTGTCTCGAGGTCGATATCCTCCTCCGTCACCTCCACGGGGTCCTGCATGAAGCCCTGCTCCACCAGGCAGACGCAGTCGTAGAGTGTGTCGGCGCCATAGACCTCGAAGTCGTCGACAACGGCGGCCTCCTTCCCATTGCCCGTGGGCACGACGATGGACTGCTTGTCCCACGTGCGGGCCCCTAGCGCCATGGGCAGTGCCCCGCTCACGGAGCGGACGCTGCCGTCCAGCGACAACTCGCCGACGATCACCGTCTCCTCGATGTCGTCGGTGTTCACCTGCCCGCTGGCCAGGAGGATGCCGAAGGCGATCGGCAGATCGAAGGCGGGACCGGACTTCTTGATGTCGGCGGGCGCGAGGTTCACCACGATGCGCTCGTCGGGGAACACGAAGCCGGAATTGGTGATGGCCGCCTGAACTCGCTCTCGGCTCTCCTTGACCGCCGCGTCGGGAAGACCAACGATCTCGAACTTCCGCAGTCCCCTGGAGGTATCGACCTCCACTTCCACGGGATGGGCGTCGATGCCGATGATTGTCGCTGAATGGACGCGTGCAAGCATGAGTGGGTGCCCCCTGTAGAATACGAACACATATTCGGCACCCGCGGAGACCATACCTTCGCTGCTTGCGCAAATACTCAGGACTACCCGGCGAAGACGCTGCTTTGGCGCAAGCCCCTTGGCAGGCGGAGCCTTCAGGACGATATGGTAGCCGGGGGACGTGACGCGGGAACCCGCACCGCTTCGTGATGGCCTTTCCGGAAGCCGGCGAGCGGCCGGCCCTCCCGAGGCGGACGCCAGGCGGGCCTTGACGCAGCACAGGGGGGCACCATGACGACGAGGTGGAACGCCGCGGACTATGCCGAGAACTCCACCGCCCAGGCCGCCTGGGCCGCGGAGTTGATCGACAAGCTGAACCTGCGCGGCGATGAGGCGGTGCTGGACATCGGCTGCGGCGACGGGAAGGTCACGGCGCAGATCGCGGGGAGGGTGCCCAACGGCTCCGTGCTGGGAGTGGACAACTCCGAGCAGATGCTGCACTTCGCCCGGGAAGCGTTTGCTCCGGAGACATGGGGGAACCTGAGCTTCGCGCTGTGCGATGCGCGGGAGCTGCCCTTCTGCGCGCGACTCGATGTGGTCTTCTCCACTGCCGCGCTGCACTGGATCGTGGACCACCGGCCCGTGTTGGCGGGAATCGCGCGGGCGCTGCGGCCCGGGGGGAGGGTGCTTCTGCAGATGGGCGGGCGGGGCAATGCGGAAGACGTGGCCGAGGTCTTCCACCGCCTCATCACGAGGCCGCAGTGGGCCGCCTACTTCGAGGGGCTCGCATTCCCCTGGGGCTTCCACGGACCCGAGGAGTACCGGCGATGGCTGAGCGAGGCGGGCCTCATCGCCGACCGCGTCGAGCTGATCGGCAAGGACATGGTGCAGGAGGGTGAGGCAGGCCTTGCCGGCTGGGTGCGGACCACGTGGATGCCGTACACGTCACGGGTGCCCGAGGAGCTGCGGGGTGAGCTGATCGGGCAGGTGGTACGGGCCTATGCAGGGGCGCATCCCGCAGACGCCGAGGGCTTCCTGCACGTGCCGATGGTCCGGCTGGAGGTGGAGGCACGGCGCACAGTCGAGGAGTGAGGGGCCGACTACCCCGTACCGTCGTGCCGTTCTCGGACCCTATCTACCGTTCCCCGCATCCGGCACTTGCCGTTCTCTGCGGAACTCCGTGCTCTCCGTGTCTCCGTGGTCTGCCGCCCTCCGTCCGCCGCTCGCAGTCGTCTCTCCCTCTTCGCCTGCGCCCTACTCGGCATCCGCGGGCAGGGTGAGTCGCCACACGTCATTCTGCACCGGCCAGGAGTTGCCCGCCACCACCCACAGGCTGCCGTCGTGCACGTAGACCGTGGGCTCGTGGCGCGGCGAGAAGGCCGGGCCGGGGGCGAACTGCTCCCAGGTCTTGCCGTCCCGGGTGAACCACACATCCCCCAGATTCTGGGCGTTCTTGTTGTCATACCCGCCGATCGCCCACAGCCTCCCCGCATACTCCCGGGCGATGAACCACATCCGCGGCGACCACGGCGCATGCTCGCAGACGCATTCCCAGTCCGTGCCATTGGCCGAGCACCAGACGTCATTGTGGGTCGTGCTGGTGGGGTACCCTTTCTCCGGCGGGTCCGCTTCGCCGGAGGTCGCTCCGCCCATCAACCACAGCTTGCCATCGTAGACGGCCACAGCCGATGCCGAGCGGGAGCCGAAGGGTGCCTTCTCCACGGTTCGCGTCCAGTTGGTGCCGCTGGTAGAGCACCACACATCGGCGCCGCTGCCGAGCTGCCAGATCATCCCATCGTGCACGACGACCTCCCCATACCCCCTGATGCCAAAGGGCGTCTTGTCCAGCACCTGCGTCCACTCGCCGCCGTCCTCCGATACCCAGACGCTTCCCTTGATCGCCCAGACCTTGCCCTCGTACACCACCATCTCACTGTAGCCATCATAGGGCGTAGCGTCGCTCTCCTGCCTCCATTCGACGCCGTCCGCCGAGGACCACAGATCGCGATGTAGCACATTGCCGTGGTAGTAACCATTGCTGAGCCATAGTCTTCCGCCCAGGACGAAGTCCTCCGCGGTATCGCGGGGGCTGAACGCCGCCTGCTTGGTGACGCATTCCCACTGTCCACTCATCTTCGTGCCTCCGTCCTGTGCCGAACCGACCGACAGCGCGGTCGTGATAGCCACCGCAACGCCGAGCACCGACATCGTCATACTCCGCAAGATGATAGCCTCCTGGCGTAGGACAGTCCCCCACGCGGCCCGAGCCCGTCTCGCGGTCGCCTCAGGCCCACTGTGACCGCGGTACCGCGATCGGTCACCCACAAGCCTGCGGGAGGGCGCCGGGCAGGCACGGCCAGGGGAGCATCACTATCTGCCCCGCAGACCCGCTCGCGCCGTCTGCGTTGCCTTCGCGGCACAGGGCCGCCCGGATCGCGTTGTCGGGTACAACGAGTTCGCCGGCGGAAACAAGGTCCCCTCCGCAGGGGGCTACTTCGAGGCCGTCCACCTTACCGGGCTCGCCCGCGGAACCGCGTGCAGGCCTCACCCTTCCCTGCGGGCCACGCTGCAATCGTGGGCGGCCGGATGGGGTGGCAAGACGCAACCGGGGCCTCCTCTCGCCCGTCAGAGCAATGACAGCAGGTGCACGCACGTTGGATGACGAAATAGTATCTTGCCATGCAGAATCGGGCATAATCGAACTGTGTTTCGTCAGTCGACGTCGCACCGGCGCCGGAATTGCGACGGCCGCCGGCTCCACGCTCGGGGGGGATCGCGTTGACTGCGGGGAAGCCCGACGCCGCGACTGAGGCTCAGCGGGAGCAAGACAGCAGCCGCCGAGAGCTGATTCAGCGCCTGCTGGGCCGCGGACTTGTGCGCTGCCTGAAGCTGGCCGAGCTTGAGGTCGGCGGCCGAGCGGTCGGCGTCTCCGGGTTTGGCACCGACCCGCCCGATCTCTCCGGCAGTCCTATCGGTCCCGCGACACCCGTCCGCTACGAAGCACTCCCCAGCTACTGCCGAACCGAACCGCGTCTCGCACTCATCCACCAGACACTGCGTCGAGCCCTGCACCTGGGCGCCTTCCGGGACGACGAAGGGTGCCTGGCCGTGGACGCCTTCCGTCTGACCAACCTCCCATGCTGGGCGCGCTACCCGGGATCGGTGATGCAGAATATCGGCTCGATCTCCAGCTTCTGCAATTGTGACTGCGAGTTCTGTTTCGAGAAGGACACTCGTCACAGCGCCCTGGCCCTTGGGCGGGCCCAACTCAGCCTGCAAGAGGTAGACACGCGGCTGAGGTACTACGATGCCGAGAAGCGGACAGGCCTGCTGCCTGCGGCACGGTACTCCCTGGAGCCGTTTGCCAACCCGCGGTTGATGCAGATCCTTCAGCGCGTGCGTGCCGCCGATCCGAACGAGCCGATCAGCTTCACCACCAATGGCGCTATGCTCACCGAGGAGGTAGTGGCCACACTGGCGGAGCTGCGACCGGTGATGCTCACCATCTCGCTGAACGCATCTAACGTGGAGGTGCGGCAACGCACCGCCGGCGACCGGGCTCCCAACGGGTCCCAGGTGGCCATGGACAGCCCGGCTTTGCTGCGGCGCTACCAGATACCGTTCATCGGTAGCTACGTGCCGTGGCCCAGCAAGCCCCTTTGGGACCTGGAGGACACCATCCGGCTGGTGGATGAGCACGACGGCGCCCTGGCCAGAGTCTGTCTGCCCTCCTGGGCGGAGTGGACCCACGACGAGCCCCCCTTCGAGACGGCCCCCTACTGGCGGGAGATCCTGGCAACGATCGACCGCGTGCGGCAGGAGGTCTCGGTGCCCGTGCACATCATGCCTCACATGTTCCACCTCCGCACCCTGCGGCCGGTAATACAGGGAACGGTCAAGAACTCTCCGGCCGCCATGGCGGGCCTGCGTTACGGCGACCTGATTGTCGCCATCGAGGGCGAGCCCGTCCACACCCGACCGGAGACCGAGGGACGGCTCTATCAACGGGTTGTCACCGAGGAGCACGACTCGACGACCCTCACCATCGAGCGGGACGGCAAGGCCCTGCAGGTGGCAGTCTCCCACTGCACAAGCCCCGAGCAGTGCGGCTATCCCTACTCTGTGTTCCTCGGCGCCAGGGGTAGGCGCACCTGGCTGGGCGAGCTGGGTATCTTCCTCCCCGACGGCCTGGGCCTGACGGACTTTGTCAAACTCAAGACCATCGTGGAGCGCCATGGGGGCAAGCGGGTGCTGCTGTGCGTATCGGCGCTGGGCGAGGAGGTGCTCATGGAGGGCCTGGGCCTGTTGGGTGATGAGGCCCAGTTCCTCGACCGCTGTGACCTGTACGTGCATCGCGTCATGCCCCGCTACTGGGGCGGGAACGTGATGCTGGGTGATCTGTGGACCACAGGCGATCTCGTCGAGGGCGTTCGGGAGTGGGCTGAACTCAGCGACGTTCGGCCCGACGTGGTCATCGTCCCGGCCACATTCCTTGGCGACGGCGGCCGCGACCTGCTGGATACGCCCCACGTGCACATCGGCCGCTCCCTGGATGTTCCGGTTGAGCTACTGCGCTGCAGCCGGATAAGCCTGTGAGACAGGGCGGAGAAGGAGGTGGCGCCGAACTGGACCGGGCCGTACCGCACCGCCGAAAGCGCGTGCGGCTCCGACACTTGTCATCAAGAGGGAGTGAGGTAGCGAGTGTCAGATCACAAGGATGTGAGAGAAGAGCTGGAAGACACCGACGAGTCGCGCCGTGACTTCATCAACAAGGCCATGGCCGCCGCCGGAGGCGCTGCGGTAGCGGGGTTGATCGCCAGCGCGATGAGCGGCGAGGCGGAGGCCCAGCCCAGGGGCCTGGTCGCCCCCAGGGGCCCCGACCTCAAGCCGGGCGGCGTCGCGCCAATCCGGTTCGCCTCCACCGAGAAGACCCGCGTCATGGAGATGGCCAGCAAGGACATCTCGAAGATCCTGGCCGCCGAGAACATGATCCCCGGTGACAAGGCGGATCAGCTCGCCAGCGTCACTCTGTCCATCAGTTGGGACTAACCCTCGGTACCGCGGGCCGCGTCGTAAGGGCGCGGCCCGCGAAGCACACAGCGAGGAGACGCCACCATGGCCGGCCAAAAGGACCTACCCTTCCAGCCGCCACGGCAGGATGGCGCCGGGACCGATGGCGACGAGTTCGTGTTCCGCTTCCGTCTCGAGCAGATGGCGCCAGAGGAGATCGGCTACGACGATCCCCTCCTCGAGCTGGTTCGCGGCCAACTCGCCGACCTGATGGAGGTCCTGGTCCTCACCTACCACGGCGAGCCCGTCATGGTGGACGGCTTCCGCCTCCTCTCCGCTCCCGATCAGCAGTACGAGGTGTTCCCCGGCAAGCCCGATAGCCCGCCAGAGTAGGTATTGGCACCTCCTCCGACGCCCACCGCCGAGCCTCACGGCGGCGGCATTCGTGTCTGGCGCCTGCCGCATGATGGGAGATTCGCAGCCATGGAACAGCAGGGCGGTTCCGACCAGTACCAAGACGTGGTCAGGAGCATCCTCGCCGATGCGGGGAGCGCGGCGATCGGCAAGATCGAGCTGATCAAGCGCGTCCGCGAGACCACCGGCCTGGGGCTCAAGGACGCCAAGGACGCGGTAGACGAGTACTACCGCGTTGACGGTGGCTCACCATGGGGTCCCGGAGGGGCGCCCTCGTTCGCGAGCGACGGCGACCCGGACGCGGCGATCGAGCGCGCCCTGGCGGACGCGGGCGGCTCGCCGGCGAGCAAGATCGAGCTGATCAAGCGTGTCCGCGAGGCCACCGGTCTTGGTCTGAAGGACGCCAAGGAGGCGGTGGAGAGCTACTATCAGCGGCATCCGGGCACCCGGCCACAGGCCTCGCGTCCCGGCTGCGGCGGAGGGACGGCTCTGCTCCTGCTGGCCGTGGGGGCCATGCTGGCGGAGTTGTGGCGCTAACCGCCCACAGCAGCCCCGCCCCCCCCAGAAGACCCCGCCGCTCTCCGTGCGTCGCCCCCATCGCCGCTCTCGGTGTTCTCCGCCGTTCTCTGTCGTGCTCTGTGTTTAGCCATTGCCGTTCTCCGTGGAACTCCGCGTGCTCTGTGTCTCCGTGGTGAGACCTCGCCGTCCCCCGCCGCCTCGCCTCGTGGCAGGTCCCTCGTCCCCGCGCGTTGAACTCCCTGCCACTACAGGGAGGCGATGCGACCCATGGCCAAGCGCAACTTCTCGATGGTGGAGTACTTCGACAAGATCGCCAAGGACTGGCGGCCGCTCTTGTCCTTCCGGGGCAGCACTCAGGAGGATTTCGAGGACTGGCAGGCCAGGGCCAGTGAGAAGTTCTTCGACCTTCTCGGCGACTTCCCCCAGCCGGTGGACCTGGACGCCGAGGTCATCTTCAGCATCGAGGACAACGGCCTTATCCGCGAGCGAGTGATCTTCGATGCCGAAGAGCACATGTCCGTGCCCTGCACGGTGCTTAGGCCCATCGACATGCCCGCGAATGGCAGCGGGGCGGCAATCTTGTGCAGCCACGGCCACGGCCCCTACGGCAAGGACCCCGTCGCCGGAAACGCTACCACCGCCGACAAGGCCGCCAACATCGCCGCCCACAAGTACAACTACGCCGAGATCATGGCCCGCGACGGCTTTCTCACCATCAGCCCCGACCTACGGGTCTTCGGCGAGCGCGATGACGGCGGCAACCCGTATCCGGGCCGGGACAAGTGCAATGTCCACTTCGTCCGTGGCGCGATCTTGGGGATCTACACGCTGACTTTGAACATCTTCGACATGAAGCGCTGCGTGGACTACCTGGAGACCCGTCCGGAGGTGAACCCCGACCGCATCGGCATGATGGGGCTTTCGCAGGGCGGGACGATGACCACCTTCGCCACCGCCGCCGAGCCCCGCATCAAGGCGGCCGACATCATCGGCTACATCAACCCCTGGGAGGGCTTCGGGATCAACCGCGCCAACTTCTGCGGCTCGCAGATCGTGCCCGAGGTCTTCAAGTACTTCGACACCCACGACATCGCCGGCCTCATCGCCCCGCGCCCGCTGCTTGTCGAGATGGGCAGATCGGAAGAGCACACGTCTGAACTCCAGTCACGAGATTCCATCTC
>CAZXDD010000006.1:0-35884 GCA_964639415.1 uncultured Armatimonadia bacterium
TCCTACACTCTTTCCCTACACGACGCTCTTCCGATCTGTCCGGCGGTGGTCGAGACCGCTCTGGGCCGGGGCCGGGTGATCTGGCTGCTCAGCAGCCTGGGCCGCAAGAACCTCGGCCGTCATCCCGATCCCGCCGCCCTCGACCTGTGGGGCGACTTGTTGGAGCGCGCCGGGCTTGCGCCGCGGTGGCGACTGGTAGAGACGACCGAGGCACAGGACGAGGGGCTGCTCGATGTGTCCGTGCGGTTCAAAGGGGAGAGGGAGGCTTTCGTCTTCGTCGTCAGCTTCTTCGGCCCCACCGCCGGCACCCTCGAGCTGCGTCTCCCGCCCGGCGAGTACGAGGCCACCGATGCGCTCACCGACGAGCCCGTCTCGCGGCGCAACGAGGGCAACACATGGCGCCTGCCGCTGGCCTTGGCCGCGGAGGGCACCAGGGTGATCCGCCTTCACGCCATCGATGGCGAGGGGTTCGGGAGGTGAGGGGAGTCTGAGGCTGTGCAGAGGTCGGGGGCGCCTGGGCGCAGCGGTACGCAGTACACTCACCGGAGGCCCACACAATGGTTGCCGCCAGCTTCAACGTCAACGGAGTTCGCGCCCGGCTGCAGATCGTCCTGGATTGGCTGGCGGCGGTGCAGCCGGATGTCCTGTGTCTGCAGGAGACCAAGGTTCAGGATGACGACTTCCCCGCCGATCCGTTCGCCGCCGCCTCATACCACGTCGCCTTCCACGGCCAGAAGAGCTACAACGGGGTGGCGGTTCTGAGCAAGACGCCGCTGGAGGACGTGCGCGCGGGCTTCGCGTCCGGCGCGCACGCGGAGCAGGCCAGGATCCTCTCCGCCCGCATCGGCGGTGTCCGTGTCGTCAACACCTACGTCCCCCAGGGGGCCGAGGTGGGCTCGGAGAAGTTCGCCTACAAGCTGTCGTGGCTTGCCGAGCTTGAGAAGGAGCTGGCGGGGCTGCTCGGTGTCGACCAACAGGTGCTGTGGGTGGGCGATATCAACATCGCACCGGATGACAGGGACGTGTTCGACCCCGACAAGTACCGGGGTGCGGTGGGGTTCCATCCCGACGAGCACGAGGCGCTGCGAAGACTGGCGGCCCTGGGGTTCGAGGACGTGTTCCGCCGCCACAGTCAGGATGGCGGGGAGTTCACCTTCTGGGACTATCGGCTTCCCGGGTCGCTCAAGAGGAACCTGGGCTGGCGCATCGACCACATCATGGCCTCGGAGGGGCCGGCGGCGCGGTCGCGACGCTGCTGGATCGACCGCGGGCCGCGGGCGCTGGACAAGCCCTCAGATCACACCCCGATCTGTGCGGAGTTCGACCCGCTGTAGGCCCCGTGCCTCGGGCGGCGTCCCCCTATCTCCCGTGCGGGCCGGCGAGGAAGTGCTCGTAGAAGTCCACTGCCGTCTCCACCTGGGCCACCTCCACCCACTCCACGGCCGTGTGCGCCTGGGCGATGTGTCCGGGGCCGCACACGATGCACTGCACTCCCTCGCGGGCCATCTTGCTGGCGTCCGTGCCGTACTGCACCCCAATGGGCTCCGGGCTTGTTCCCACCGCGGCCGCGGCTCTCTGTGCCCTGCGGACCACCTCGGCATCGGCGGAGGTCTCGAGGGGCCAGTCTACCAAGAGTGTGCTCAGCTCGACTTCATCCCCCACTCGCTCCTGAAGGAAGGCGCGAATCTCGTCGGCCACCGCCTCGCCGTCCTCGCCGGGGATCAGCCGGCGATCCACCTGGATCTCGCAGGCCTCGGGGACGATATTCACCGCCGTTCCGCCGCTGATGATACCGACGCTGAAGGCCGGGCCGCCGACCAGTCGATGACGCGGTCGCTCGCGCAGCGACAGGGCGTACTGCTCCAGTGCCGAGATGACCCGGGCCATCTTGTAGATGGCGTTGTCGCCCTTCTCCGGCTCGCTACTGTGGGCCGAGCGGCCCCGGGCGCGGACGTGCCAGCGGAAGGCGCCCTTGTGGGCGATGACGATCCCCAGCTCCGTGGGTTCGCCCGCGCAGGCCAGAGACTTCTCGACCAGAGGCCGACTCAGTCCGGCCACCTCGGGCGCCGCCAGGAACGCCTTGACGCCGTTGAACCCGAACTCCTCGTCGCAGGTGGCGGCCAGCAGGCAGGTTCGCTCCGGGGTGCCACGCGCGGCGATACGCAAAAGTGCGGTGACCATCGCGGCGAGGGAGGCCTTGTCGTCGCAGGCACCACGCCCGTAGACGCGTCCATCCGCCAGCCGCGGGTCGAAGGGCTCGGTCTCCATGCCGTCCACCGAGACGGTATCCGTGTGGGCCTCGAGGATGAGGGGTTCAGGCCCGCGGCCATCCACCCGGGCCAGGAGATTCTCGCGGCCCGGAAGAGCCTCCTGCCGCACGCAGTCAATGCCGTGTCGGCGCAGCAGGTCCTCGAGGTAGTCCACCACTCGGCGCTCGCCGAACATGACGTCATCCGGGGGACGACCGGAGGGGTTGACGCTGGGGATGGCTACGAGGTCGCGCAGAAGCTCGATGACGCCGCTCAAGACGTATCACTTCCACAGTTTCAGATGTGATGGGGGCTCGGGACCGCCCCGAACAGGGCCAGGGTTCGGCGGCCGGCAGGAGAGCACCTCCAAAGCAAAAGGCCCCCACCTTAGGGTGAGGGCCTTCTCCGGAATGGCTGAGTGGTCGGGGCGGCCGGATTTGAACCGGCGACCTTACGGTCCCGAACCGTACGCGCTAGCCAAGCTGCGCCACGCCCCGAACACGAGGAGCATTTTATAGCATATCCCGCCGACCCCGTCAAGACGTGTTCTGACCCGACGCGAGCCGCGCAATCGGCGCCCGAGTGCGCTCTTGCCGCCTACGCTCAGGCCTTCCCAGCAGCCCTCACCACCTGATCTCCAGTAGGGGCAGGATCGGGGTCGCCGCCTGTGGCGAGGGCTCGAAGCCCGGCATTCCCAGGAAGCGGTCGTGATCCGGGACGAAGACCTGGCCGAAGTAGACTTGGCCGTTGGCGGAGCTATTGCCCACCATGTATCCCAGGCCGACGCCGGCCAGCACCTGCCCGACCGTATGCCGTCCCAGCTCGATGCGCGACCATGCCACGCCCGATGCGTACACATAGGGCCAGGCGCCCAACTCCTCGTGACGCTCGGCAAGAACCGTCGCCAGACAGAAGGCCATGGCCGCGTGCCCGCTGGGGAAGCCGTCCTTCTCCGGCTTGTCGGGCCGCGGAGAGTGGATGATGAGCTTGGTGGCCTGGACGGCCGCGGCAGTCGCCACGAGGCTGTCCGCCGCCCGACGGGCCGTGTACTCCTCCCTCTTGCCGCCCACCGTACCCAGGCCGATCACCACCGCCTGCTGCAGTTGGGTGGCGGTGTCGCTCAAGACGTTGGCCAGGTCCGTCTGCCACCGCCCGCTCCATTCCCGGTCACAGTGGGCCGGGGGGGCCAGACCAAAGGTCATCAGAGCCCAGAGCAGTAATCCTACCAGCCGTACTTCTCGGGTCCCCAAGGCTTACTCACCGTTTCCTGTTTCGCGAGGACCAGCGTCCTGTGGTCCACGTCGTGATACTGGATGACGCCGGGGCCGACGCAGCTATAGGCCCCGACCTTCACCCCGGGCATGACGATCGCGTTGACGCCCGTGCGCGTGTAGTCACCGAAGTAGGCGTCATTGCCGCCGACCTCAGGCAGCTCGGTGCGGCCGTGCACCGTGTGCGGTGTGGTGCCGTCGTCGAAGCGCAGGGTGCCGCAGACCGTGGCGGCCCCCACGTCGTGCCGGGCCCCAAACACTCCGGACAGCTCGCAGTAGTGGTACAGATAGGCGCCCTCGAAGCAGACGCCGCTCAGCTCGGCTCCGTGGCCGACGAGACAGTCGTTGCCCAGCACCGACTGCGCGCCCACGGAGCAATAGTCCCGGACCTTTACGCGCTCGCCCAGCACGCAGTCGCCGCCCATGATGGCGCCGTTGGTGATCTGCGTGCCCGCTCCGGCCACGAGATTGCCGTGGATCACCACGCGGTTGCCGACCAGGCAGCCGGGTCCGAGGCGGATATGCCCGGAGATCTCGGCGCCGTCACTCACCGAGGCGCCGGCGGCGACTTCGTCGCCCTCCAGCCGGGAGCACAGATAGCGGGCAAACTGCGCGTTGGCCTCCAGCACATGCCACGGCTTGTCGATGTCCACGAACAGGCCCCGGTGCTCGACGGCCCTGACCTGCGGCCCCGACTGGGCCATCATGTGCACCGATTGGGCCAACTCCGCCTCCATCTTTGGCATGCCGCCGACGTTCACCTGCTCCACGACCCCGGGGTTGGCCTGGACGAACGGAAGCGTGGCCGGGCTGAAGTAGTAGACGCCACAGAGGCGCAGCTCCGCTCCTCTGGGGTGGCCCGAGACTCCGATGAGGCGGTCCTCGGTCACCCGGGCGCACAACCAGTTCCTCGGGTCCCGCTCGCCCAGAGGAGCCACCATCGCCGCCGCGAAGGGCCGCTCCTTCCGGGCCAACTCGACGAACGAGCGGATCGCCTCCTCGCTCAGAAGGCAGTCGCCGTAGAGCACGCAAAGAGGGTCTTCGGCACCGATCTGCGCCACGGCCTGCAGCATCGCGGGAGCCGTCCCGGTGAGCCCGGACTGGACGACGAAGACCACATCGATGCCGAGAAGAGCATGACGGACCCGCTCCTGGAGGTGCCCGACGACCACCGCGATCCGATCGACGCCGGAGCGCTGCAGGCACTCACAGGTCCAGCGGACCACGGTGGTGTCGCCGACGGGCATCGCGGCCTTCTGGCGGGTGAGGTCATACGGAAAGCACTTGCTCCCTGCGCCGGCGGCAAGGATGATGGCCTTCACTCGGCGACCTCCTCCGGCTGCGGACCGTCCGTGGCGCGCCTCTCGCGGGCAAGGGACTCCGCCACGCGCCCGGCGGCCTCGTCGATGAGTATCTGCACGTCCTCCGTGCGGTAGGTGCGCTCATCAAAGCTGCGGACCTGCAGGGTCTTGAGGAACCCCTCGAAGTCGGCGAAGTACGAGCCGTAGATATGGAATGAGTCCACGACATGGTTGTACTGGCCCACGCGGATCTCGCGGCCCAGCTTCTGGCTGAGGGCTTGGGCCACCGCGCGTTGCAGGTCGGTGAAAGCGTACATGTTCATGTAGGCGGCCTTGAACGCGTCGTTGCTGCGCATGTGGGCCGCCAGGACCAGGCGGTCGTCGAAGACCCGGAACCACAAACGCTGCAGGCACGCCGGGTGATCGATGCCCGCGTCATCCCACGTCTTCCAGATCACCGCCTGCGCCCGCCGGGAGTGCGGCGCCTCGGCCAGCGTGCGCACGACATAGTCGATCTGGTCGATGGGCTCCGGGAGACCGGGGACGGTGTAGGTTGCGAACCGCTCGTGGTAGGTGTACTGCCACTTCCCGGCCGCCGGGTCGATCCAGTGGTCGTGGATGCCGTCCACCACCTCCTGCCGGTACACCTCCAGCTCGTAGAAGCCGCCGGGCATGGCGCGATGGATGCGGGGCTCGGAGAAGGGGTCGGCCACGGCCAGCAGGAGAGTGGCGTCGCGGCTGGGGGGATCCCCCGCGGAATCGTACTGGGTGGCGATCCGCGCCCCTCGTTCCCAGGTGGCGAGCACGGCCTTCTCCCAGCCCTCGGCGAGGCCCTCGGCCTCGATGTGGATCGTCGGCAGTTGGAAATCCATGGACAGTTCAGCCTCCAGACGGGCCCCGGTGGATGACGGCGGATGTGCGGGAAAGGGTCTGCGCTCCCCCGGCGGCGATCCCTTCCAGCGTGCGATTATACAAGGCCCTAGCCCGGAGGGACAATGGTGAGCTGACGCCGGGGCGGGCCCGGCGCCGGTGCCCGGAAGGGCGCGTTCGCGACCCGAGCGCCCGGGCCGGCGGCCATTGCCGCCGCCCGAACCCGGGGGAGGCACTATCCGCTCAGTGGCGACCTGCGGTCCGGCAACGGCAGCTTCGCCCTGCACCCCGTCAGGTGTGAGACGAAGGTCGCCTGCATCGTCTCGATGGGAACGGCGCCCACTTTCCCCGAGGATGTGTGCTCCCCGCCGTGTTGTAGGCGATAGGCAAGCTCGCGGATCATCGCCACTCTCGAGTACGGTCCGAGCTTCTCCGTGATAGCGGGCCAGTCGGCGGGATTGACAAAACCCGTGTTCGTGGGCACCTGGATGGATGGCATCGGCACCCGTTCCCACTCCTCCCCGGGACCCGCTTCGCATTGCTTGCAGTGCCACAGGTCGGCGCCGAACACCGCCAGGCGGCCCTGGGTGCCCCACAGGACCCAGTGGAAGCCCCCGGGGTCCTCGTTGAACTGCAGCATCGCCTGCACCCCGCTCTTGTAGCCCAGCCACGCATCGACCCGCTCGCCCAGGACCCAGCCCGCTCCGCGGTCTCCGGGCTCTCGATCCTCGATGGTACAGGGGCGGCCCTCTGTGGAGCAGTAGGCCGCCACCCAGTCGATCTCACCGCCGAAGATGCCGATGGCATCGATCAGGTGGCTGCCGATATTGTGCAACTGCTCGCCGCCCCGCCGCGACTTGGCGCCACCGTGTATGTACCGCAGATGCCCGATCAGCCCCTCCTGCAGAAGCTGCCGGGCGTACCAGTGCACCGGGTCCGAACGACGCTGGTGACTGACGACGAACTGCACGTTCGCCTGCTCGCAGGCCTCGATCATCCGGTCGCAGTCGGAGCACTCCGTGGCCAGGGGCTTCTCGCACAGCACGTGTACCCCGTGCGCGGCGGCCGTAAGGACCGGCTCGAGGTGGGCGTCGGCGCAGGTGGCGATGCAGACGAAGTCGGGGTGCTGCTCCCGCAGCATCTCCTCGAGGTCGTGGTAGAGCGCCGTCACACCTGTGTCGGCCGCGAACCGCTCGAGTGCCGCGTGATTCACGTCGCAGCACGCGACGAGGTCAATCAGCGGATCGTCGCTGCGGCGCAGCGGGTTGTCCTGCGAGAAGAAGCGCAGATCCGTGACATGCGAGCGCGCGACACTGCCGTATCCGACAATCGCGGTGCGGAGCATGGCGAACGCCTCCGGGTTTGGCGTTGAGAACGGATGCCATTTCCAGCCGGGAAGACGCGAGACCTTCGACGCTGGACGGCCATCGGGCGGCCAGGGCGTTCGATAGGGCCGACAGCAGGGCGCATATCGAGCTGGAAGTCCGGGCGCCCCCCCGCCTTCGCCGGGAATGTTACTCTGAGAGCGTCCACTCCCAGAGGGAGCAGCTCGAGGAATCTCCTGGCATTGAGCGAGATTCTTCGCTGTCTCGCTGCGCGAGATGGAGGCTCAGAATGACAGGAACCGGGCCGGCCAGACTCCTCGGCCGCGCCTCTAGGGCCTCCGGCCTCCGAGGAGGTCGACGATCGCCCGAGCACGGCCGGCGGCGTCGGCCGTGCCGGCCCGGAGAAGTCCGAGACGGCCGCCGCTATGCCGCGTCATGGCCTCGGTCCAGCTCGTCATCTCGGCCCATGCGGCGTCCTCGGCCGGCAGTCCCATGGCGTCGATCGGGTCCAGCCAATAGACCAGGCGGGATACCGGGAGTGCGGACAGCTCGCACAGGTCGAAGTCCGCCACCGCTCCCGGGTTCCAGAAGTACCCGCGGACCTCGTGGTAGGGGCTCTGTAGGAGGCTTTCGTACGAGAGTAGCGTCCCCACCGTCACCACTCCCGCGATCCGCTCATCGCAGGCCGCCGCCAGCAGCGCCCACATTCCCCCCAGCTCCTCGCCTACCAGCCACAGCGGCCTGCCCTCCGCGCGCCCATGGGCGTAGGCCAGGGCGGCCAAGACGTCCAGGGCCCGCAGAGCGTCCAGCGACCGGCTCGTGAAGCCGAACAGGTTGATGGCATGGCTGTCGCGCGCGAAGTTGTCGGGGTCCCAGCCCGCCGCGCTCGCCTGGTGGCGCCCGTCGCGCCCGTCTGTCTCCCCGGTGCCGCGTACATCGACCGAAAGCACCGGACAGCCGCCCCTGCAGAGCTCCAGCGCCAGCGACGGGCGATCTGCTCTCACGGGCTTGCCCCACTGGGCGATGTGCACGATCAGGGGAGCGTCCGGGGCGCCTTCCGCGGGAGTGAGAAACACCGCGGGCAAAGGCGGCTCGCCGGTACTTTGCAGTGCGAGCATCTCCCCTGTGAAGCCGTCGCCGGTGTAGATGCGGGTCTGTCGCGCAACGGGAGCCTCCGGGTGCTCCGGGGGGTGCAGCCCGAGGCGAGTGAACACGGCGTGGCGGAGGGCCTCGGCCATCTGTCGCCCCTGCTCGGGGCTCTCTGGGAGGGTCCGCTGTGGCCGGAGGCGCAGATACTCCCTGTGGTTCAGCGTCTGGCCGCTCTCGCCGCCGAGGTCCTTGAGCGCGTAGCCCGACGGGGTGCAGAACAGTTCCTCGGCGGTGAGTATCTCCAGCTTTGGCTCCTCCGAGCCGGCGGCTTCCTTGCCCAGCCAGCGGTTCAGCCACTCATAGGTCGCCACACGCTTGGGCTCCATCATGTCGTGGACCCCGTCGACCCACGCGAGCTCGCAGCGCCCGTCGTCTAGGCCCAGGCCGCGGCAGACGCGCTTCATGTCATCCACCTTGTGACCGTGGTCCTCGCCGGAGCGATCGCCCACCACCACCCGGCAGGGACGGGGAGGGATCAAACTGAGCACCTCCCGGTCGCGCACGCCCTGGCCGTTCAGATACGTGTTCTCCATGCTGCCACCGGGATGGGCGGCGACGCAGACGGCGATGCGCGGGTCCGCGGCGGTGACGAGGAAGGCCATCTGCCCTCCCCCGGAATTGCCCACAGCCGCCAGCCGCTGCGGATCCACCTCCGGGCGTGAGAGAAGATAGTCCACACCCCGCATGGCGTCCCAGGTGCGGTACCCGGCCAGTGTCTTGCCCACGAGGAACGCCGGGCGTCCAAGCTGATGGTGCTGGGCCACGGTGCGGGGAACCAGGTCGGTGAGGGTCTCCGGATCGAAGTATTCAGAACGCTCGCCCTGCCCCGTGGGGTCGATGGCCAAGACCACATAGCCCTTGAGCACCAGGCCCAGGCAGCACTCGTGGTAAAGGTGATAGCCCTTGCCTTCGGCCGAGTGGCCGCAGACGAAGAGCACGCCCGGGGCGGGGAAGTCCGTGTCGGCGGGGACATACAGGTTCGCCGTGACGTAGTACCCCGGCTGCCCCTCGTAGATGACTTTGTCGATGTGAAAGCCCGGGCGGTCGATCCGGCCGACGACGCGGGCATTCAGCGGCCCCGGCTGGGGCCACGTGCCGAAGTAGTCCTCCAGCCGGCTCCGGATGCCCTCCTGGTAGGCCCGCCAGTCCTCCGGAGTCTGCAGGCGCGCCAGGTGCTCCTCGCGGGCTTCCGAGGCCGGGCGCAGGGCATTGCGCGAGATGTAAGCGGCCGGCGACTGCCTGGCGGCGTCTCGCTCTGCCCCCGGTCCGTAGACGCGCAGCGATGGCTGTGGCTTCACCTGCCCCGGGCCCGGAAGCTCCCCGCCATGCCGTCCCGTGCGCCGCAGCGAGACCGACACTATCCGGCAGTATTCGCCCTCGTCGGCCCGGCCCTGCAGCGTGAGCAGGCTGCCGCACGCGACATCGACGTCGGCGAAGGTCGCCTGCCCCGGCACATCCTCGGAGCCTGCGGTCACCGCGTCGAAACGCGCCGTTCCCAGTGGGTGGCCATTGAGGACGGCCATCAGGGTGGAGGCCCCGTCCGGTTCGTCGAGATAGGTGATGGTCAGCTCGTAGCGGGCGGTGTCGACCTCGAGGTACAGGTCGGCCTCGCCGGCGCCCCCCAGCTCGGGAGGCACCTGCAGCACCTGGCGCCCCCCACGGGTCGCGATCTCGTAACCCCGCAGGTCCCAGAAGTCAGCGGGGCAGTACACCACGGGCTCGGCACGCAGGCCCATCTCGGCTACGCGGTGGGCGGAAAGCCGCACATCGTCGTAGTAGGCCGTGCCGGGCCCAAGCAGCTCGAGGTATACCATTGCGTAGGTCGTGTCGGCCGGGACGCGATGCCTCAGCGTGACCTGCGTCCAGTCGCTGTCGCCGCGCACAAAGGAGCTATCGGGCTGTGAGAGTATCGCGCCGCCTTCGCCCATGCAGTACAGTCTCAAGAAGGCCTTGCCCTCGACGCCGACGGTGCGAATCCAGCCGGTCAGCTCGCACTCAGCGTCAGGCTGCGGGCAGATGTCGCCGAGGTGGCCTGTGCGCCAGCGGCTGGGCTCCCCGGTCCGGCCGACGATCTGCAGGCTGCGGGCCCCGGTGCGGGCCGTCTGCTCGGCCCACACCATGTCCCTGTCGCCGTCGGATGGCGTGCGCTGCTGCCAGAACGCCGGCACGTCACCGTCGGCGAGCTCGAAGCCGCCGTTGGCGACCATCTCGGACTGTCCCGCCACGGGGACGGCGAGCACCAGCAGCAGGACGCCTGCGGGCCATGTGGGCCACAGTGAGAGGAAGGTCATGGGCTGTCTCCTGTCAGGCCGGTAGCGCCCGGCGAGTCGCCGGAGCGATGCGGTTTGGCACCAGACTATTCCACACCGGACGGAGGAGACCTGTGCCGAAGGGGGTGCGGGCGGCGGCGGGGCGTCGAGACAGGGGGCGCAACAGTTCTGAGCCGGTGGCCGAGGACGCCGGCGGCGCGAGCCGTCGCCGGGCCGGCCGGACGCCGCCAGTCCTGCGGTCGCGGGACACCTCTTGCGCCATCCCGTGACTCCGCGTGTGCGCACCCGCTGCCTGTCCTCAGGGCTTGGGCGCCGACCAAAACGGGTCGAACTCGGCCGGCGTCGAGGTGGCACCCAGGCGCAGGAACGGCAGGTACTGGCTGACGAACCTGGCGTCGTAGTTGAACACCACCCAGCCCTGGGTGTCCATGTTCCGCGTGATGGTGATCTGCTCCAGCAGGTTCTGCGGGCCGCCGAAGGTCATGTTGTCCGCATTGACACCGATGCCCGGGCAAAGGGGAACGGCGCCGTTGACCCAGCCCTTCTGACGCGAAACATAGCTGGAGAAGCGGGTATTGTCGGGGGTGTAGGACATGGGACAGACGAAGTCCACCAGGCCGCGATCGACCCAGACCTTCCAGTCCTGCGCGAAGCCGTCGCGATGATCCTCCCAGTTGAGGAATGTGGCCGCCGAGAGCGGCATGTCGGGACGCGCCTGACGCAGGGCAAGGCGGATCTCTCGGACAAGGCCGGTGAGCACCTCGCGGCGCCAGGACAGGAACTGCTTGCGGGTTTCGCCGGACTTCACCGCCACGGCCATGTTGGGCACCGCGCGCCCCACATAGCGGGCGAAGTCCTTCTTGCAGTGCGGGCAGAAGCAATAGCTCTCACCCGGATAGCGCATGTAGTCCAGATGGATGCCTGCAACCGGGTACTGCGTGGCCATCTCCACGGCCAGGTCTACCTGGAGCTTGCGGTTCGCAGGGTTCACCGCACAGAGCCAGTTGGTGGTCTTCCCGGAGGAAGACACCATCAGGCGGCCTTCCTTCTGATACTTGCTGCGCTGCGAGGCGGGGATGCACATGGCATAGAGGTTCAGCATGCGGGCATGGACCGGTACTCCCCAGCGCTGCCCGGCCTCAGTGGCCATCTGCAGATAGTCGCGCCCCGACTCCCGGGGCAGATGCTTGCTGGGGTACCACGCCACCCCGGCGGTGCACATGTAGGGGAACACGGCGTTGAGATTGGCCTCGCGCAGGGTTCGCATGGCCGTCTCCCAGTTCGGGGGCACGTCATTGCAGGCCCACACGCCCCGCAGCTCATGGGTTACGGAGGGGTAGCTGATCCAGTAGGCGGTCTGAGCCCGGCGTCTGGCCTCGGCTCCGGCGGCGTTTGCCGCCGCGAGATCCCCGCGTGCCAGAGCCGCGCCGGCCTCCTGCAGCTTGGCCACGGCCTCATGCACCGCCGCAGTGGCCCGAGAGACGTCCTCGCCCGCGCCGGACCGGGCCTGGAGACACTCGATCAGGTGCGCCAGCGAATCGTAGCTGCCCAGCGGCCGGACCTCGCCCGGCGAGGTGGGGATCGCGCCCCGCAGGACCTCCGGGGCGAAATAGCCGCACAGCGCGCGCATCAAAGCCCCCTGCGCGGCGCGGTCGCCGTTGGCCATGAGCACGTGGCTAAGGAAGGCGCCGGTCTCGGAGAGAACGATCGCGGGGCGGTCCGTGGGCCGCTGCGACTTGTCCAGCCAGGTGCCGGCGATCCGGCCCGAGCCCACAGGCCGACAGGCGCGGATGCGGTCGCTGGACTGTCTTACCGTCTGAGGCGCCCCGGGCAGGACCTCCGCGTCGGGCCGGATCCCTCCGAACTCGGCGCCCTTTGGGCATATGGCGACCTCACCGGGCTGCACCCCGATCGCGTGCAGAAGCTCCGTCGGGGCCAGGAAGCAGACGACGATCTTCCCGCCGCCCTTGATGAACGCCTGCAGCGACGCGAGCTCCTTGGCTGAGATCGCGCGGTTGTACGGCAATACGGCCACCTTGGCGGCCGGTACTCCGGAGCGCTCCACCGCCGAATCGCGCGTCTTGGAGTACGGGACGTCTGCCGCGTCCAGCGCCGCCAGCATCGTCTTGGTGTAGGCCTGCATCTGAGGCCTCATCGAGGCGCCGCCGTCGCCGAGGAAGTCGCCCTCGATGACCACCACCGGTGCCGGGGCGGCCTGCAGAGCGACGCAGTGGCACAGGGCCAGGAAAAGCACCCGGGCAAGAAGGACCGGCGGGCATGTCGCGAGCCCCGGCGACCGCCGCTGCGGGGCGGCGGAACGTCGGGTCGAGGCTCTGTTGCCTTCGCGAATCACGCTTGGCCCTCGCTCCCAGGCGCTACCGGTCAATCGCTACCATCCTCGTCTGCCTCCGGGCTTTGCTCGGACGAACCGGCCTCCGCCTCCGCGCCGTCCTCTGAGGTGTCGGTCTTGGTGGCCTGCTCCTCCTCGGTGGCCTCCGTCTCCGCCGAGCCCTGCGCCTCAGCCTGCTGCGGCTCCGCGTCGGCGGCTGTCTCCTCCGGCGCGGCGGGCCGATCATCGCGCATTTTCTCCAAGTGCTCTTCTACCTTCTCCTGAGCGCGCTTGAACTGCACCTCACACAGCCTGGCGTACAGGCCGCCGGCGGTGGCCAGCTCGGCGTGGGTGCCGCGCTCCACGATGTGCCCGTGGTCCAGGACCATGATCTGATCCGCATTCATCACCGTCGAGAGGCGGTGAGCGATGATGAAGGTGGTGCGGTTCTTCATCAGCTTGTCCAGCGCGTCCTGGATGAGGGCCTCCGATTCGGAATCCAGGTCGGATGTGGCCTCATCGAGGATCAGAATCCGGGGGTTGCGCAGCAGAGCCCTGGCGATGGCGATACGCTGCCGCTGGCCGCCTGAGAGCCGAGTGCCGCGCTCGCCCACCACCGTCTCATAGCCGTCTGGGAACTCCATGATGAAGTCGTGGCAGTTGGCGGCGATGGAGGCCTGCACCACTTCCTCGTCATTGGCCTCGGGGCGGCCGTACTTGATGTTCTCGCGCAGGGTGCCCTGGAACAGGAAGCTCTCCTGCAGCACCATGCCGATATTGCGCCTCAGGCTGCGGATCATCACATCCTGCAAATCGTGGCCGTCCACGAGGATCCGGCCCTCGGTGGGATCGTAGAACCGGGGGAGGAGGTGCACAAGGGTCGTCTTGCCGCTGCCGCTGGGGCCGACGAGGGCGGTGACGGTGCCGGCCTTGGCCTCGATGCTGATGTCCTGCAGCACGATCTCGCCCGGGTCGTAGTAGAAGCCCACGTTCTCCAACGTTACATTGCCCGTCACGACCCCCAGCCGCTTCGGATCCTCGGCCTCCTGCACGTCCGGCATGGTGTCGAGGGTCTCGAAGATACGCTCGACGGCCGCCATCACCCAGTTGATGGTGTCGTTGATCGTGACCAGGGCGATGATGGGCCCGTACATCATGCCCATGTACGACCGGAAGGCGATCAGCTCGCCCATGGTCATCTTCTGCCCCAGCACATACATGCCGCCGAGGAACAGCACGGTGATATCGGCCGCCCGGGTGATGAGATTGGCATTGATGCCCAGGATTGTGCGGAGCTTGCCTGTGCGGATGTTCAGGTCGATGCTCTCGCGGATCTCCCGCACGAAGCGCCGGGCCTCGGATTGCTCCCGGGCGAAGGCCTTGATCACCCGGATGCCCGAGATCGCCTCGGCCAACGTGGAGTAGACCTCCGAGTACTGATCTCGCGCCTCCGACGCCGCCTGGCGAATCTTGCTCTGCATGGCCAGGAAGTTGATGACATACAGGGGCAAAACACCCACGGCGATGAGACTGAGCACCCACACCTGGTGGGTGATGCCGTAGTACAGCATGATTCCGAACACGACCAGCAGGGTGACCAGATTGCTCAGCATGTCCACCACGCCACTACTGAGCACAGACTGCACGGCGTCCACGTCATACAGCACGCGGGCCATGATCCGCCCGCTGGAATTGCGCTCGTAGTAGCGCATGGACAGCCGCTGGAGATGTCGGAACAGCCTCTGGCGGATGTCGAAGACCACGCGGTTGCCCAGGTACATCATGATGAGGCTACGGCTGTAGCCGATGACCGAACCGGCGACCGCCAGCCCGATCAAGATGAAGATCACCATGACCAGGTAGTTCTGAGCGCCGCTGATGGCATCGGACTGGCTCTGGGCCGAGAGTGTACTCCACCCGGCGCCATAGATCTTGGTCAGCTTGTCGATAAGCTGGCCGGTGATGTACGGCATAGGCATGGACAGGCCGGTGGTGATGAACACCAGAAAGAGAGACACGGCCAGGGCGACCCTGTAGGGCCGAGCGAAGCGCAGGAAGCGCACGAGCAGTGCCATAGTCCGATGACCTCAGGCGTCGATGGCTGAGTGTTCGGGTGTAGGGCTAGCGACGGCGATTATACCTTACCCGCTCCGGGTGGTAAACAGCAAGAGGCAGGGGAGAGGCGGGGGAGAGGCGGGGGAGAGGCGGGGGAGAGGCGGGGGAGAGGCAGGGGAGAGGCAGGGGAGAGGCGGGGGAGAGGCGGGGGAGAGGCGGGGGACCGCGTGCCGTGCCGTCGCCGTCTGCCCCGAAGGGGCAATGCACGCTAGCCACGGGTGCAACCCGTGGGAGAGGCGGGGGAGACTGAACTCACCTCGCAAGATCGGCGGAACGGATATTGCAGGGCAAAGACGAACGCCGATGCGTGGCCACCCGCCTGACAGGGTGTGTGGTGGAGGGCCGTGCCCGTCGATTGCCGGTGACATAGGAGCACAGACCGAGTGGCCCCCGACAGACTCGCAGACGACTGGTTCCGTCTCGACGATGACGAGACAGCGCCCGTGCGCCTTGTCTCAGATGATGAGACGCCGGAGCCGCACGGCGACTCCGTGGTTGGCGTGGAAGCTGCAGACCCCGGGACCGACACCGTGGCCGCACAGGACGGGCCGGCCCGGGGCGCGCAGACGTCCGGTGGGGCGGGAGCCGTTACCTCCGCGCTCGCCGAGGTGATTGGCGGTGACCTGCGGGGCCGGTCGCTCAGGGGTGTCGACCTGCGGGGTGCCGACCTGGCGGGCAGGGACCTGACAGGGGCGGATCTGTCGGATGCACTGCTGTCGAACGCTCGTCTGCAGCGGGCAGACCTGACAAAGGCCGATCTGCGCGGTGCCAACCTCCATGGGGCCGACCTGTCTGGAGCGCGGCTGCGCGGGGCGGAGCTGACGGGTGCCGATCTTTCGGAGGCCGTGCTTTTTCAGGCCGACCTCGAGGGTGCCCATCTGGCCGAGGCGGGGCTGCGCGGTCTCGTGTTGCCCGATGCGCGCCTCAGCGACGCGGACCTGACCCGTGCGGACCTACGCGAGACGCAGTTGACCGCTACCCGCCTGGACGGCGCCCGGATGTACGGTGCCTCACTGACGGGCGCCGAGATGTACGGTGCCGACCTCTCTCGGGCCGACCTGGGCTCGGCGGACCTGTCCGGTGCCGATCTGTCCGCCGCCAACCTCCGCGGTGCCGATTTGCGTGGCGCGGACCTGCTGGGGACGCGCCTGTGCCGAGCCGACCTGCGTGGAGCCGATCTGCGCTATGCCACCATAGGCGGGGTGTGGCTGCTTCGCCAGACCGGGATCGCCGGCCGTGCCGCGGGGGCCTTCCGCCCGGCCGACCTGCGACACGCCGACCTTCGCGGCGCCCAGTTGCGGGGGCTGACGCTCGCTCCCGAGACCCGCCTGGAAGGCGCCGCCCTGGGGCGCTGCCCTCTGTGCGCCAACGAGTCCGTGATCTACGACGAGCTCCTGGCCGTCCGCACCCTGTCCGGTCCGCATGTGTCCTACGGCGCGTGCGCCGCGGTGTACCGCCAGCTTGCCGCCGCCCTGGAGGCCTGCGGGTGCGGTCGGCAGGCCACGGCCTTCAGGCTCCGGGAGCTGCACTGTCTCCGGCGCGACGGTGTGCTGCGCGGCCTGTGGCCGCGGCGGTCCCGGGGTCCAGACGCTCCCGCTCTCGGCCGGCGGGTGCCGGCCCCAGCCACGGTGCTCGCGTGGTCCGCGGTGGCCGTGCTGCTATTCGCCTTCCTCCATGGCTGGGCCGGGCTCTGTGTGAGTTCGGCGGAGGCGGCGCTCCTCGTTGGGCCCGGAATGGGCCCGATAGCGCCGGCAGGCGGGGTGTTGCAGGGCTTCGCGGCGGCCCTGTATTACAGCCTCGTTTGCTTCGCCGGTCTGGGCTCCCCTCTGATGCAACCGGCTACCTGGGTGGGGCTGGGATTGGCGGCGCTGGAGGGGACGCTCGGGCTTTCCGCGGCCGTGCTGCTCATTGCCGGCCTGGCGCGCCGCTGCGTAGTCTGAGACACGGCTCAAGATCTCAAAACGACGCCGGAGTCGGCCCCCGTGTGTGGATCGTGCCCCGTCGATCCTTGTCCTCTTGTCCGGTTGCGCCGAGGTGCCAAACCGCGCCTTTCGACTACTTGCGGGGGGCTTTGCCGCTTGCGGGTCGGGCGACGACCGGCACCCGACGTTGGCCCTCCCTCAGACTGCCGACGGCCCCTCACCGCCGCCCCCTTTCGCCCACCATCACCGTCCGGTGTGCCCTTGACGTTGGCTCTTCGACGCGCTAAACTTGCCCCGTTCCACCCTCTGCTCCCCCATACGCCCTGCCGTGCTCCGGGATCGGAGTCATCCATCGCCGCGTCGCACAGCCGCCGTTCCCGCCGCCGGACCTAGTTTCAGCAGGTGGACTGCCATGGACCCCACTACACCGTACGATGCCGTCAAGGCACGGAGCCCGAAGGAGGTTGCCGTCGCGATCCGCGCGGCCACCAGCTCCAACGTGCGTGGGGCCCTGGAAGGGCTGATCAGCGGCTACCATCCCATGGACATCGCCTACGCCATGCGGGAGCTGGACCCCGATGAGCGCGAGGCGGTCTTCGCGCTGCTGGATACGGACGAGGCCGGGATCGTGCTGGAGGAGGTGGACGACGACATTGGGGCAGACCTGGCGGAGGCCACCCCCGACGAGGAGCTGGCGGAGATCATCGACGCCATGCCTCCGGACGTGGGGTCAGACGTAGTCAACCTGCTGGACGACGAGCGGCGCCACCGCGTGCTGGAGCGCATCCCCCGGGAAGAGGCGCTCGAGCTGCGGCAACTGCTGCAGTTCCCCGAGGACGTCGCCGGCGGCGTGATGACCAGTGATCTGCTCATGGCGCCCTCGGACCTGACGGCCTCCGACGTGATCCAGCATCTGCGCAACCACGACATACCCACCGACGCCCTGTCCTATCTCTATGTCATCGACGATGACCGGCACCTACTGGGAGTCATCAACCTTCCGGAGCTGGTCACCGCTCCGGGAACGGCTCGCCTGGCCGACTTCATGGTGCCCGACCCGGTCTCCGTGAGCCCGGACACCGACCGGGAAGAGGTCGTGCGGCTGGTGGACAAGTACGATCTCCTGGGCCTGCCGGTGGTCGATGAGGACGGCCGGCTCATCGGGATGGTGACCGTCGATGACGTGATTGACGCCATCCAGGAGGAGCACACCGAGGATCTGTCGCAGTTCGCCGGCACCAGTGCCGAGGCTCTGGTCTCGGCCTCCAGCGTCCGCGTCGCCCGCCTGCGTCTGCCGTGGCTGCTGGTGTGTCTTCTGGGCACGTTCCTGTCGGCCACGGTGATCCGACTGTTCACGGGCTCCTTGGAGGCGGCTCTTGGCCTGGCGGCCTTCATCCCGGTCATCAGTGCGATGTCGGGCAACAGCGGCCTGCAGGCGGCGACCGTGGTCGTGCGCGGGATGGCCCTGGGGGTGGTGGAGCCCGACCGCATCTGGCGCATGCTGGGGAGAGAGGCGATGACGGCCCTGGTGATCGGTCTGGTCTGTGGGGTGATCGCCGGAGGCATCGGCGCCGTCTTCATGCAGAACCCCGGCTTCGGCCCGGTGGTGGCGGTCTCCATGACCCTCGCCATCGTTTGGGCCTGCCTTGTAGGGACGGTTATCCCCTTCATCTTCGCACGCCTGGGCATTGACCCGGCCATCGCCTCCGGCCCGCTGGTGACCACGGTCAACGACTCCTTCGCCCTGCTCATCTACTTCGGTGTAGCGGCGGCCATGCTGGCGAGTTTCCCGGAACTGCTGCACTGAGCCGGGACATCTCACGCAGCGCCGATGCTGCATACCTCTCGGAGCACTGTCGCTGTCCCCGCAAGGACGAACACGCTCGGGCCGCAGGGCCCGTCTCCCCGACGCGCCCGGTTGCCGAGAAGGCTGCGGCCGGCCCGAGGTGCTTCCGGGCCGGCCGCGTCTACCGACATTGCCTGATGCGTCTCCGTGTGCTACCAGCTCAGGAAGCCGCCCAGGCGGTAGACCGGTCTGCCGTCCAGCGCCCCGTAGGTGACCTCCAGCCAGTCCAGGGGTTTCCACGTGGCCACGTAGGCCGGCATCGACTTGTAGCTCAGGATCGCCCCGCCGAGCTTGGGGTCCACCAGGAACTGCGCTCCCCCGAAGAGCTCCTCATCGTGCCAGCCCGTGCCCCAGCCCAGATGCAGGCGAATCAGGGGCTCCGTCCAGCTTGGCGGCCCCGGAGGCACCAACAGATTGTAGCTGCTCACCGCGAAGAACGACGGGTCGTCTCCGGTACCGGCGAACTTGGCCGCACCCGGCAGCCAGTCCTGCCCCAACACATTGGTCACGCCCACGATGAGCGACGGGAAGTTCGGCTTCTCCTTCAGTACCGTGCCGTAGAGGTTGACCTCCATGTAGCTGTCTACGTCCTTGACGTCGGCGTACACGACATCCAGCTCGAGCCAGTCGGTCACCCCGATGAAGACCTCACCGATGGTGATGTAGTCCCCGGGGCCCTGGCTCGGAGGCCTCTCCCACAGGATGGCGTTCAGCTCGACGTTGCGCGGCGCCACCGTGTTCCCGGTGGGCATGGCGACGATGTCCCCGGCGAAGGCCGGAGCCGCCAGCGCAAGTGCCACGATCGCGATGACCACGTTTCGTCCCGACATGTCGTACCCTCCCAGCGTTGATGGCCGTCTGCTCGGCACTCGCCGTCCCCACCCAAGCCCTCCCTCAGGCCTTCCCGCCGCCGCGGGACCATGGGAGCAGGTTACGGCCACTGCGGCTCCTCGCCGGTGATCGTGAACCCGTCCACGACGTCTCCCGCACCGTTGCGGTTCTCGACAATCACCTCGCGATCCGACGTGATCCCGGCAATCGCCACCGCTGTTCCGGGGTTGTCCTGCTGGGCGATGACCTGCCTGGTCCCGTCTGTGAAGGTCAGCTCCAACGCGATGGCGGTGTCGTGCTCCTCCACGCGCCTCACTTGCGACACCTGCCGCTCCTGCTCCGTCCCCACCGGCTCCAGTACGAAGGCCATGTGCACCACGCCTGTGCCCCGGACGCCATAGATGGCCGTTGGCACGGCCCGCCACGGCCCGTTCGCCCACCCCTGCACCGGTTCATCGGCCTTACCTGTGACAATCTGAAGGTCCATGTCTCCGGCAGGGGTGATTGTCAGGTTGCTCTGCCCCTCGTTGAGGCTTGTCACGGACTTGTCCTCGCCCGTGGCGACCTGCGTGGTGTCCAGATGGAAGAGCGCTTCGTACTGGTGCTCGGCATCGTCATCGGGGCTCAGAGTGTCGAAGATGACGAAGTAGTCTCTGTCGCGCATGTACAGGACCCGTCGGGTATGGACCACGTCCAGCGCATTGTCCGGCCCGTAGCCGTCGCGATAGACGCCGCGTGCCAGGTCCGCCGGCGGGGTGGTGGCGAAGGCGGCGTCCTGCCCCACGGGCGAGCGGCCCTCCCAGGGCCGGGGCCAGAAGTACGTGTCGCGCCTGGCCCTGCGGTTCTGGCCCAGACCGTCCACCATCACCGTGTTGTGACCGTAGGTGGCAAGCACATAGCGGCGCCAGCGGGAGTGGTCGTAGGAGAAGTTCCCGGGGTCCAGCACGTGCTGCCTGCCCTTGGCCCACAGGACGAAGCTGAGCTTATCCTCGTGCTGGTGCCCAAACCCGAAGGGACCGGCATCCAACAGCATGTAGGTCGCGTCTGCGTCCCAGCCGGAGCGCATCACATAGTGCCCGCTCCGGGGGAAGGCGTAGGAGGTCGGCAATGGCGGTTCTCCGTAGGCGCGGCCGGTGGCGACGAACTGGAAGTCCGTGCGCTCAGGGAAGAGGTCGAACGCGGTAGTCAGGAGCGCCCGCACATCCGCGTTTCCGGAGTCGTTGAGACCCGGAATCGCGCCGTTGGGCATGGAGGCGTACAGCAGGTAGTTGAACATCTTCTCCATCTTGGCCAGATAGTCGTCGGGCAGCTCGCCCCGCAGGTCGTTGAGGTCGGCGACCTCCAGGATGTGGGCGAACTCGCTGACTACCCAGTTGTTGTACCCTGCGGCCAGCTCGTACTCCATCCCATCCGGGTACACCTCGTCATCCAGTTGCCGGTAGAGCCGCTCGATGGCGATGCGACGCCACTCGGGGGCTTCCTTGAACTCAGGAAACAGCATGCCGGCGGTGAACAGGCCGTTGGATTCGGCGGTGAGCCAGTTCCCCTGACTGGGCCAGCGCACCAGATGCCTGGCCTGCTCCCCGACCGCCTTCATCATCGCCGTCAGTACCTCCGGGGTGAAGGCCGGGCTGTCCAGGCAGCGGTAGAGCGCCTGGGGCCAGGTGTCGGCCAGACGGATGCCCGTCGTCAGCGTCTGCCACGCATAGTGCCCCACGCTGTTGCCGTTGGAGAGCAGCGGTCGGGGCATGCGGGAGGTCCAGTCCAGGATCTGGGCCGCGATCTCGGCGGCGTACTTGTCCTGTCCCGTGTTCCAGTACGCCTCGGACAGGGCGCGGAAGTGGAAGTGCCTGTTGAGCGACTCGTTCCACAGATGCGTCTTGGCCTCGCCCTCGGTGGGATTGGCCGTCCAGTCGATCTGCTCGCCGAAGGTCAACGTCTCCTTCTCGCCGGGCCCCATGGTGTAGTCGAACTCGTGGCGGAGCGCCTTCTCCGCCGCGGCGACATCGCCCGGCACGTCCGAGTCGAGCACCAGCACCATCCGCGACCCCGTCACTCTCTCGGAGTACACCCAGAAGTCCAGCGAGTCGAACTGCGTCCAGTCATGGGGGATGTCGGTGCACTTGATCCCCGTGGTGAGCACCTGATTGGCCCACTTGCCCGCCGCCTTCCCCGTCTTCACCTGCTCGTCGGACAGCTCCAGCCCCGTCCAGCCGGGCTCATCACCCTCGAAGTCGCCGATGGTCACCGTCTTGTCCTTGCCCACAAGCTTGATGTCATCGAAGTACAGCACCGTCTCGGGGTGGGGCGTCAGCTCCCAGCCCTTGGCGTTGAGCGCGATGTACTGGATCCAGTGCCAGCCGATGGGCTGCTTGCCTCTTCTCCCCTGGCCCTCCACGATGGTCTCGGGGCTCACGTCGGCCTTGCTGATGGAGAAGTGCTTCCAGCCCTGCCAGTCGACGGTAATGAAGGTGGAGTAGTAGTCCCACTGATCCGGTGCCCTGTCGTCCTGAGGGCCGGGCACGCGGGCGTCGCGCAGGGGCCGGTCGCGCCAGTCGAAGAGCCACCTCGGGCTCGTGCGCTCTCGCAGATGCCGGGCCAGGGCCTCGCGGGCGGCGGCCATGTCTCCCACCTCCACGGCGGCCTTCACACCGGCCAAGGCCAGCGATGACAGATCGAGGTCGGCGAAGAAGGCCTCATCCGAGGGCAGGCCCAGCGCGCCCTGATCGGCCTGCACCAGTTCGAAGCCGTCGAGCACAAGCACCGTCTCGGGGTTGACCGTCTGCCCCCAGCCGGCGGCGGTGAGCACCACGCTGTCCACCTTGTGCCAGCCCACGGGCTCGCGGGACTTGCCGATCTCATGCAGCGGTATGGTGAGCTGCTTCCAGCCCTCCCAGTCCACGGTGAGCTTGAGCCCGTAGTAGTCAGAGCCCTGGGTGGCTTCGTTCTCGGAGTTGACGATGAACATGAAGGTCGAGTCGTTGGCCGCCGAGGAGTGGATCCACAGCCTCACCGCGCCGAACTCACTGAAGTCCTGAGGCTCGGTGAAGGAGCGGGTCAGTGAGGACGAGAGCCCATGTTCCCAGCGCACCGCGCAGGGCCAGGCTCTGCGCACCTGACGCTCCGGAACGCCCCCCGCCCAATCCAGACAGGGCCCGTACTCGTCGGGCGAGGCGACGGTGAGCTCCACATCATCCACTTAGCACGTGACCGCCGACGCCGAGAAGCTGTGCAACCACAGGCCCACCTGTGTGGCGCCCTCGGGCGCCGGATAGGAGTAGGTGAGGCGCGTCCACTCCCCGGGGCGCATGGCGGGCCTGCGGTTGGAGGCCTCAGAGGGCTCGGCGAGGCGCTTGCCCTCGGCGTCGGCGAAGTCCAGATAGACGCCCAGGCCGGAGGCGTCGCCACTATCGAGGTAGGTCCAGACGGTGACCAGACACAGTTGACCCGCTTCCACCGGGATGCGGGGAGAGCGTGCGCTGGAGCCGACCTCGTCGTCCGGGTCCACAATCTTCAGGCTCCACTGCCCGCTGCGGGCGACGGTGTCCGAAGCCGTGGAGAGGCCGTTGGCCGGGATGACCCAGCCATCCGGCGGCGTCCCCTCCTCGAACCCCGAGGTCAAGCTCTGAGCGTGGACGACACAGGCCAAGAGAGCCGTGAGCAGGCACAGAAGCGGTAGACGATAGCGCATGCCGGACAGTCCTTTCTCACCCCGGTGCGGCGGGGCATCTGCGGCCTCGTGCGTCGCCGGTCGGCGTCCCGGACCGGACAACCAAACCATTGGTTCGGCACCGCGCGGCGCAATACCTACCTCCACCGCGAGAGGCACCGTGCCGCGCTGAGCCGCCGGGCCGCGATGTCGACACATGCGCCCCTGCTCTGCTAAACTGGCGTCACCGCCGCGTACGCGGCTATTCATCCCCTCGGAGCACCAATGGAAAGCCCAACCCACAGGCAGTTTGAGCAAATCGAGCAGGTGCGCGGCCTTCTGCGCGAGGCCGGGTATGTCGCCACGCGCGCCATCTGCACCGCCGTGTTCCTCGCGCAGAGACTGGGCAAGCCGCTGCTGGTCGAGGGGCCGCCCGGGGTGGGGAAGACCGAGCTGGCCAAGGCCTGCGCCGCGGCTCTGGAAAGCCCGCTGCTGCGCCTGCAGTGCTACGAAGGTCTGGACGAGGCGAAAGCCCTCTACGAGTGGGAGTACGCCAAGCAGCTTCTGTACTCACAGATACTCAAGGACCAACTGGGCGACCTCCTGCAGGGCGTCTCAGACCTGGGCGAAGCCGTGGAGCGGCTGGAGCAGCAGCCGGGGGGCTTCTTCTCCAGAGCCTTCCTGCTGCCGCGGCCCCTGCTGCAGGCGATCACCTCGGAAGAGCCGGTGGTCCTGCTGGTGGACGAGATCGACCGGGCGGACGAGGAGTTCGAGGCCTTCTTGCTCGAGCTGCTCAGCGATTACCAGGTGAGCATCCCGGAGCTGGGGACCATCGCGGCCCGCCATGTGCCGTTGGTGGTGCTCACCAGCAATGCAACGCGGGAGGTCTCCGACGCGCTACGGCGGCGCTGTTTGCACCTGTTCATCGACTTCCCGGCGCCGCAGGAGGAGGCGGAGGTCGTCAAGCTCCGAGTTCCGGACCTTCCGGAGCGACTGGTGCACAAGCTGGTGGCGATGGTCCACCGCCTGCGCGGGTGGGAGCTGGAGAAGTCCCCAACCCTCAGCGAGACGCTGGACTGGGCCCGGGCGCTGGTGGCCCTGGGTGCCGAAAGCCTGGATGCCGACCTGGTCCGCGACACCATGAGCGTGATCCTCAAGACCAGGCGCGACCTGGAGCGGGGTCGGAAAGAAGTCCAGAATCTGCTGAAGGTGTAGGCGCCGGCACTCCGTGCCCCCGGTTCTGGTCTCGGCCGTGGCGGGTCATGTCAACGGCGTGTGGACCGCAGCGGCGCCCCGGCCGCACCCTCAGGTGACGCTGATGCACACCCACATCCGCAAGTTCGTCCGGCGCCTGCGGGCGCGGGGCATCGACATCTCTACCGGCGAGCATCTGGACGCGCTCGCGGCCCTCCAGCACGTCCCCTGGCTGGACCGCGCGGCCTTCCGCGAAGCGTTGCGCACCACGCTGGTCAAGCGCGCCGACCTGACGCCGGTCTTCGACGAGGAGTTCGCCCGCTACTTCGCCCCCCCGCCTCTACCCAAGGAGGACAAGAACCGTCGCGGGCCCGGACGCGGCGGGCAGATGTCCCGGGCTGAGCGGAACCAGTCCGGTGCGACCGGCGAGGAGGGCGGCCGCGGGGAGCCCGGAGAGCGGCCCCCGAAGGAGCAGTCAGCCACGTCCGGGGAGGACCGCGGCAAGCCGGACGAAGCGGGCACCGACCAGAAGCGAGAAGGCGACCAGTCCCGGCCGCAGGCGGCCTCGGCGGGTCAGGGCGAGGGCACCCAGGGCCTGGGTCGGCAGGAGGAGGGCTCCGCCGGACGCACCCCCCATTTCATCGCTCCGGCGCCGCGTGAGACCCAAAGAGCCGTACGCGAGCTGCTCCGCAGTTCGCCGCGCCGCATGTCGCCCGCCGAGCTGCGTGAGCTTCGGCGCCACGTGGGGCTGATGGCCCGGCGCCTGGCGACACGGGCCGCCAGGCGTCGCAGGAGCGCGCATCGCGGCAGTGTCGAGATGAAGACAACCGTGCGCAGGTCGCTGCAGTTCGGCGGGGTACCCTTCTTGCTCTCCCACCGCCGTCACAAGATCCGCGATCCGGAGCTCCTGGTGCTCTGTGACGTCTCGGGCTCGGTGGTGAGGATGGCCGAGCTGACCCTGGAGCTGCTCCGCGGTCTGGCGGCTACCGCCCGCAAGCTGCGGGTGTTTGGCTATACCAACCGCGCCCGGGAGGTCACCTCGGCGCTGCTTTCGGGCGAGGCGGACCTGCCCCGGGCGGCCGAAGACGCCGGCCTGGACCTGCATGCCTTCAGCGACTTCGGCGGGGCCTGCTACCGGCTCCTGCAGGACGAGCCTCACCTGGTGGGGCGCCGCACCTCGGTGATCGTCATCGGCGATGGGCGGAACAACCATTCCGAGGCGATGCAGTGGGCCTTTGAGGACCTCGTGCGGGGTGCCCACCGCGTGGTCTGGCTGGTCCCCGAGGCGAAGGAACGCTGGAACACCGCGGACAGCCAGCTCCAGTGCTACGAGCCGATGTGCCACCTGATGGCCGAGTGCGATACGGTGGAGAAGCTGCTCAAGGCACTGCGCCGCGCGTGGTAGGGGAGAGGAGCAGACGGTGCAGGTATATGGAGAGGGTGAACGGAGGACCACAGAGACACACAGAACCGAGAGGCGCGGCCGAGAAGCCTGGCCGGCCCGGTTCCTGTCACTCTGAGCGTCCATCTCGCGCAGCGAGATAGCGAAGAATCTCGCTGAATGCCAGGAGATTCTTCGAGCTGCTCCCTTCGGGAGCGGACGCTCTCAGAATGACATTCGCTGCGAAGGCGGGGTTTCCGGCCGCACCTCGAGGAGAACGGCCACGGCGGAGGGCACTGCGGCCGTGCTGAAGGGCGCGGGCCTGTACCGCGCCGCTGTGGCCGGCCCGCCGTCTCCTCGTCGTTCTCAGGTATTCCCCGTGTCCCTGTCTTGCGCCGTTGTCGCCTCCTCGCCCGCTACCCGTTCTCCATCCGGAACACGCGGCATTCCCCCGGTCTCAAACTCAGGCTCAGCCTGTCTCGGGTCCCCAGCGTCAACCCTAGACGCAGATCGCTGACAATTGCAGGCGCCGCCAGGCCAACACTGACCTGCTGACTGTGGGCATGGTCCTCGTTGATGACGTACAGCACCTCCGTGGCGCCACGGCGGCACAGGTAGACCTGCACCCGTTCGTTCTCGGCCGTCACTTGCGGCGGCGCGTAACTGTCGACCAGAGCCTTCACCAGATCCCCCACCGTCTGCGCTCCGTCGAGGAAGGCAAAGCCCGCGACGATCACTTCACCGGCTCCTATCCGCCCGCGCAGGATCGCCGCCCGGCCGTCGGCATAGCTCAGCGCCGCCTCAGCGCCGGCGAAGCCCCAGCGGCGGCGCACCTGGGCACTCTCCCCCAGCGGCGTGGCGGCCCCGTCGCCACGGGACACCGTGACCCCGGGGAAGGCCGCCTGCAAGAGCCTCCCGGAGTCGTGTCCGAGCTCGTCGTAAAGCCCTACCGGCCCCGTCGCCAGGAGCACGCCGCCTCCTTGCACCCAGTCGATGAGTCGGTCCTGGGTGGCATTGCTGAGAAAGACGCCGTAGGGCACGATGAGCACCGGCGGAAGCTCCCAAGGCATCGCGGACACCGAGGCCCCCGGTTCCGGCTCCGCCGCAGGGCCCTCGAGCAGCCGCCACTCGCCGACGATCTCCGTCTGCACGTGGGCCGCCAGCAGCGTCCGGTGCAGTCCTTCGGCCTCGTATTGCACGTCCCGCACGTCCTGTCCCACCGCGGTGCCGGTGGTGTGGACGACGGAAGCCAGGGGCTCGAGGATCCCCACCTGCGCCATGTGTGTCGCTCCCACGAGCTCGCCGCGGATGCGATTGGCCTCGGACGGGTACACGCTCATCGCGTGCGTCATGGCCTTGAACGAACCGTCGCCGAAGTAGGCGCAGTGGGCGCCCCAGTAGCCCTCGTCGTACTGCCCGTAGGTGTTGGTGGGATTGGCGAAGTAGACCGTGAACAGGTCGTTGCCGCGGGAGAGCGCCTTCCAGAAGTTGCGGCCCACGGCGGCGAAGTTGCGCGCATCATTGTCCTGGTACGGGTGCATGAAGTTGCCGCCGAAACGATAGCGCACGCCGTCGGAGGCTCCGCCGTAGGTGCTCCAGTAATACTCACTTTGCACGATGCGCCTGCCGCGACTCATGCCGACCTGGTAGTCCAGCAAGAAGGGCGAGATCACGTGGGAGCCGAGGGCATCGTGCCACAGGCTGCGGCGGTCCTGCCGGGCCGCATGCAGAGCGCCGCTGCCCGGCACCCCACACCAGTTCATGCCATCACCGGCGGTGCGGTCGAGGATCGGCTTGTCACTTCCCGCGCGCAGCGCCTGGTAATCGCTGCGGTGCATTCGCTCCATCAACTTGAAGCGGAACTCGATCCACTCCGCCCACAGTGCCCGACGGGGCTCGCCCGCCGCGATGCTCTCCATGTCCTCCGGACAGGGCGGGATGATCTCCTCGGCGGTGGAGAAGGCCTCACCCACAGCGGCACTCACCCTGTTCAGGTCGCCGTGGCGCTCCAGCAGCCACCGTCGGAACGCGCCGATCGTCTCGGGGTTGTAGCCGAACATGGCTTCCGGCTTGGCCCCCATCCCGGGCTCGTTGTTGGGCTGGAAGCCGTAGCAGCTCGGATCGGGGCCAAGGTACCGGGCAAGGGCCGTCAGTACCTCCGCCCGTCGGGAGTTGTCCGCGTCGGAGTAGGGCGTTGTCTCGCCCTCGCCGGTGAACACCCCGGCCACCGTGCACAGGATCATGTCCATGCCGCTGTCGCGTGCCGAGGCGATGATGTCATCGAGGGCCCCGGGCGAGAGTGTCTTGCCGTCCGGACGCAGTTGGTTGGCGCCGTAGCCGCCCACGACGATGTCGAAGGTGTCCCAGCCCAGCTCGCGACGCATGGCCTGCAGCGCCCGGTCGTAGAGCCACTTGCGGCTGGGGCCGCCGGGGTAGACCAGACCGTGGTGCAGGTGAGTGGTCCCCACGCGCACCGGCGATCCCGCGGCGGGCGTGAAAGCCGGCATGCCGGCTCCCAGTAGCTCCCCCCGGAGCGTCTCCGTGGCGCTCTGACACTGCGCCAGGGCGGCCTCCAGTTGCGCCGTCGCCTCGGCATAGGCCCCGGCGGCCTGCTCGCCCATCAACCCCTCGACCGCGGCGTCCCCCGCCTCGATGGAGGCCTCTGCGGCCTGGGCGATGTCCTCGACGTGGGCGAGACGCGCCGAGGCTTCATCGCCGCCTGAGTACGCCGCCAGCGCCCCCAGGTCCTCGAGACCGACCTGCAGTCGGGCCCAGGGCGCAAGCAGTCTCTCCCTGTCGGCCTTGGCGGCGAACAGCCTCCCGATCGCCACGGCCACGTCGTCTTGCCCTGCCGCGTGATAGGCCAGCCTCAGCAGCAGTGGGTCCCAATAGCGGTTCACGGAGCGGAACAGGCGGCCATGGTCCGTGCCGCCGCAGGCCGGGTACAGGCGGGGGAGGTTGAGATACGCCACCTTCCCGCTACCTACCGCGCACGAAGCTACCGCCGGATAGCGCTCACCGTCGGTTCCGACCCATTCGGCCTCTACCGTCGCCCCTTCGCGGGCCCGGGCCTCGTACAGTGCTCCGGCCGGGGGCATCTGCTGCAGGTCGAAACCCGAGGTCAGCGGGCCCAATGGATCGGCGGGATGCAGGAAGAACGCCTTCTTCTCACCTTCTGCCCAGCGCCAGTAGGGGGCGATGGAGCGCAGCACCGGAGGGTCTGCGAAGGTGACGGGCAGGATCTGGGCAAGCCCCGCCGGAGGGGGACCGAACACCAGCAGGCGCCCGCCCTCACGTACCCGGTCCGCCACCCGACCGGCCGTCTCCGGGGCGAGGTCCTCGCAGACCAGGAGCAGATCACCGGACGTCAGGTCATCTGCCGTCTTGAGGTTCGCGCTCTGCCAGTCCGGGTCCAATCTGGTCTCACGGAAGCACAGGTCGAGGCCGATCTGACCGGCGGCGGCCACCTTCAGGTGCGGGAGCCTGGCCGCGCCCGCCGTGGCTCCGGAGAACGCCACGGGGGCCGACGCCACGGTGATCGCCACGATGCCCGCCACCGGACCGTCTCCCGAGCGGAGCACCAGCTCGCGCACGGGGCGCTCCGGTTCCGGGTTGACCCAGCGCAGTGCCATCAGGCCGATGGGCGAGCGCGCATTGGCTCCGCGCCACGCAACCTTGGCCTCCTCACCCAGGTCCCGCACGCCCCACCAGTCCAAAGCCTCGTGCCCCACCCGCACGGGAGCCTCCGCGGTGCCGCCGTCCTCGTAGCGGACGGTGGCGGTGAAGGCCGTCTCCCCCGCCCCTGCCCAGGCGCAACCGTGTAGGAGGTACAGGGCGCCCACACGGCCTCCGACGGCCACCGTGGCCTCCGCGGCGAAGTACGGCCGCTCGGCGCCCTTGAGCATCACCACCGCCCGGGCCGGATCCTGCCTGATGTGAAACGGGATCCCGCGCAGGTACTGAACCCCGGTGGGCAGCTCGCGCAAGTCGTTATCTCCCTGGTCCGTCCAGCCCCCGCGCCCGTCGCCCTCCAGCTCGTCGCGCAGCCCCATGTTGGCTGCGGCGTCCAGCTCCACCGGGCGGAACTCAGGGGTCGCTGTGCCCACGCGGACGCGCAGCCGGTACTCGCTCTCGTGGCGGCCGTCGATCCCGTACAGCGGCAACACCATGCGGTACAGACCCCGGGTGTTCTCGCTGCGGCGGACGTCCTGGAACTGCCAGCCGGGCCGGTCCCCGGCGTCGATGAGGATGCGCCGCTGCGGTGTCTCGATCGCCAGGGAGCGCAGGTCTCTCAGCGCCGCCCGCTGCTCGACCCAGAGCTGATCGGACTGAGTGCTGCCGTCCTGGAACACCGCGTGATACGGGGAGACACCCAGCGTGGCGTCCGGGAAGCAGACGTTGATCTCCACATTGCCGGAGAAATCGGTGAGGCTCAGGCGCCAGACCAGGTCAAGGCCCGACGGGCCGAGAAGGGCCTCCTGCTCGGCCCATCCGAACGGCCCCTCCTTGCGCCACGTGACCTTGCGGCCGCTGAAGTCATCCTCACGCCGTACCTCGGCCTCGCGGAAGTTCAGAATCTGCTGTTTCCAGTCGGGCGAGGCGCCGAATGCCGAGGCGCGGGCGACGATAGGGACGCCGTCGACCGCATATCCCGGCGAGCCGTCCATCCAGGCGGGTTCCGGATAGCTGACAGTCCCGGAGCCAAGGCCGAGAGTCGTTGGCAATGATGCGCCATGGGCGGCCACCGCGCTCAGCGCCAGACAGAAGCAGACGTTACCGAGACTTGCCATGGATGCACCTCTTTGCTGGACTATCTCCCGCCGCCCACTGAGCCAGCTTCGCTCCGCGCCCCGCTTTCCCCTGCTCCGCCACGCCGGGCTCGCCGGCTGCGGCCTGGGCCGCCGCCAACGGAGAAGGTTGCGCCTCAGGGCGACGGGAATAGGTTATCTGGGCCCCGTCCGGAGACATCCGGAGGCCGTCGAGCGGCGCAATGGGGTGTCGCCGGGCGTCTCTCCCCGGGTCTGTCGTCGGCTGCAGAGCGGCATCGCCGCCCCTCCGGCGCCTGCTGCGGTCTCCGCGGGTGGTGGGGCCGCCCGGACACCCCGGCAGGCGGGGGGCGTTTCGCCCATGGCCGCCGGTCTGTCGCCATCGAACGCAGTCCCATCACGGAGCTGCGCAAGGAGGTTGCCGCACATGCCACATTGCTTCATCGCCGTCTTCGTGACGCTGCTGGCTCTGACGCTGGCCGTCGCCGCCGCCGAGCCCGCGGTGACGCTGTACGTCTCCACTCAGGGCAGTGACGCGTGGTCCGGCGCTACGGCCGAGCCCACTGCCGACGGCACCGACGGCCCGTTCGCTACCCTGGAGCGCGCTCGGGATGAGGTCCGCAAGCTCAAGGCCGCCGGCCCACTGCCCGAGGGCGGCGTCGCCGTGGAGTTGCAGGGCGGCATCTACGAGCTGGAGGCCCCTTTCGAGCTGTCCGCCGAGGACAGCGGCGCCGAAGGCGCTCCCATCGTCTACCGCTCGCGCCCGGGCGACACCGTGCGTCTGATGGGTGGGAGAGTGGTCTCCGGCTGGGAGCCCGTGACGGACGCGGCGGTCCTGGAGCGCCTGGACCCCGCTGCCCGCGGCCGGGTGTGGCAGGCCGATCTCAAGGCACAGGGCCTGACGGACCTGGGTGCGATGGCCGCAGGCCAGAGCTGGGGCGCCTCGGCTCCGGGGCTCGAGGTCTTCTTCAACGATGAGCCCATGACGCTCTCCCGCTGGCCCAATGAGGGCTACGTCACGATCCCGGAGGTCTTCGGCTAGCGACCTCAGGACATCCGGGGCACCAAGGGCTTCATGGACGGGATCATCGGCTACGAGGGCGACCGGCCCTCGCGCTGGCTCAATGAGAAGGATGTCATGCTCCACGGCTACTGGTTCTGGGACTGGGCGGATCAGCGGTTGAAGGTCGGCGGCATCGATACCGAGGCCCGGCGCATCACTCTGGAGCCCCAGCCCCAGCACGCGTACGGCTTCCGCAAGGGCATGTACTACTATGCCTACAACCTGCTGCCGGAGCTGGATCGCCCCGGGGAGTGGTACCTGGACCGCGACGGCGGCATCCTGTACTTCTGGCCACCTTCGCCGCTGGAGCAGGGGCAGGTGATGGTGTCGGTGGTGCCCACTCTGGTGCGTGCGGCGGGTGTCGGTGACGTCTGGCTGCGCGGGCTGACCTTCGAGGGCAGCCGGGGCACCGCGGTCTCGGCCTCGAGTGTCACGCGGTTCTTCGTGGCCGGCTGCATCATCCGCAATACGGGTGCCTGGGGGGTGGGTCTGTCCGGCGAGGACAGCGGAATGCTGGGCTGCGACCTGTACAACCTGGCCGACGGCGGCATCAGCCTCAGCGGCGGCCACCGCCCGAGCCTCACCCCCGGCAACAACGTGGTGGATAACTGCCACTTCTGGCGCTTCGGGCGCTGGAACCCCATCTGCAAGCCCGCGGTGAACATCGACGGCGTGGGGAACCGCATGTCCCACTGCCTGGTGAACGACGGGCCGCACATGGCGGTGATGTGGAGCGGAAATGACCACATCTTCGAGTACAACGAGATGCACAGCGTGGTGCGCAGCGCCAATGACGCGGGGATCATGTATGCCGGCTACAACCCGGCCATGCGCGGCCACGAGATTCGCTACAACTACTTCCACCACGTCTACGGGTTCGCCGGCAAGGGCTGCAATGGCGTGTACCTCGACGACATGTTCTGCTCGGCCACGATCCATGGGAACATCTTCTACCAGGTGCCGCGGGCGGCGTTCATCGGCGGCGGACACGACAATGTGGTGGACAACAACATCTTCGTGGACTGCAGGCCGGCCCTCCACGTGGACGCGCGGATGCTGGGCTGGGCCTCGGGATCGGTGGAGACCATGCGCAAGCGTCTGGAGGAGGTCCCGTATCAGGATGAGCCGTGGCGGAGCAAGTACCCGCAGCTTTTGACCTACCTGGACGGCGACTACGCCGAGCCCCGGGGCAACCTCGTCACCCGCAATGTCTGCTGGGGCGGGCGCTGGGATGAGATCGAGGCCAAGGCGAGGCCGGGGGTGACGCTGGAGGACAACCTCGTCGGCGAGGACCCGCTGTTTGTGGACGCCGAGAACCTTGACTTCCGCCTCAAGCCCGAGTCACCGGCCTGGGCGCTGGGCTTCAAAGAGATCCCGGTGGAGCAGATCGGTCTGCGGCAGGATGAGTACCGCGTGACCTGGCCGGTGGAGACGGAGATTCGTTACCCCGATGACATGCCTGTAGCCAAGCCCGAGACCCCGCAGCGCAGCGGGCCGCCGCCGACCTTCGCGGTGCCGCGCCTGTCGCAGGCGGCGGCCATCGACGGCGACCTGCAGCCTGCCGAGTGGAACGGCCTCAGCACCGAGCAGGCCATGGCCATCGAGGAGGACCTGGAGGGGGCGAAGGTCAAGCCCGCCAGCCGGGCCTGGCTGTGGCACGATGGGACGTACCTGTATGTCGCGGTGGACAACGAAGTCTCCGCTCAGGAACCTCTGAAGATGGGAGACACCTGGGGCGGCAATGACGCCGTGGAGCTGGCCTTCCGCAACACGGGCGTCGGGCCCGACGCGCCGATCCTCATCCTCCGCGGGTACCCCTCCGGGAACTTCGCCGCCAGCGACGAGGCAGGGGCACCGGCCAAGGCCGTGAAGCGGGCCGCCGAGGGTGTGCAGTATGCGGCGAGAGTGATCGGCAGCGACCGCTGGACGGCGGAATGGCGCGTCCCCTTCGCCTCACTGGGCATCGACCCCGGAACGCACCGCAAGGTCGCCTTCAGCCTCTCCGTGCGCAAGACCGCCGGGCCGCCCTGGGTGCTGTGGGTAGGTACCAACCATGCCACCTGGAACACGGACCGCGCGGGGTTCCTGGAGTTCAAGTAGGCAAGACACCGCCGGTGCGCGCGCCGTTTCCCGCTGACTCGCCTGAGGTCTGCCATGCCGCTACTGCTTGTCCTGTGGACCGTGCTGTGCGGCGCCGCTCACGGACAGGAGCTCAGTGCCCACTGGACTTTCGACGATGGCGACATCTCCCGTATCGCCGACGCAGGCCCCCACGGGCTACACGGCACAGCCGCCGGCGCAAAGAGCGTGCAGGGCCCGCCCGGGGCAGGGCGGGCCCTGTCCTTCTCCGGCGGGGGCCGGGTGCGGATACCCGCCTCCGCGGCGACCGCCTTCGACAGCACCGAGAGCTTCACCGTCTCCCTACTGCTTCGGGTCTCGCCATCGCCTGCGTTCAGCACGTTGCTGATGAGCAAGGACCGCCCCGGTGGCACGGTGAGCTACAGCTTCACCCTGGGCCGCGAGCCCGGCAAGCTATCGTTGGAGCTGTGGTCGTGGCAGAAAACGAAGCTCCTGAGCAGGCACCGCGTGGATGACGGCCGGTGGCACCGCGTGCTGGGGTGCTATGACGCGAGTAGCAACCTGGCCATGCTCTTTGTCGACGGTGAGCTGCAGAGCCTGGCCGCCGCCGGCCACGGCGGTCCTCAGGAGGTCTCCCTGTGCCTGGGGAACAACCTGGACGCCGATCAGCCCTTCAGCGGCGCGCTGGATAACGTGTCAATCGCCCTGGGGATACCGGAGGAAGCCCGCACCGTGACCGATCAAGCCAGGCCGTGGACATTGCTCGGTGAGGACGAGATCAAGACGGCGCAACAGGCCTATCTCGACCGCATGGCGGCCCCCAAGTTCCTGCAGGCCAATACGGCGGAGGAGTGGCGGGCCCACGCCGCCGAGGTGCGCCGGCACGTGCTCACCTGCCTGGGCCTGTGGCCCCTGCCGCAGCGGCCGCCTTTGGCCCCCCACGTCTCCGGGACGCTGGACCGCGACGGCTACACGGTGCAGCGCATCTACTGGCAGACCTGGCCCGGGTACTATGCCGGCGGGTACTTGTACATGCCCAAGGAGGGCCGGTTTCCGGCTCCAGGGATCCTGTGTCCCCACGGTCACTTCGAGAACGGGGCCCGGCACCCCACGGTGCAGGCGCGGCTCATCAGCCTGGCCCGCAAGGGCTACGTGGTGCTGGCGGTGGACAGCGTCCATGCCTACAATTGGGCGGCCGGTTTGGTCCCGATGACGGTGATGGCGTGGAACAACATCCGCGGCGTGGACCTGCTGTGCTCTCTACCCGAGGTGGACCCAGAGCGCCTGGGTTGCACAGGGTGCTCCGGTGGCGGGCAGCAGACGTTCTATATGATGGCCATTGAGGACCGCCTGGATGTGGCCATTCCCGTGTGCATGGTCTCGCAGTTCCGGCGCATTCTGGCCATCGACAGCCATCACTGCATGTGCAACCACGTGCCGGGGATCCTGACAAAGACGGACACCCCCGAGCTTGCGGCGCGCTTTGCGCCCGGGCCGGCGCTGCTCATCTGCGTCACCCAGGACTGGACGGCCTGGCTCCCTCAGGAGGGCTACCCCGAGATTCGGGGCATCTACGAGCTCCTCGGGCGCGGAGACGACGTGGTGTGCACGCAGTACGACTGGCAGCACGACTACAGCCTCCCCATGCGGGAGGAGGCCTACGCCTGGCTCAACCGCCACCTGATGGGGATCACCGCCCCGGAGGCGGCCCGTGAGCCCGAGCACACCGCTGAGACGCTGGAGACTTTCGCCGCCCTGGACGGCCCGCCGGAGGGCTCCGTCGGCCCCGAGACCATCGTCGCCGACATCCTCGCCCGGCAGGGCGCCGACCTGTCCCTGCCCAGGACCGACATCGAAGGCCGCCTGGCGGCCATCCGCTCCGGCTTCGTGGCCCTCACCAATGAGGCCGAGGTGATGGACGCCGAGGGGCACCGCCCGGTAGGCGAACCGCGCATTGAAGACGGGCTGCGGGTGGAGCGCGTGGCGATCCGCAGCGAGCAGGAGATCGATGTGCCCACTGTGGTGCTGTCCGCGACCGGGCAGAGGGGCGGAGGGAAGCGGCCGGCGGTGGTGCTGGTGGGCGGCGAGGGGAAGCTTCAGCTTCTCACCGCGCGGCGCGACCTCGTGACGGCTCTGGTGGAGGCCGGGCTGGTGGTCTGCGTGCCGGACCCCCGGGGCTACGGGGAGCTATCGCTGCACCGCGGGCCGCAGGACATGAACGGTGTCGTGTTCGGGCGCCCGGAGCTGGCCGTGGCGGCGCACGACGTGACGCGG
>CAZXDD010000007.1:0-26509 GCA_964639415.1 uncultured Armatimonadia bacterium
TACGCCCGCAAACACCGCGGGCGACGGGAGGAGGGGGGTGAACGGCGGGAACGGCAACGGCGAACGGCCACCTCACCCCCCTGCCCCCCTCTCCCTTACGCCCGCAAACACCGCGGGCGACGGGAGGAGGGGGGTGAACGGCAGCGGCGCACAGGTCGCCGCCCTACAACGGCAACGGCCTCTCTCCGTCGTCGGTTCGGTGGGCTTCGCCCTCACCCGCAAGCGACCCCAGGGATCGCCAGACCCTCCCGGCAAGCGGCTCTGCGAGCCGCCGGGAGGTAGAGCGGCCGACGGCTCGACGCCGCCTGCCTGTAGGGCGCGGGCCTGTACCGCGCCGATCGGGCTCCGCAAGGCCAAACGCGATGGCAGGGCCGACGAACGACGGCGGCGGCGCACAGGTCGCCGCCCTACAACGGCAACGGCCTCTTCCCATCGTCGGTTCGGTGGGCTTCGCCCTCACCCTCCGCTCCAGCCCTCCGGGCTGTCTCGGAGACCTCTCCCGGGCGCCCCTGCGGGGCTGGGAGAGGTAGAACGGCCGACGGCTCGGCTCCGCCCCCCTGTAGGGCGCGGGCCGGGCCCGTGCTTTCGCGCAACGTCAGGCCCGGGTAGATCACCGCGTCCTGCGGTCTGCGGCCGGTGCGGACCCAGGAGAGCAGCATGCGCAACGCCGTACCGCCCAGCTCGCCGGCAGGCTCGGGGAAGGTGGTCAGGAACTGGTGCCCCTCGCCCGGCCAGGTGATGTCGTCATACCCCACCAAGGACAGGTCCCCGGGGACACGGAGCCCCAGCTCCCTCGCCGCCAGATAGGCGCCATAGGCGCGGACATCCCGCGTGCACAACAGCGCCGTCGGCCGGTCCAGAGGCCTCAGGATGCCCAGGGCCGCCTCGCGAGCCGCCTCGCTGCAGGAGATCACGTGCACTACATGCTCGGGCGCCACATAGACCTCGTCCTCGGCACAGCGTCCCCGCAGGCCGGCCAGCATCTGCTCGTACATGTCCCGCTCCGGCGGACCGGACAGGGCGCCGATGCGGCGGTGACCCAGCGCGAGCAGATGGGCGGCGGCTTCGCGCCCGATGCGCCAGAAATCCACCCGCGTCGCCGGGCCGGGAAGGTCGTACTCCTGGTTCACCACCACATGCGGCATCCCGGCGGCCAGCAGCGCGCCCAGGACACGGCGATCGTGGCACTCAACCAGCAGCACCCCGGAGGCGTGCGCCTCCCCGACGGCATCGAGCAACTGCTCCGGGCTCTCTGGCATGCTGAGCAGGCGGAACTGAGTGGAGGAGCCGCCGCAGGCACACAGCGTCTGGCCGATGAGGGCCGTGGCCTCCGGGCTGAGCACCTCCAGCGGACAGTCCTCGGGCGCGGGCAGCACGAGCACGATCGTCGTCGCGGCACCGCTGTCGGCCGAGGCGCAGACCACCGATCCGCGGCGCCCCTCCTGCCGGATGAGGCCCTCCTGCTCCAGCACGCGCAAAGCCGCACGCACCGTGTTGCGGGCCACGCCGTGCTCGACGGCCAGGCGCCGCTCCGCCGGCAGGAGCGACCCCGGAGGGTACTGTCCGCCGGCGATACGCTCACCGATGGCAAGAGCCACCTGCTCTGCTTTGCCCGGATGGGTGCTGATAGGCATGGCGGTGCGAGTTTCACGGCGATCTATACCAAAGGTCCATAAAACTGAACCATTGGTATAGTAACCGGCGTCAGGGCGATTGTCAACCATCGCGACCGACCCCATCTGTCTGGCGCCGTCCCGGACGTTCGGGGCCGGGGCGGCGTGTTCCCCTGAACTGTCCCGCTACCGCGCCCTGATCTCCACCTGCACCCTTGCCGGGTCGTCGGGAGCGGTGAACAGCACCTCGGTATCTCCGAACACATAGCGCAGCTCGTCGGGCGAGCCCAGATAGGGCGCCAGCAGCTTCTGGACGGCCGGGAGAGTGACCTCGTCGGTGACGATCCAGCGGCCGTCTCCGACGGTGTGAACGCTGTAGCCCTCCGGTCCCGCCGCGGGCAGCTCGTCAGGTGCCAGGCGACCGGTGGTGACGACCGTGAGTCCTCGGAAGACCAGCTCGCGCAGGGTCTCCAGGCACGCGGGCTCGATCCTCTTGCCCACCAGGAACACCAGCCGCGCGCTGCGGTACAGCTCGGGGTCATCGGCGGTGTGGTCGTAGACGGCCACGTTGTTGGCGGGGAACAAGACCCGGTAGGGGATGCCCAGAGGAGTGTTGTAGTTCAGGGCGACCGGCGGGATGGTGCCGTGGGAGATCACGTGCCAGACCGCGAGCCAGTAGCGCGTGTCGCTATCTGGTTCCAGGTTGCTCGCGCCATAGAGGTTCCGGCGGATCCACGGGCCGGGGTTCTCCTGACCCCAGTCGGAGTCGGGGAAGCGGACGATGATGATCTCGGGCGAGAAGCTCTCGAAGCGCAGGTGCCGCGGATGCGAGGGCAGGTACTGCCGGATGAACCGACGGGCTACATCCCCATAGGGTGACAGCTCGAGGTGGCCGCCCTTCTCGGCGTACAGACTGCCCTGGTAGTTGAAGTTCTCGATGTAGGTACGCTCCGCGCCGGTCCAGTAGGAGATGAGCAGGGCGGAGTGCAGCTCCTCCGGCGAGTGCCCCGGATAGCCGGGCAGGCCCCACAGGTCGACGGAGGTCCAGTGCTGCACACCGTACTGCCTGGCCGCACCCATGGCCATGGCGAGAGTGACCGGGGTGATGGTTTCTTTCAGCAGCTTGGGCATCTGCACCAGGCCGCAGCGCGCGAACAGATGCTGGAGGGCCGGGAACACGTTTTCGGTGCCGACAACCGGGACCTTCGCGGGTGTGCGCCCGTTCCGGGCGAAGCCGGCGAAGTGACGCTCCATGAGGAGCTGCAGGTTGCTCAGGTTGCCCCGGTAGGCCTGCTCCAGCGTGCCGCCCTGCGCGTCGTAGAAGTGGGGCATGAAGGGGCCGCCGCCGGTGACGCGAATCCCGTTGCAGATCCAGTGCTCGCACTCATCGAAGCAGAAGCCCCAGAACCGCGGGGACTGCAGACAGCGCTGGACATAGTCGGCGGGCGGCTGGAAGAACCCGCCGGGCCTGCGGTAGACGGCCGGATCGCCGGGCTCCTTGGAGGCCGTGGCGTTCTCCTGGTTGATGAGAAAGCCGTAGCCGCCCCGGGCCGCCCATTCGTCGAGCCGGTCGATCTGCACGACCGTCGGCGTCCCCCAGAAATGGTACATGAAGAAGTCGAACCCGATCTTCTCGAAGGCCTCCTGTGCCACCGGGTCGTCGTAGATGGCCTTCGTCGCCCCGGCGTCGTCGACGCCCACGGGCATGGGGTTGTGGGCGGGCTCGGCGGCCCCGGCCCGTACCGCGGCCAGGAGGATTGCGCCCAGTAGCAGATGCACTGTGGTCATGGTGTCTCCTGTGGGTGTGACGGATTGGGTAAGAGGGTTCGCCGCGGCAACCGGTGCGCCCTGTTGATGCAGGGCGCAGCTCGGGTGTGGGCGAATGCTCACCCGGCGGTCGCCGCACCATCCGCCGAACCGTCACCGGAGGCCTCCCATGCTCTCCAGTAGCTCTCCCTTCGCCTGTCTCGTATTGGTGGTCTTCGCCCTGCTCGCCTCCGGCCCGGCCCGAGGACAAGTCGGGCGGACCTTCCCCATCTCCGACTTCGAGAACGGCATCGGTGGTTGGGTGACCAATGACGCCATCAAGCATAGCGGCCAGTCCGAGGATACGCCGCTGGTCTCAGTCGCCCGGTCAGGCGGCGCCCACCACGGCCAGGGCTGCCTGGAGATCGCCTTCCATCCCGGCGAGGGCTGGGCCGGGGCGTATATGATGGTCTCCAGATTCGGCGATGCATGGGCCGATGCAGGGGTCGATGAGCTGGCCTTCTGGATGAGGGGCGACGGCCAGGAGAAGGAGGTCACCATCCACCTCCAGGCCTGGAGCGATGAGCATGTGCCGGCCTTCTTCGGGGTCCCGGTGTCGCTGCGAGACACGGACTGGCACGAGGTGGTGATCCCGCTCTCGCGGTTCCAGGCCGCCAATGCCAGGACACCGCTGAGGCTGCCCTCTGTGCATGCGTTCCAGGTGGACGCCTCCGGGGCGATCGGGCCGGCGAGGCTGTGGATAGATGACGTGCGCGCCCGGAACGCCCGGGGCGAGGGCGCGGCGTTTGCGGCAGGACCCCATGACGAGCGCCTCCGCGAGCTGCCTGCGGCCAAGGGTCTGCCGCGCCTGGGCATGTGGGGACTCACGCCGCTGACCGACGAGGGCCTGGCCGTGGCGCGGAGGCTGGGGCTGCAGTTCGGCTCCAACAGTGAGACCCGTCTGCAGCAGGAGCTGGCCTTCCTGGAGGGCATCGTCTCCAACGACTGTCCCGGCAGGCCCGGGACGGAGGTGCTCGACGGTCTCGGCTTCAGCGACGAGGATTTCGATCAGGACTCCGAGGGGCGGCGGATGAGCGAGGGCATGCAGAGTGCGGTGTTCTCCGAGGCGGTGGTGGAGCGGTTCTGCCGGCACATCGGGGATCGCGTGCGGAGCCGCAAGGGGGCGCCGCAGGTGTGCTCCTTCATGCTGTCCTCACCCATCAGCATGTACGGTGAGGTGCACTACGCCGCCTCGGAGGGTCACGACTATGCGGTGTTCGGCCGGCCGGCCAAGGACAACTACCGCGCCTGGCTCAAAGGGCAGTACCACGACGACCTGGCCGCCCTATCTGCGGCCTGGGGCCGGCCGCCGGCAAGCTGGGAGGATGTGGTGCCACCCCGCGGCCCGCAGGGAGCAGAGGGCATCGACACGCGCACGGAGTGGTCGGACTTCATTCACTGGTACAACTGGAGGCTGGAGGAAGTGAACCGCCGAGGGCTTCAGGCCGCCCGGACCGAGACGGACAAGCCCCTGGCGGTGATGATCGGCGGCCCGAAGATCGGCCTCAGTCAGGGGATCGCGCTGGGCAACGTCGGCCCCATCGCTAGACTCCTGGGGCAGGTGGCACCGGCCTTCCTGAGTGATACCGACAGCCAGACGCTGTTCTCCTGCCGGTACACGCGAACGGCCTGCTCGCAGTATGGCGTGGACCTGATGATCGAGCACGTGGGCCCGCCGCATTTGCACCGGTTCCATCAGTACAACATGGCCCTCAACGCCCTGGCCTGCGGCGCCGATGCGGCCCATCTTGCCCAGACCGGGCAGCTCTACGACCCGGAGCACTGGTTCGGCCCAACCTGGGGGACTCTGGCTCCTCTTGTCCTCGGCTACCGCACCGGGTATGTGAAGAGCGAGGTGGCGCTGTTTCACTCCTACATGACCTCCTGGTACCGGCCGGAGCGCTCCAACGGCGACTGCGTGCGGCTCTACGACAGCACCAACACACTGTGGTTCCCCGAGAGCGGGTACCCCTCGTGGGGCCGCGCGCTGGGCTCGCCGGATGTGGTGGACGATGTGATGGTCGAGGACGGCGGGCTTGCCGGACGCAGGCTTCTGGTGATCCCCAATACGTCCGTCACCGTCACCTCGGCGAAGGCGGTGGCGGCGCTGAGGCGGTGGGTTTCGGCGGGCGGCACGGTGGTGGGCTTCGGGGAGGGCTGCCTGGCGTGGACGGTGGGGGCGGGCCGGTCGCTGACGGCCACTCCCGGTCTGGCGGGGCTGATCCCGCAGGCGGCGATGGCGGCGAGCGGGGACCGCATCGATGTTCGGGTGGGCCGCGGGAGAGCCGTGCTGTACCGGCAGGCCGCGTCGGACGGGCCATTCCAGCACCAGGCCATGGCGCTACTGGAGGCCGAGATGGACCGCGCGGGTGTGCCGCGCCGGTGCCGAACAGACGCCGGGCATGACGTGAACCTCATGTACGCCGGGAAGGACAAGCTCTCCGGCAGGCACCTTTACGTCGCCGACTTCACCAGGTCCGTGAGAAGCGACCCGCCGGAGGCAGAGCCGGAGTTCTGGAGGAACCGGGACTTCAGATTCGGCTTCGACGATTCGCTGGCGGGTGAGGCCGAGTTGGTGGGTCTGACGAACAGCTTCGCGAGTTGCGAGGGAGGAAAGGCGGAGTTTGATCCGGAGAGCAAGATCCTGAAGGTGAGGTTCCGGCTGCCGGGGAGGCTTTCGGTGAGATGTGGGCCGGGCCGTTGAGCGTGCCATGCCCCGGCCAGATCGGCCGCCGTGGGAGCAAGCGGATCCGTGTTGCGTGTGACTTGGGCGACTGTGCAGCCGCACCACCGGGCGCAGCCGGCGGCCGTTGCCGTCGGATCTGCAGGACGCATCCGGGGGCGCCCTGTGCCCGCCGCGTCGCCGCTTTCACCTCCCTACCCTTCCCCACCGGGCACGATGTGGATGGCTCCGGGTATCACCTCGAGCCGTACGGGACGGCCGGCGACCAGTTTCAGTCGCTGCTGTTCGCCGTCGGAGAGGGTGACTCGCAGCGGAAGCCCAACGTCCACCTGCAATTCGTGCCCATTCACGTTCCACATCAAGTCGGTGGCCACACCCTCTACGGCCGGCGGGGCGCTCTGGTCATCGGGCAGGGGGCGGAAGGCATCTGCCCGCAGATAGGCATGTGCGCCCGCAGGCGCACTGCCCCCCGCGGCCTCGTCAACCAGTGCGGCCAGCCTCGGGGCCTGCCGGCGCAGTCTGTCGACCTCGTAGACATTGGCCAGACCGACGAACCGGGCCACGGCCACACTGGCCGGGCGATGGAAGATATCCGCCGGACCGCCGGTCTGCAGGAGCACACCGTCTTGGAGCACGGCGACGCGGTCGGCCAGGCCGCAGGCCTCGGTGAAGTCGTGGGTCACGTGCAGGACCGTGAGCTCGTACTCGCGGTGGAGAGCGCGCAGGTCGGCCACCAGCTCCCGGCGGGTGGACTGATCCACGGCGGAGAAGGGCTCGTCCAGCAGCAGGAGCCTGCAGCCGAGCACCAGGGCACGGGCCAGGGCCACACGCTGGCGCTCGCCGCCGCTGAGCGTGGTGGGGCGGCGCTGTAGGAGGTGGTCGACTCGGAGCCGTGCCGCCATGTCGCGCACCGTGCCGTCGATCTGTGGGCGTGACACTCGGCGCTCCACCAGGCCGTAGCCGATGTTCTGAGCCACGGTCATGTGCGGGAAGAGCGCGTGATCCTGCGGGACATAGCCGATACTCCGGGCCTCCGGCGAGAGCTGGGTGACCTCGCGCCCGTCCAGCAGTACGGAGCCGCGATGTGGGCGCTGCAGACCGGCCACAGTCTCCAAAAGAGCGGTCTTGCCGCAGCCGGTGGGCCCCAGGACGCCCAGGTAGGCCCGGGCAGGGACCTCCAGCGACAGCCCCCGGAACTCAAACTGCCCCAGACGCAGGTGCACATCGCGCAACGATACGGACACACTCATAGGTTCACCACAGGTATCCTCGGCCGCCGAGGCGCTTGAAGATGATCAGGACCAGGAGGGCCACCAGCATGAGGAGCAGGGTCCCGGCCGCGGCCTCCTCCAGTCGTCCGGTGGAATTGTGTAGATAGATGGCGGTGGGCACGACGGTGGTGCGGAAGCGAGTGGCGCCGCAGAACATGACCACCGGTCCGAACAGGCCCATGGCTCGAGCCCATGTGAGCACCGTCCCGGCGACCAGGCCGTTACGGGCCAGCGGGAGAACGACGCGGCAGAAGGCGCTCCACGGACTGGACCCCAGCGTCTGCGCCACCAGCGGAAGGCGCTGCGGTACGCTGTCGAAGGCCGCCTTCACGCTACGTACGGAGAAGGTCATGGTGGCGAACACCTGCGCCACCACCAGACCCGGCTGGGTGTAGGGCAGATAGATGCCGGCCTTCAGCATGGGCTCGCCCAGGTAGTAGCCGAACAAGACGAGCAGCGCCAGGCCGGCGGCGATCGGGGGCATCACGATGGGCAGATCCAGCAGTGTATCCACCAGCGCCGCGCATGGGATGCGGAACCTCGATAGGGCGTAGGCGGCCGGGACCGCAAGCACCATGCACACCAGGGTCGTCACCGTCACCGTGACCAGCGTCAGGCGGAGAGCGAAGATCGATTCGGCCGAGGTGAGGACGCTGCGCAGGCTACTGAGGTCGGTGAACAGCACCAGGCCGACGACCACGGCAAGGACGAACAGCAACTCGAATACCAGCGCGCCGGCCGCCAGCGCGGAAAAGGCGGCTCCCCCCCTTGTAGGCCGGCGGACTGAGGCGGCACCGGGGGCCGTGGCGGCGGTCATTTTGTCACACCCGGGCCCTCGAGCGGGGCCAGCCGTATGCCCTCGGGGCGCTCGGTGTTGAACTCCATCTTCTCGAAGATCGCCTTCGCCTCATCCGAGGCCACGTAGTCCATGAACCGTCTGGCCTCTGTCAGGTCCTCGGAAAACTTCAGCGTGGCCAGGAGCACCTCTGCTACCTCGTTGAGCTCGGGCGCGATGGGCACGATGTCGATATGCTCCTTGACCTGCAGCGCCGAGGCGTCCCACATGATCCCGGCGTCGGCGCCCTTCATCACGACGGCATTGGTGAGCTCCGGGATGCAGCCGGCCTCCATTACCACGTTCTTGTGGATCGTGTCCCAGACGCCGGCGCGCTGCAGGATGCGCTTGGTCAGCGGCCCCACCGCCAGGGCCTCGGGGTGTCCCAGAGCCACGCGCACGCCGGGGCGCGCCATGTCCTGGACCGTGCGGACGTTCTTCGGGTTGCCCTTGGGGACCATGATGACGGGAGTGAAGTACACCACGGGCCTATGCTGGTCCACGTAGCCGCGCTCCACGGCCTGCATCACCCAGAAGCCCTCTCCGGGCATGTACAGATCGCCGCGGCGGGAGAAGGCCAGTTGGCCCAGAAGCATCTGGGCCCCGGCATAGGAGAAGTCCACCCTCACCCCCGTGCGCTTCTCGTACTCCTCGGCGATGAGGTCCATGGCCGGCTGCAGTCCGGCGCCGCAGGGCACCAGCAGGGACTTGCTGGACTTCCGGGCCGAGATGTCCGTGGGCTGGAAGCCCCACTTCTCCAGGAGGGTTTGGGCAGCAGCGGTGCTCAGGAACTGGACGAAGGCTTCCGCGGCCGCGGTGCCCTGCGGGGTGCCCAGGAGAGCCACCAACTCGATGGAGGGCGTCTGCTCGGCGCCGAGGTAGAAGCCAAGACCGGTCTTGCTCCTGGCTCCGGCGAAGATGAGTGCCGGCGCGTAGCTCACCGCGGCCTGCACCCGGCCGGCTTCCAGTGCCTTGCGGGCGGCTTCACCGGAGGCCACCGGGACGATCTTGCTCTCTACCTGCCCCCAAAGCCCGGCCTCGCGCAAGGCGGCCTCGAAGGCCGCGCCGGCCGCCTCCTGCTGCGGGTCGGGGACGGCGACTGTCACCCCAGAGGCCTTCCCCAGCGCCTCCAACGTCTTGAGGCGATGGGGATTGCCACGGGTCACGGCGACGGCCACGGGAACGCGGCCGAAGGACTTCTTGTCTCCGGTCACGCTCACGCCGGCGTCGCCTAGGGCGGCGAGGTCGGGGCCGTCCGGCGAAAGGAGCACGTCCGCAGTGACCGCCGGCGCGCTTTCCTCCGCCGGATAGGTCTTCAGCTCAACCTTCACATCCCTCTGCTGAGCCGCGTACTGCTTGCAGGCGTCCTCGAGGTAAGGCTGCAGCAGCGCGGGGGCCAGGACCGTCACGGTGCCCTGGGGCCCCGCGGCGGTAGGCCGCGCGGCGGAGGGCGGGCTTTGCGAAGCCGCGGGGACGATGGTCTCGTGCGGCCTGACTCCACAGCCCGTCAAGGCCACACAGAGCAGGGCAGCCATGGTGCGGACGCAGGGCAGGCGGAAGCTCTCCCTCATAGGCGTTCCCTTCTCAGAGTATCAGTGGCCGAGGAGGGGCGAACCGGCGCGCCGCCGGTCCCGCGAAGGCCGAAGGGATTGTACACGCTGCCGGAGCGAGGGAGTCGCACAAAGGGGGTAAGGAGACGGGAACGCAATGAGAGGATCGGTACGGCGCGCGCAAGCGCGGGAGGGTTGACGGTCGCGGTGGTGCAGTCGCGCCCGGAGGCGCGCAGGCACGAAGCGGGACCGGCCTCGGACGCCGTCAGCCGTCCGCCGAGCACCGCTTTGGGCCGTCGGCAGATGGTGCCGAGAACCACCGTGCCGGCGGGGCTCCCCGCCCGCCGGACGTTGCCTTAGCCGTCCGCCGTGTCCGTAGCCGTATGGGGGGGCCGAGTGTGCGCCGTCTAGACACCCGGCCCGGCCGTCAGCCATCAGCCCCGTCAGGGGCGGAACAGGCTTGCCATCGGCGCGAGCCGGTGGAGCGGTCAGCAACGGCCGCGACATGCGGGCCTGGAGACCCGCGGGCACGGCGGTCGATCGGTGAGTGCTTCCGGCGGACCGGGGAGCGCCGACCGGTGTCACCGTCAGTCGTCGCCCTGCTCCCGCAGCTTCGCTCAGTTTCCCACGCGTCGCATCATCACATTGTCCAGGTACATCTCGGCCGGCTCCGTCCCGTTGCTCACGAAGCCCAGCCAGGTGATGCGGTCGAAGTCCGGGCCGCAGGGCAGGTCGTTGGCCTCGAAAAGCACCTCGCCATCCTGACCGGTGATGCGCAGGTCCCACAGGCCGTCGGCCAGGGCTCCCAGGCCGTCTGTGACCTCGAAGTGCAGCCACTCCTCGGCGGGCAGGACCACCTCGGTGGGCTCCTTCTCATTGAGCAGAAGACGGCCGTCCTTCTCGATCCAGATGCAGGGGCCGACCTTGTTGTGCGCGGCTGTGGTGCGCCACTCCGTCCAGAGCATTGCTCCCGGCTCGCGGTAGAGGTCGAACTCGAGCTTCAGCCGGATGTCGCCGGCGAGACCGGGGTTGTAGTGGATGTGGGGCAGATGGTAGGTCAAGTCCGGGGCATCCACGAAGCGCAGGCTGTGGGGGGGCGAGAGAGCCCGGCGGTTACTGACCTCCACATAGGCCCCGCCCTGGACGTCTTCGACGACGGCCGCGAGGGCCGGCTTCTGGCCGGGGAGGGCGTCGTCGAAATCGTCCTCAGGCAGCACGAGGTGTACGTCCCGCTCATTGGCGGAGAGCTCGGACAGCGGGTATTGGCCTGGTAGCGAGGTCCATGCCTCGTCGCCGTAGAGGCCCACGCCGCTGAGGTCGATGGGCCTGAACCCCATGGCAAGGGCAGGGGAATCCGGCCGCAGGCGGAAGTCGCGACCCGCGGCATCCACGAACAGGGGATCGGTCATTCGTGAATGGGCGTCCATACGGGCCGAGTACCAGATGTCCTTGAGGCCCTCCTTCTCCCGCCACTGCTCCCACGGGAAGCTCAGGAATGTGATGGGCTCGCCGTCGGCGCGCCAGTAGATGTTGTAGTCGATGATCTTGTCGTAGCTCTGCCACTGCGGGACATCGCGGAAGGGCGTCCCGGAGCCGTCGAGATAGACGATATTGTACTGGAAGATGTTGGTGCGTTCCGAATCGATGCCGAGGCCGAAGCCGCAGAAGGCCGAGACGTTGTTGAGCACCGTGATGCACGAGGTGCCGTGCTGGATGCGGATGCCCCCTGAGCCGCAGTCGTGGCAGACGTTGCTTTCGCACAGCAGCCCCGAGCTGCCGCCGTCGATGTAGATCCCGTGGCCGATGGCATTGGGGGGAGTGCCCACATCGTGCACGAGGTTTCCGCGGATCACCGACCCCGGCGTCAGGCCCAGGCTGTAGATGCCGCCGCCGTCCTCCAGAGACCTCATCACGTGGTGCACGTGATTGTGCTCCACCACGTTCTCCCGGGTGCCGGAGTAGACGATGTCCCACGTCCAGCCCAGCGAGATGCCGGTGTAGCGCAGGTCGCAGACCTCGTTGTGCGAGAAGGTGTTGTTCCGCCCGAAGGCCATGTAGATGCCGGTGGCGCCCGGATGGATGTGGCCTCCGTTGTGGATGAAGTTGTTGTCCACCAGGTTGTGGGCGGCGATGCGCTCGAAGCTCTTGGGTCGCTCCGCCGATCCGAGCCGTATTCCGCCGCCGCCGAGATCGTGCAGATGACTGCGCCGGATCGTGTTGTAGGAGCTGTCCTGGTCGAACCAGATGCCGTAGCGCCCGACGTGCGCTACCTCGCAGCCGGTGACGACGCAGTGGCGGGCGCCGTGGAACTCCAGAGCCGCGCCCAGCGTGCTCTCGGCCTGCGGCGAGGAGATCCCGGTGGGCGGCAGGTCGAAGCCCGCGTGCCGGAAGCTCAGGCCCTCAAAGGTGATGTGCTCCACATAGCGGCCGTCATCGGGGGCGCCCTGAGCCGAGACAAGCAGCTCACAGACCGGCGCCACCACCTCCGCGGCACCGAGGTCTTCGTCGGCGAAGGGAATGATGCGCAACTCACCCGTGGTGCGGTCCAGTTGCCACTCGCCCGGGGCGTCGCAGGCGCCCGGGTGGTTTTCCACGATGTACGGGGAAGTGGCCCATCCGGGCTTAGGTAGCTCCCACACCGCCGGGCCGGCGAGAGTGGCGATGCGCGTCTCTGGGTCCACCGACTTGAGGGGGAAGATGCCGGAGTTCCAACTGAAGGTGATCCGCAGCTCGACGTCTGAGAGATTGGGCCAGTCTTGCAGGTCGCCGCCGCGGAAGGCGAAGCGGTCTCTGGAGGTGCGGGAGCCGCCCTGCGCGGGCTCGCCCTCTGTCTGAGGTGGGACGCCGCGAAGGATGTGGTACTGTCCCTCATTGGGCGAGCGTGCGGGAATGTACCGGCGGCCGTCGACGAAGAGCTGGCGGAAGACCCAGCCGTGGTCTTTCGCCTCCGGGATGGTGGTGGACCACGAGCCGTCCTCGTTGCGGGCGAGGCCGGAGATGACGCGCCCGGCGGAGAGCACCGGCCGCTCACCGGCCGCGGCGGCGTAGACGATAGGGGCCTCCGCGGTGCCGGAGTCCTCAGGGCCCAGCGTCAGCGGCTCAGCCAGGCGGTAGGTGCCGCCATGGATGACCACGCGCACTCCGCCCTCGGGCAGAGCGCCATCGACCCGCGCGGCGCGCACGGCGTCGCGGGCCCGTGTCGGCGTGGCAAAAGGCGCCTGCGCCGTGCCGGCGGCGGTGTCATCGCCGTCGGCCGAGACGTGGAACTCAAGGGGGGCGGCGAAGGCGGGAAGAGACCCGAGCAGCAGGGAAACGGCGAGGCCGGACAGGAGACGGTGCAGAGGGCGGGTCATGGCTTTGCATCCTCCGAGGTCTTCGTGCGTCGGAATGGGGGGAGAGCAACGATGGGGAGGCCCTGTCGGGCGGCGGCAGTGCCCGTCGCTCCCGGGGCCGCAGATTCCCACGCCGGGCAGACCACCGTTCGCCGCGAGGCACGACACTGTCCGGATGCCACCGTGCCCGCGGGCTTCGTGGGGCCTGCAGGCAGATGCTTCGGTGCCGAGGGCAGTGCCGTTCGCCGCTGCCCTCTCCTGAGCGGCCGCATCGCGAAGGGGAGGGAAGGCGGTCCGGAGGACCGACGGGAGGGGCGCCGTCGGACGACGATTGCGCCGGATGCGGAGTACCAATGCACAATCGGCATCCCGACGGGCCAACTGCAGACGGCTGGGCCGGATGCACGGGATACGGCTCCGTGCATCCGGCCCCTCCATAGGACCAACGACGACGACAGCCACCAACCTCAGAACCTCAGGTCCCTCTCCCCCGCCTTGATGCGGCCGACGAACTCTGTGGCTCTGGTCCGGACGCCGTCGCTGGGGATCGCGGCCAACTCGCGCTCGATGGCCTCCGCACCCAGCGTGCGCAGCGCCTCGTCGGCGTAGTCTTCCAGGTACTCCTGGAAGGTCAGGATGGCATTGGCCTGGCAGACATTCCCGATCTGCCCGGTCTTGGCCAGCTTCATGAACCGGTCGCCGGTGCGCCCCTCGCGATAGCAGGCGGTGCAGTAGCTGGGAATGTACCCGTCCTGCACCAGCCCCGTCAACACCTCATTGGGGGTGCGATGGTCCTCGGTGATGAACTGCGCGGCGCCGTCATCGAAGCCGAGCTTGCCGGCATGGGCGTAGCCGCCGACGCCGGTGCAGGAGCCGGCACTGATCTGGGAGATGCCCACGGCGATGACCTGCTCGCGGTAGCCATGGGGCTCGCGGGTTGACAGGATCATGCCGGTATAGGGCACCGCCAGGCGCAGGACGGCCACGAGCTTCTTGAAGTCGATATCGGAGACCGGATGGGGGAACTGGGAGGCATCGAGGCCCTCGGCCACACGGATACGCGGCACGGAGAGAGTATGGGGGCCCACACCACAGGCGGCCTCGAGATGCTCGGCGTGCATGAGCAGGCCGAGGGTATCATACTTCCAGTCGTACAGACCAAACAGAGCGCCCAGGCCCACGTCGTCGATTCCGCCGGCCATTGCCCGGTCGTGGGCCTCGGTATGCCAGGCGTAGTCGCGCTTCGGGCCGGACAGGTGCACCTGCTCGTAGGTCGGCCGATGGTATGTCTCCTGGAAGCTGATGTAGGTACCGATCCCCGCGGCCTTCAGCCGCCGGTAGTCCTCCACCGTAGTCGTCGCGATGTTCACGTTCACCCGACGGATGGCCCCGTTGTCGGATTTGATGGAGTAGATCGTCTCGATGCACTCGAGGATATACTCCAGCGGACAGTTGACCGGGTCCTCCCCGGCTTCCAGGGCCAGGCGCTTGTGGCCCATCTTCTCCAGCTCGATGACCTCTTCGCGCACCTGCTCCTGGGTGAGCTTGTGCCGGGGCACCTTGTTGTCGCGATTGTACCCGCAGTAGGTGCAGCGGTTGATGCAGTGGTCGGAGAGGTACAAAGGAGCAAACAGCACGATGCGGCGGCCGTAGATGTGCTCCTTGACCTGCCGGGCCAAAGCGAAGATCTCCTCCAGAACATCAGGGTCCTCCACGGAGAGCAGAACTGCGGCCTCGCGATGGGTCAGACCCACGAAGCTGCCGGCCTTCTGCAGCAGCTCGCGCACGCGGGCGGTGTCTCTGGCCTGGCTCGGGGCCTCGTCCAAAGAGGCGACGATCTGGTCATGGCTGATGAACTCTTCGGCATGGGGCGACTTGGGGTCGTACATGATGACACTCCTGTGTGTGTCGTGCTCTGGGCATAGGTCCGGAGACGGTGCCGGGTGGCGATGGGAGGAACCGAGTCGGGCCGGCGAACCCGGGGCGGCCCCGCGGGTCTACGGCAATTCCCTGGTCAGCGCTGTCTTGACGGCAACATGACGAACCCGACCCAGTCTCCCGGTGAGCGCACTGATCTGGTCGGCCTCGCCGTCGACGATCAGCGAGATCACCGACAGGCCACGCTCGCGGTACGGTATGCCCATGCGGCCGACCAGGAGGTGGGCGTACTCATGGAGCACGGCGTTGACTTCCTCAGCCGCACCGAGGTCCTCCACCACGACTCCGACGACGCCCAGACGTTTGGTCATCAACTACCTCCAGACGCAAAAGCACCCTCCCGCGCACATGCGAGGAGGGTGTGAGTAGTCACACGATATGGGCCCACGCAATGCGCGCCTTCCCGCTTGGGTATGAGCCTCGCGGTCAGGTCTGAGTTCGCACCGACAGAGGAATGAAATCCCCCTGCCCGTATGCATATGAGTTTACGCCTGCAGGTCAGACAAGTCAAGTATGTAATGTGGTAACTTACTGCCGGTACAGGGCTCTCCCGCGCGAGGCCCTTGAGGCCGCAACCACAGCGGTAGCCGCCCCGTAAGGGGCAGGGGGCGGGCCGGACGGTTGGTGTAGATCCATATCGCCAGGGAGATCGCAATGACCATCGCGACGAGGCCGGATGCGGTGCGAAAGGCCCGGCCCACGAAATGGGCCCAGGTGAGACGGTGGGCCCTCGGCGCCCTGCTCGCTCTGCTCGCGGTGCCGACGTACCTCCTGCTGTGCGGCAGGTGGTTTCCCTATTGTCCCTTCACACCGGGCTTCACCACCCGCGAGCTTGGGACGGTCGTCGTGTGCGTGCAAAGCGGCGCCGAGTTCGACCGGTACGAGGAGGTGGCTGCGGTGTCGCCGGTCGTCGAGACCCGTCACGGCATGTGCTTCACCGGCAAGCCCCGGCTTCTCGTGTTCGGCGATGACGAATGCTACCGGCGACTCTCGCCCTCGAGGGCACGCTTTTGCGCCTTCTACAACGGCACCGTCGTCATGTCGCCGCGGGCGGTGAGGGACACCGAAGAGGGCACCATCTCGCTCACCACCTACCTACGCCACGAGTTTTCGCATGTGCTCATCTTCCAGCAGATGGGGGTGTTAGGCTCGATGCGCTACCCGAAGTGGCTGCTGGAGGGCATCGCGACATACACCGCCGACCAGAGGGGCACCGGCGCGTATCCCAGCAGGGACAGTACCTACCGCCTGGTTCGGGAGGGCAACTTCATGCCTCCCACCGTGTACCAGACGAAAGCCGGGGATGATCTGGAGCCCAATGTCGAGAACCCATTGCCCTTCATCTACTCCGAGTTCGCCTGCCTGGTGGAGTACCTGATCGACAGCAGGGGAGAAGCACGCTTCTGGGAGTACGTGAGAGCGCTGATGGGCGACAGCGACCAGGACAGGGCGTTTTGCGGGGTGTACGGGACGGACTTGGAGGCGGTGGTGGAGGAGTTTCGGGAGCACGTGCAGGGGCAGAGGGAAGGGTGACGAGGAGTCACGGTGGCGAGGAGGGAAACTGAGCGGGTAGGGCGAGCGGCTCAGCCGCGTGGGCGGTGCCGGCGGAACTCTGCGTAGGGGCCGCGTGCAGCCTTGGATCAGGAAGCCCCCGCGCGTCGGGCAATGGGTACCGTGTCGGACGAGGAGGTGGTGTCCGGTGATTGCACGCGTTTCTAGCAGGGGGCAGATAACTCTCCCGGCGGCGGCCCGTCGGACACTGGGCATTGCTCCGGGCTCCGATTTGGAGATCATCGTCGGAGACGACGCGATCACCCTCCGCCCGCTCAGGCGCGTCGCCAATCTGGCGGGCATCCTGCACGAGTACGCCGATCCCGGCGCTGCGGAGGACTGGGACGTCATCCGTGAGGAGACCGAGAAGGCTGTCGCTCGGGAAACAGTGCGCGCGGGCGCACGCCACCGGTGATCCGCGCGACCCGTCCTGCGCGGAGCCACAACCGGCCCCGCGGTCCTGCCGGACCGCGCGGACGAAGGTGCGGGTGAGACAGGGCGCCTGGGGCCGAGAGCTCACGCAGGGCGAGAGGCCACTTCTGATGGGACGGCCGACCCATGCTCGCATGTCTCGCGCCGAGCTGGCGACCTTTGGGGACACCCCGTTGCCCAAGCCAACCACCGAGGAAGTGATAGAGTGGAAGACTATCGCCGTGAGACCGAGCATTTCCTGACTCAGGAGACCCAGTTCCACCTGGGAATGCTGCCGACCGAGCAGTCGCACCCGAAGACCCGGGGCCTGGCGGAGACACTGCAGGCAGATTGCGCCGCCGGGGTGCGGATGCTCCGGGCGGTGGACGAGGATGTGGCGGCCGTTGCCCGGCGGGTGCTGGGCGGGCCTGAGTGGGAGCGGCTGGTGACGACCCTGGCGGAGACCGTCATCTCCGGCGGGCGCGTGTGCTTCTCCGGCTGTGGCGCCACGGGACGGCTCAGCATCCAGCTCGAGGCCATGTGGCGCTGGTTCTGGCGCGACCTGGCACGCAAGAGCCCTGCGGCCGCCCCGGTCGCGGCTCAGATGGCGGACCGCCTGTGCAGCATCATGACCGGCGGCGACTACGCCCTGATCCGCTCGGTGGAGGGCTACGAGGACTACGTATCCTTTGGGCGCCAACAGGTAATCGAGGCCGGGCTCTCGGCGGACGACGTTCTGGTGGCCATCAGTGAGGGGGGCGAGACCTCCTCGGTGATCGGGACGATCATGGAGTCCAACGACCGGGGGCTGTCGACGTTCTTCGTGTTCAACAACCCCGCCGCCATTCTCTCAGAGCACATCGCGCGGTCGAAAGAGGTGATCCAGGACCCCCGGGTGATCGTGCTGGACATCGCCTCAGGCCCGATGGCATTGACGGGCTCCACGCGGATGCAGGCCACCACCGGCGAGTTGCTGATCGTGGGCGCCGCATTGGAGACGGCCCTGATCCGGGTCCTGCCCCGGGTATTGCCGGCGGAGGTGCTGTCGGCCTTGCCCTCGGAGTGGCTGGTGCCCACCGACGGCGCCGCGCGGTTCCAGGCCCTGCTGGCCGATCTGGCGGGCCCCGAGGCGGTGGCGGCGATGGTGGACTGGATCGACCTGGAGCATGAGCTGTACGCCGCCGATGGGCGGATCACCTACTACGCCGGCGACTGCCTGCTGGACATCTTCACCGACACCACGGAGCGGGCCCCGACCTTCATGCTCCCGCCGTTCCGCAAGTGCGATGACCGGGTCTCCCAGCCCTCATGGGCCTTCGTCAAGGACCCGCTGCGACCAACGCCGGAGGCCTGGCTTACCGTGCTGGGGCGAGAGCCGAGGTGTCTGGAATGGGAGCCGGCTTTGTACCGGACGCTGGGGGCAGCGGACAGGATCAGCGACAATCCGCCGCTGCTGGGCCGGCAGGAGCTGATGAAGTTCCTCATCGGCGCCGAGGCAGACCCGTCGCGGACGGAGGTTGAGCCCAATGCGGCGATGGCGGTCATCGTCGCCTCCGAGCTGGGCCGCGCCGACTGGAGCGAGGCCTTCGGCAGGGCCGCCGAGCCCTTCAGGCGCCGTCTGGCCACGGTGATCGGCGACGCTCCCGGTGCCATCGCCGGAGCCGAGGAGACTCTGCACGTCCCGTGCCGACTGACCTCCACTCCACTGGCGCTTTGGGACCGTCTGGCGGCCAAGCTGGTGCTCAACACCGTCTCCACCGCCACCATGGGTAAGCTGGGGCGCCTGGTCAGCAACTGGATGGCAAACGTGGAGACCTCCAACAAGAAGCTCATCGACCGCGGAACCCGGCTGGTGGCCGAGCTCTCGGGCCTGGACTACGCCACCGCCTGCCTCGAGCTGCACCGCACCATTGCCCAGCAGCGGGCCACCGCGAAGCCGGGAGACCCCCGGGTGTCGCCGGTTGCCGAGACGGTGCGGCGGCTGGGAGGCCCCAGGGAGTGACCATGAGCATCCCTCAAGAGCCGGTCTGGACCTGGAGTCCTGAAGCGACCTCGCCCCAGGCGGCGGCGATGCTGCGCTCCCTGGCCGAGGAGTACCCATTCCGCGAGGGCGCCGAGGGCGAGGCGACCCTCCGCCTGCTCCACGAGCCCGATCGCCAGGGCTATGGGATCGACCGCAACGGGGGGCACGTCACCGTCCGCTTCGGTCCTCTCCCCCAGGCGGGGCGGGCGTTGGGGTCGCTTCTGGCCGGGATCGTCGATGCCGGCTCGCGACCCGCCTTCTCCACTCTGGGCATCCTCCTGGACTGCGGGCACAACGCCACCGTCACCTCGGAGCACTTCCGCAAGTGGCTGCGGCGTCTGGCCCTCCTGGGCTTCGACACGGCCATGGTGTACACCGAGGGCGGGTACCGCCTGCCCGACGAGCCGTGCTTTGGCTATGCAAGGGGAGCGTACACTCTGGAGGAGATGGCGGACCTGGATGCGTATGCGGCGGACCTGGGGATCGAGATGGTGGGGAGCATCCAGGCTCTGGGGCATCTGGAGCAGGTGCTCAAGTGGCCGCCGTATGCGGCCCTGCGGGACACGGAGCACACGCTACTGGTGGGCGACCCGGCCGTGGCGGAGCTGGTGGACAAGATGGTGGGCTTCTGGGCCGAGGCCTGCCGCAGCCGGCGCCTGCATGTGGGGATGGATGAGACCTACGATCTGGGGCGCGGGCGCTACCTGGACCTCAACGGCTATCGGCCCGGACTGGAGATCTACACCGAGCATCTGAGGCTCGTGGCCGAGGCCTGCCGCCGGCACGGCGTGCGGCCCATGGTGTGGTCTGACGTACTCTTCCGCCTGGCGGGTGGCGGCACACACTACGACCCCAGCAGTCGGATCCCCGAGGAAGTCCGGCGAGCTCTTCCCGAGGACATCGACCTGGTCTACTGGGACTACTACAGCCCGGACGCGGACCACTACGTGAACCGCATCGCCCAGCACCGGGCGCTGGGCTACGAGCCGGCGATGGCCTCGGGGGTCTGGAGCTGGCCCACGCCCTGGCACGACTGGCGCCGGACGGAGCAGTTCGCCGGGGCCTGCATAGCGGCGTGCCGACAGGAAGGCCTCGCGGAGATGACCTTCACCCTCTGGTCGGATGACGGGGCCTTCTGGGATGTGGACTCATCGCTTGCGGGGCTGACACTGGTGGCCGAGATGTGCCACGGGGACGGGAGGGTGGACGAAGAGGCCCTGGCCCGCCGTTTCGCGGCCGTCTGCGGCTCAGACCTCTCGGCCCACCGCACCGCATCCAGGCTCAACGACAGCCTGCAGGCCTGCAGTGTGCTGTGGGACGACCCGCTGCAGGCGCTGTACCTGCGCCACGTGGCCGTTGATGGGACAGAGGCTCTGTGGCAGGCCGAGGCGCACTACAGGGCGGTCGCCGCGGATCTCGACGGGTACGAGACGGACACTCTCGCCGGAGACCTGGGGCACGCGGCACTGGTGGCGCGATTCATGGCAGAGAAGACCGCGCTGGCGGCCGGGCTTTTCGAGGCCTACCAGAGCGGAGACCGCGCGGGATTGCAGGCCGTGCGGGAGGGTGCCGCCCAGATCGTGCCCGTGATCGACGATCTTGCGGCCTCCTTCCGACGTCGCTGGCTGGCCTGCTGCCAGCCCTTCGGCCTGGAGGTGATCCAGATCCGCTTCGCCGGCCAGGCGGCGCGCTACAGGGAGCTGGAGCGACGGCTGGGCGAGTACCTGGCCGGAGAGCTGGAGACAATCCCGGAGTTGGAGGAGGCGGCACGAGGCGCCTACCTGCCGGCACGGCACAACAGCTATCGTGCTTTGGCCAGTGGGTCAAGAGTGTTCTGAAGGAGGGGTGGACGGCACGGCGTCCTCACCGCCGGCCCCTTCACGCGACCACACGACGGGCGCTTGGAGAGGGGAAAACGGCGACGGCCGACCTGTTGCGCACACGGCGCCTCGCTCGTGCTCACCCTACACACCACGCATCCGTCTGAACAGACCGGAGAACAGCCATGAATTGCGGCCTCGTCACAGTCCTGACGGCTTTCGCACTCTGGGGACTGAGTGCCCTTGCCATCGCCGACGGCGCCTCTTCCGTGCAACTCAGTCCCGACGACACGCCGGAGGAGGTGATGGCCAAGGCCGCCCGGGTTGTCCCGGCGCCACGCCAACTCGCCTGGCAGAAGCTCGAGTTCACCGCCTTCATCCACTTCGGGATGAACGTCTTCACCGATCGCGAGTGGGGCGATGGCACCGAGGACCCGGCGCTGTTCTCCCCGACCCAGCTCGACGCCCGGCAGTGGGTGGCGGCCATCAAGGCCGCAGGGATGACGGAGCTGATCCTCACCGCCAAGCACCACGACGGCTTCTGCCTGTGGCCCAGCGAGTACACGGAGCATTCGGTCAAGAACAGCCCCTGGCGCGATGGGAAAGGCGATGTGGTGCGAGAAGTCGCCGAGGCCTGCCGGGAGGGCGGCATCAAGCTGGGCATCTACCTTTCCCCGTGGGACCGGCATGAGCCCTCATACGGCGACTCGCCGCGGTACAATGAGTATTTCGTCAACCAGCTCCGCGAGCTGCTCACCGGGTATGGGGAGGTCTCCGAGGTCTGGTTCGACGGCGCCTGCGGCGAGGGCCCTAACGGGAAGCGCCAGGAGTACGACTGGGGAGCCTTCCACGCCACCATCCGCGAGCTGCAGCCCAATGCCTGTATCTCGGTGTGCGGGCCCGATGTGCGCTGGTGCGGTAATGAGGCGGGCCACAGCCGGCAGAGCGAATGGAGCGTCTGGCCGGAGGGTTCCAGCGCGACGGCACAGGAGCCCGGCTCCCGTGAGCTGGTGCTGCAGGCGGCCCGGCGTGGCGGCCGGCTCACCTGGTACCCGGCGCAGGTGAACACTTCCATCCGTCCCGGCTGGTTCTACCACGCCGCTCAGGACGGGCAAGTCAAGTCGCTGGAGCACCTGCTGGACGTCTACTACGGCTCGGTGGGGGGCAATGCGCAGTTCCTGCTGAACCTCCCCCCCGACAGCCGCGGGCTGATCCATGAGAACGATGTGCAGCGGCTCAGGGAACTGGGCGAAGTGCTGCGGGCCACCTTTGGGGAGGACCTGGCCCGTGGGGCGATTGCCTCCGCCGACCATGTCCGCGGCGGGGATGAGGCCTTCGGTGCCGACAGGGCGCTGGACGGCGACCCCGACACCTACTGGTCCACGGACGACGGGGTCACCGCCGCCGCCCTCACCCTCGACCTCGGGCAGCCCCGCACCTTCGGCATCGCCATGCTTCAGGAGCAGATCACCGTGGGGCAAAGGGTCGAGCGCTTTGCGCTAGAGGCCTGGCTCGAGGATGGCTGGCGGGAGATCGCGCGGTCCACGACTATCGGCTACAAGCGGCTGCTGCGGTTCCCCGAAGTCACGACGCAGCGCGTGCGGGTGCGGATCGAGGACAGCCGCCTGTGCCCGACGTTGGCAAGCCTCGGGCTGTTCCGGGCACCGGTGGTGCTGCAGGCCCCCACGATCGGCCGGGACAAGGCGGGGATGGTGAGCCTCGGTGCCGGGCGGGGGGTGCAGATTCGCTACACTCTCGACGGCTCAGAACCCACCGCGGACTCGCCGCTGTACACGGGGCCCTTCGCGCTGCCGTCGGGCGGCCTGGTGCGGGCCCTGGCGGTGCCGGGAGAGGGGGTCATCATCACCGAGGAGAATGCGCAGAGCCGGCGGCGATTCGGTCCCGCGAAGACCAACTGGCGCGTGGTGTCTTCCGACAGCGAGGAGAGCGAGGCGGCGGATAATCGGGCCGTCAATGCCATCGACGACGATCCGGCCACGTTCTGGCACACCCAGTGGGGTGCGAAGAGCCCGGAGTACCCTCATGAGATCGTCATCGACCTGGGCGAGGCGCTGCGCCTCACGGGCTTCACCTACCTGCCCCGCCAGGACGGCAAGGACGGCGGGCTGGTGGCTCGGTATGAGCTGTATGTCGGCGCCGATGGCACAGAATGGGGCGAGCCGGTGGCGGCGGGCGAGTTTGGCAATATCCTCAACAACCCCGTGGAGCAGGAGGTAGCCTTCGCCGCTCCGGTCTGGGCGCGGTTCATCCGCTTCGTCGCGCTGGCGTCGCCAAACGGCAAGCCGTGGGCGGGGGCGGCGGAGATCGGAGTGCTGACCGGGCCGTAGGGGGCGCACTGCCGAGGCGGAAGGTAGCGACCGCCAGGCGGGGATGCGGGGCGCGATGAGACCTGTCTGGTGGGGGGCGGCGGCGCTGTGCCTCGGCAACTGTGCCTGGGTGCGCGGTGAGGCTGCCGAGGCGGTGGGGCACGGGTCGCGCAGGCGGCGGCCAGAGCCCGGCCGGTCGGCGCCGGAGCTCGCCCCCCCGGTGCCTGCCCGCCGGAGCGGAGCCTTACTCCGTGGCCGGGTAGGTGTACACCCCGTAGCTCTGGTACGTCGCTACCACCGTCGCCGTCGCGGTGCCGGGTGCACAGAGCTCCTTGACCCACTTGACGTGTCCGTCGGCGAACATGAAGTTGCGCCCGTCGTGGTGGCGCGCTCCCGCCTCCCACCGCGTCGGCGTGCCGTAACCGGGGTACATGTACCAGACCGAGTAGTTGTAGCTGCCCTTCCCCAGTTCCGACACCAGGAAGCACTTGGCGGGGTTGGCGATCTGGGCCATGGAGTTGGCGTTCTGGCTCCAGCCCAGGTAGACGTTGGCCGCGTAGCTCAGCGGGAAGGCGGCCGCCAGTGCGGCCTGTGTGTCCTCAGCCGGGTTGTAGCCTGCCGCCTGCAGCATGGGGAAGTACCCCTGGCTGCCACCGGGCTTGGAGCAGCAGGCCTTCTCCGAGTCGCTGGGGCAGACCAGCATCTGTCGGTTCTTGATGTAGGGCTGCAGCGAGATCGGCCACCCCATGGCCCCGGGCCGCCAGTTGTTGGAAGTGTCGTAGCAGTCGTACCACGTGGTGAATCCCCAGCATTCGTCGTAGTCTTGAGCGTACATCATGAATGCGAGGCCGACCTGTTTGAGGTTGGATAGGCAGCTCGTCTGGCGTGCCTTCTCCCGTGCACGGGCGAACACGGGGAAGAGTATGGCCGCCAGGATCGCGATGATCGCGATCACAACCAGTAACTCGATGAGCGTGAAAGCACTCCTGCGCATAGCCATCCTCCTTCGGTGTAGCGACAATAGGTCAGTACACCTGCGACCGCCGGCGGCCCACAGAGGAATGACGTGTTTCAGACCATGCTATGTGTTTATGTGGGCTACCGCGGCTTGCAGCTCCGCGCACCTTGAGTGTCTATACGACGTGCGGAGCGAGGACTCCTGCCGGTTCAGGTGTGCCGGAATCGCGGGAGGACCTGCCGCAGGCGCGGTCGTACAGAGCGCAGCGAACAATTGCGATGCCCGGCAGCAGGTGAAGCGTGGTGCAGGTCGAATCAGTTCATCGCGGGTGCATAGAAGCATAACTAGGAGGTGTCCGTAATGACCAGAGGTTTCACCCTGATTGAGCTCTTGGTGGTGATTGCGATCATCGCAATCCTGGCGGCGATCCTGTTCCCGGTGTTTGCGCGCGCCAGAGAAAAGGCGCGGCAGGCCAGTTGTCTGAGCAATATCAAGCAGTTGACACTGGGAGCCATGATGTACTCCCAGGACTACGACGAGATGATCATGCCGGGCTACATCTGCTCGAGAGCCAGCGGCTCCCACGGCTGGTGGCGTGATGTGAACGGGCGCATTCAGCCCTATGTGAAGAACATGCAGATCATGAAGTGCCCCAGCGAGCCGGTGGCGAGCTTCAGCTACGGCATCAACTACACGCTGTACAACGGCGGCCCCCAGGATGGTGATGGCTGCTACAGCACCGGTGGCCGCCCCATGGCCAAGGTCACCAGACCTGCCGAGACGGGCATCTTTGGCGATTCCCGGGCCGACTGCTCCTACCCGGGGAACGGTAACGCGTCATACTGGGGCAACAAGCCCGCGGGCTACAATCTGTGCGGCGCAGTGGACTGCCGCCACAATGATGGGGCCAATGTGGGCTATCTGGATGGGCACGCGAAGTGGGAGAAGCGCGAGAAGTTCGGGCCCGGAACGACGCTGTGGACCTGGGACAAGTAGCGGGGCCCGCCAATGGCGAGGACAAGGGCCAAAGACACGAGACCCGGCCGGTCGGCCGGGTCTCGTGGTGTGTCTGAGAGCGTCCGCTTCCAGGCGGTCTTCTGGCGGAGGGTCGCGCCGGGTCGGTGCCACGACCGGGCGGCGATCCCGCCCTGCGACACGGCTGCGAACGGCGCGCCTCGGGCCGCGGAGCCGGCGTCGAGCGTCAAGAGGCGCGGCCATAGGGGCGTCTAGCCGGCTTCCACTTCCCCCGGCTCCTCCGCCGGTGTCTTCGCCGGCTCGGGGAAGGTCACGGTGAAGTCCAGGTGCAGGCGGTCGTCGGCGAACACCTGCCTCGGCGGCTCTTCCATGATGGCCGGGAAGCGGACCTCGAACAGGTCCTGACCCCACGAGCGAAGGTCCTGGATGACCACGTCCGCCGCCGCCCGGAACTGGAGGACCATCGCCTGTGGTGTGCCGGTGGCCACCTCCAGTGTCGCTCCGTCTCCGCGCCAAATCTGGAAGTTGCCCTTCTGCTCGATGGGCAACTCGCGTACTCCGGGGTCCTGGTCGGGCCGCAGGACCATCACCTGCGTCCCGGCGTACCGGGCCACAGACAGAGCCAGCGAGACCTGCACCCCGTTGAGCCGCATGTCCCCGTTCATTGCCAGGTCATACTCCAGCTCGAAGCCTCGCGGAAGGGGGCGCAGAACCTGGACGAAGCGGATCGTCCCGCCCTCGGTCTCGGGGATCGGGAGCGTCCCGACCACACGGTTGCCGCCGCCGGGCATCTGAGTTACCTGCGCGGTAGCGCTCTGCTGCGGAGCATGTTTCCAGTTGGGCCCGTGGGCGTTGAGCTCAATGGCCGCCAGGGACTGGTCGCCCTGCATGATGCGCACCAGGCCCGAGGGGTCCATCTTCCAGGTCGGGCGCTCCTGAGCCGAGGCGCCCAAGGCGATCGTTAGCAGTAAACCCACGAGCACCGGGGCAATGCACGATGGTCTCATCGATGGCCTCCTGAGCCGGCCGGCATGTGCGGCACTGCAAGCCTTCAGGCTGGGAGAACACGCCAGAGCACGTGGCGTTCCGATACCGGCGTCTGTACCCCATCCTGCAGGACAGGGGCTACCGGTACACGAATAGGTTGGGGACAACGCCCGTGTCTGCCTGTTTCGACGCGAGGGCGCTGAGACCCTTGTCGCCGGGGCCGCGCGGCCCGGCCTCCGGCCGATCGTCCGTGGAACAATCCCCGCGATGCGCCGTTGATTGGGGAAGTGGCCGCGCTCACCCTCCAACCCAGGCGCCGGACCCCATGCCCATGAGACATAGACTGCTTGCCCTGGCTGTGTTCGTGACGGTCCTGCCCCAGTTGCCCGCGCGGGCGCAGATCGCGCTGGCCTTCGAGATCGGAAGAGC
>CAZXDD010000007.1:26519-35574 GCA_964639415.1 uncultured Armatimonadia bacterium
CAGCTCACCACCAACGCCTACCCTCGCTCCCTACCCGACGCTCGTCCGACCTAGCCCCGGGACGAAGCGGATCGTCCCGCCCTCGGTCTCGGGGTTCGGGAGCGTCCCACAAACGGAGCTGGATGCGCGGGTCCGGGCGGCGCTGGAGGCCGAGGGGCTACAGCCGGCCCATCCGTGCTCGGATGCGGTCTTCTTGCGCCGCGCGTACGTGGACGTGATCGGCACTTTGCCCGAGCCGGAGGAGACCCGACGTTTCCTGGAGGAAACCGCGGCGGACAAGCGTGCGCGGCTCATCGAGGCGCTGCTTGGTCGCGATGAGTTCGCCCACTACTGGACGCTTCGGTGGTGTGACCTGCTCCGGGTCAAGGCCGAGTTCCCGGTGAATCTGTGGCCCAATGCTGTGCAGGCCTACCACCGCTTCATCTACGTCGCGATGCGGGACAACCGCAGGTACGATGAGTTCGTGCGCGAGCTGCTTACCTCCAGCGGCAGCAACTTCCGTGTCCCGGCGGTGAACTTCTATCGCGGGCTGCAGGGCCGCGAGCCTCAGGCCATCGCCGAGGCGGTGGCGCTGACTTTCATGGGCACGCGCCTGGCGAGTTGGGACGAAGGGCGCCGCGCCGACATGGCGGCGTTCTTCTCGCGGCTTGGCTACAAGAAGACCGGCGAATGGAAGGAAGAGATCGTCTACCCCGAGCTCGAGGCGGTCGCGCCCTTCGCGGGCGCCTTGCCCGACGGGTCGCCCGTCACCTTGGCGCCCGACGATGACCCTCGAGTGGCCTTCGCCGACTGGCTATTGGGGGCCGACAACCCCTGGTTCGCGCGCAATGCCGTCAACCGCATCTGGTCGTGGCTCCTGGGCCGTGGGATCATCCACGAGCCCGACGACATCCGCCCGGACAACCCGCCCTCCAACCCTGCGCTGCTGGCCTACCTGGAGAAGGAGCTGGTGGCCTCGGGCTACGACCTGCGCCACATCTATCGCGTGATCCTCAACTCCCGCACCTACCAGCAGTCCTTCATCCCCCGCAGTGACGGTCCCCGAGTGGCCGCGCTGTTCGGCGCCTACCCTCTGCGGCGGCACGATGCCGAGGTGTTGGCGGACGCGCTGAGCTGGGTGGCCGGCAGGGGCGAGGGGTATGTGAGCCCGATCCCGGAGCCCTTCACGTACATCCCCGCCGAGCAGCGGACCATCGCTTTGGCCGATGGCAGCATCACCAGCTCGTTCCTGGAGATGTTCGGCCGCCCGCCGCGGGACACCGGGCTCCAGGCCGAGCGCAATCTGGAGCCTTCGGACGCTCAGGCGCTTTATCTTCTGAACTCCAGCGATGTGCAGCGGGCGATCCAAAGGAGCCCCAGGCTACGAGCCATCGCCCGCCGGGCCATGGGTGACCGGACCCGGCTGATCCGTGAGACCTATCTGCTCTTGCTGTCGAGGTACCCGACGACAACCGAGGAGGATGCGGCGCGGATGTACTGGGAGACGCCGGAGACCGCGCCCGACGCGGCGGCGAGGGACCTGGCCTGGGCCCTGATCAACTCCACGGAGTTCCTGTACCGGCACTGAGGCGATAGCCGATGTCGTAGCCGTCCCCGGGACCAGAGGTCCAGCCGAAAAGTCCGGCTGGTCCGTTTCATGTCATTCTGAGCGCCCATCTCGCGCAGCGAGATAGCGAAGAATCTCGCTGAATGCCAGGAGATTCTTCGAGCTGCTCTTGCCGGGAGCGGACGCTCTGGCAATGACATTCCCGGCGAAGGTGGGGTCTCCGGCCGGACTTCTAGAGGCGTCCCGCCCCCGGCCTGCTTGTGCGTCAGCGGTGGGGGGCGGAGAGCACGATCACAGACCGACAGGCGGTGAGTTGGCATGGGAGACGACCGGTGTGCTGAGCTCATCACCCGGCGCGAGGCGTTGAGGCGGATGGCCGTGGGAGCCGGCGGGCTGCTGTTGCTGGATCGCGGCCTGAGCTTTGCCCAGCCGACGGCCACACCTTCGGCGAGTCCGCCGGCGAGGGCGAAGGCCGTCATCCAGATCTGGCTATGGGGCGGCCCGTGCCACCTGGACACCTTCGATCCGAAACCGGAGGCCGGGTACGACTACTGCGGCCCTCTGGACAAGCCCATCGAGACCAATGTGCCGGGCATCCGCATCGGCCAACTCATGCCCCAGCTTGCGCAGATGGCGGACAAGTACTCCATCATCCGCAGCATGACCCACGGGAACAACGGCCACGAGACGGCGGCGTACCTCGTGCAGACAGGGCACCGGCCGGGCGAACGCCTGGTCTATCCCGCACTGGGTGCCCTGGTGTCGAAGTTCAGGGGTTACGAGCACGGTTACGCTGCCCTGGTGCCTCCGTACGTGGTCCTCACTCAGCCCCAGGGGCGATTCGACGAGGCCGGGTTCCTCGGCCCCAGGTACAAGCCTTTCGCCACGGGTGGCAATCCGGCGGCGCCGCGCTTCATCGTCGAGGGGGTCGTGGCCGAGGGCGTGACCGATGCTCAGCAGCGCAGTCGCCGGGAGCTTCTGACCTCCCTGGACTGTATTCCGCAGCTCATGCCCGGTGCCCCACAGGTTGCCAAGGTTGGGGAATGCCGGGACAAGGCCTACGAGATGATCCTTGGCGACGGCAGCAAGCTCTTCGACCTGTCCACGGAGGACAAGGAGCTCCGCGACCGCTACGGCCGGAACACCTTCGGCCAATCGTGCCTGATGGCCCGGCGCCTGGTTGCCGCCGGGGTGCCTTACGTCACCATCAACTACGGCGGCTGGGACACCCACAAGCAGCATTTCGAGACCATGCGCTGGAAGCTGCCGGAGATGGACCGGGGTGTGGCGACGTTGCTTGCCGACCTCGAGGAACACGGCCTTCTAGACAGCACCATCGTCTGGTGGAGCGGGGAGTTCGGGCGCACGCCGCGGGTGCAGTGGGAGGCCCCGTGGAATGGAGGCCGGAACCACTTCGGGGCCTGCTTCTGCGCCATGCTGGCCGGCGGCGGGTTCAAGGGCGGCCGGGTGGTGGGGCAATCGGACGCCACCGGCGAGCATGTGGCCCAGCGTCCGGTCTATCCCGCCGATTTGCTGGGCAGCATCTGCACGCTGATGGGCATCGACCCCGACGGACCGCTGCCCAACCCCCGCGGCCTGGAATTGAAGGTCATGCCGCCCGACGAGATGGCCGCGGAGGGTGGCGGCCGCCTGACGGAGATCATGTGACAAGTCCGGCCCCAAGACCGCTGAGCCAGGCTTTGCGGCCCGATGCTGCGGCGCAGCACCTGACGGCCCATCGACCAGGGGGTGCAAGCATTCGGGGTGGCGCCACAGGCCGTTGGCGGGGCGGGCTTTCCACTCAGATTATGCAGGTTCCGGGGCAGGCGCCGATTCACGTCGCCTCACCCCCCCGCCCCCCCTCTCCCTTACTCGCCGATACGACTGGCGAGACGGGAGGAGGGGGGAGAACGGCAGTACTTCGACCGTTCCGGACGTGGGAATGGCGGAATGTGTCCCCAGTGCGTTCATGCACAATGTGAGTCTCCGGCCCGCCAAGCCGATCCGCAGGATTGGCGTCGGTCCGCGGACGGGCGGCAGGACCGTCCCATGCCATCCCGCGACGAGCACGATTGCACCGCCGACGAGGCGAGGATGGGGCAACGGTAGGGTCTGCTGCAGCCCACTGCACCTGCTCGCTACGACCCATCTGTCGGCCCCGCTCGCCCGGGCCCCAGCTTGTGAACTCGCGGGAGGCGCTGTGATGACGCACCCCACACCCAGTGCTCTCCGGCCGCACCGCGGCCGTGTCGTCATCCTGGCGTCACTGGCCTGTCTCGCGGTCGCCCACGCCCAGGGCCCGGCGCCGCACCTCGGCTACGTCTACCCCGCCGGCGGGCAGCGGGGCACGACGGTTACGGTGGCCGTGGGCGGCCAGTATCTCCGCGGCACCGAGGCGGTGCGCATCTCCGGCCGGGGCGTGAGCGCCGCCGTGGTGCAGTACGCCTGGCCCATGAATCACAATGACCTCCGCTACGCACGGGACGCCATCCGCAATCTGGTCAAGCGCCGCTGGAGCCCGGCAGCGGTGGGAGAGGCCGCCGGGCCCGCGGAAGACACGGAACGGGTGCCGGACCACCCCTGGCTGTACGATCTGGATGACAAGAGCCCGGCACAGATCGCACGCCTGGGAGTCGCCCTGTTCGACGAGAAGAAGCAGCCCAACGCGCAGATCGGCGAGCAGGTGGAGCTGCAGATCACCATCGCCGCCGACGCGGCGCCCGGTGACCGCGAGCTGCGCCTGCTCACCCCGGCGGGCCTGAGCAACCCCGTGCGCTTCCAGGTCGGCGTCCTGCCCGAGCTGTGCGAGCAAGACGAGATCGGTTCGGCGCAGCCCGATGCTCCGCCGGCAGACCTGCCCATCACGCTCAACGGCCAGGTTATGCCCGGAGAGACGGATGCCTTCTTTCTCCGCGGCCGCGAAGGCCAAGAGCTGGTGCTGCGCCTGCGGGCCCGGCACCTGACGCCCTATCTGGCCGACGCCGTCCCCGGCTGGTTCCAGGCGGTCATGATCCTCTACGACTCCACGGGCGCGGAAGTCGCCTATGCCGACGACTTCCGTTTCGACCCCGACCCGGTGCTGCACTATCGGGTACCCCGGGACGGGGAGTACCGCCTGGAGGTGCGGGACTCCATCTACCGCGGGCGAGAGGACTTCGTGTACCGCATCACGGCGGGAGAGTTGCCCTTCATCACAGAAGCCTTCCCGCTGGGTGGCCGTGCCGGTGAGCCCGGGACCATCGCCATCGCCGGCTGGAACCTGCACACACATCAGTTGCTGCTCGACGCCGCCCCGGCCGGCGCTCCGCTGCGCACCGTCGGCCTCGAGGGCGGAGAACCGTGCAATGAGGTGCTGTACTGCGTGGACACACTGCCGGAATGCGTGGAGCAGGAGCGCAACGATGAGCAGGCACAGCCTGTCTTGGTGCCGGGGATCATCAACGGCCGCATCGACCGGCCCGGCGATGTGGACCTGTTCTGCTTCCCCGGCAAGGCCGGTCAGGAGGTGGTGGCCGAGGTCTATGCCCGGCGGCTGCACTCCCCGGCGGATTGCGCGCTGCGCGTCTCCGACTCGGCGGGGAACGTGCTGGGGCACAACGACGACCACGACGACCGCGCCTTCGCGCTGGTCACCCATCAGGCCGACCCGTACCTCTGGCTCATCCTGCCGGCGGATGACATCTATACCGTGCGAGTGGTGGACGCTCAGCGCAAGGGTGGCGCCGCCAACGCCTATCGCCTCCACCTGCGCCCACCACAGCCCGACTTCTCGCTGCGCGCGACGCCCTGCAGCCTGAGCATGCCCGGCAGGCGGCCGGCGAGGCTCACCGTGCACGCCCTGCGGAAGGACGGCTTCGCCGGGGCGATTGACCTCCGCCTGCGGCAGGCCCCGGAGGGCTTCACTCTCAGCGCCACGACGATCGGTCCGGGCAAGGACTCGGTGGAGATCACCCTCAGCGGCCCGCGGGACGTGCCCTTCGGCGTCCACCCGGTGGGCCTGGAAGGGGTCGCGCGGATTGAGGGGGTGGAGGTGATCCGGCCGGTGGTCGCGGCCGAGGAGATGATGCAGGCCTTCGCCTACTGGCACCTGGTGCCGCAGGAGGAGCTGCTTGCGGCGGTGACCGGGTCCAGGAGCGTTCCGGTGGTGTGGAGGCCGCGGGTCGAGGGGATCTGGTGGGAGCAGGACGCTCCGATCCGTGTGCCTCTGGGCGGCACCGTCCAGGCGCTCTTGCAGGCTGCCGAGGCGCTGCCCAATGGGGATCAGACCCCGCTTTCGGATGTGAGCTTCGGGCTGGCGGCCGGCGTCCGTGGCGTGACGCTGCGGGGCGCCTCGCCGGTGCCCGGAGGGGTGGCGCTGACCTTGAAGGCGGACGGTGTCATCGCCCGCGAGGGCGATGCGGCGCATCTGATCGTGGAGGTCTTCGCTCCGGAGGGAGAAGGGCCGGAGGCGAGCAGGAAGCGGGTTTCGCTGGGAGTGCTGCCTGCGGTGCCGTGCGAGGTGGTCAAGGCCGGGTTCCCAGAGGCGGCACGGGCGACGGAGCCAGACGGTGTGGGCGGATAGCGGCCGCCGGCGGCGGGACACGGTGGCGGCCAGCGCCGCGATGCGGACGCCGGCTTCGCCCTCCGGGTGCAGACCACTGGGCAGTCTTCGGTCTGTCTTCCCCGGGGCTCAGAGCCCCACCCTCCTCGCCGACGCCGGAACGTGGAACAGCTCCCGGGCCACTTTGGAGGGGTCGATGGCCCAGGGGCCCCAGAGCACCCCCAGCACCTCAACGTTCATGTCGACCTTGCGGGCGCGGATCTCCACGACCTCCAGCTCGAGGTGCGCCGGGTCCGCCGCACGCCCGGTCGGAGCCATCGCCGCGCTGAACTCGGCTTCCAGCTCGGCGAGCTTGGCCTGCTCGCGCTCCAAGGCCGCCTGGGCCTGAGCCAGCTCCTGGCCGGTGCGCTGCGAGCGGCCGGCCCGGCGCATGGCGGAGGCGGCGCTCTCCACGTTCCGCCTGCTCACCACTTTGCGCCCCAGCAGAGCCCCCACCAGCGTGGAGCCCACGGTGACGGCCGTCTGCAGCCGCTGCTCGCCGTGCTCGGAACGCTCGCGGATCACCCGGGCTTCGGCCTGCTCGATGCGTCTTTGGACCGCGGCGAGACGCTCGGAGTACTTGGCCCGCAACCTGGACACCGTCTCGTCTCTCTGCTCTCGGGCCGCCTGCCCCATGCGGACACGGAACTGGGCTTCCGTCTCGCCCGGCTCGGAGACGCCCTTGAGCGCCGGGCAGCGCCAGAGGCGCAGCGGGACGCTCTTTTGGATGAAGTCCATCAGCGCTCTGCCGTGGTTCTTCAGGCTGCGTTCGTCCAGGGCGCTGAGATCGACGGGGGCGAACTGCGCCGCGTCGTAGACCGGCTCAAGCTCCAGGGGCATGTCCGCTTCGGGGACGATCACGGCTTTGTCCCATTCGGCCGGCCTGCCGGGCTCGGGAGGCCTGACGATCCACAGGAGCTCCTCGAGGTGGTCGACGCCGGGGTCGGCGCGGCGGTACGGGACCCTGGCGATCGCCGCCAACGCCGGCCGGTACTCCACGGTGGCATCGGCCGGAGGGGCGCCCGCAGGCGGGAGGTAGAACCGCGGGACCTCGGGGGGCGGAGCCTGCGGCTGCGGCTCCGCTGTCGGCGCCGGAACGACGGCGGGAGCGGGCAAAGGCTCCTGCATGGGCAGAGCCGCCTGGGCGGGCCGCGCCGCGGCCTGCGCCGCCTCCGGGTCCAGGTCGCTGAGGCGGCGGATCTGATCGCGGGTCAGCGGGCCACTGAGGTACGACATCGCCCAGCGGGTCTGGAACACCACCGGCGCGGTCTCGTGGACGTTGTGCATCAGGAATACCCTGCTGCCCAGGCCGGAGAGGACGCTGTCCATGCGCGAGCGGTCGAACTGTCCGCCGGCGGAGGTGGCGGCACCCTCGAGGCCGTCAAGGACCCGGGCCTTGTCACGCTCGGTCTGCAGCCGGCCGATGAGCCAGGTGCCGGTATTGGCCAGGCCCTTATAGTCCAGGTCCACGGGGTTCTGGGTGGCCAGCAGGATTCCCAGGCCGTACGCCCGAGCCTGCTTGAGCAAAGTCAGCATCGGGCGCTTGCAGGGCGGCATGGCCGTGGGCGGGAAGTAGCCGAAGATCTCGTCCATGTACAGAAGCGCCCGCAGACTCGGCGTCCCGGACTGCTTGCGCATCCAGGCGACCACCTGATTGAGCAGGAGAGTGACGAAGAACATGCGCTCGGCGTCGGACAGATGGGCGATGGAGAGGATGGCGATGCGCGGCCGGCCGTCGGCGGTGTACAGGAGCCGGCCCACATCCAGGGGCTCGCCCTCGAGCCAGGCGCTGAAGCCGGGGGAGGCGAGCAGACTGTTGAGCCGCACCGCCAGGTCGCGCCGACCCTTCTCCGGGTAGACGCTGTCGAGGTCCATCACTCCGATCTTGGTGAACGGCGGCTCGAGGATATCCTGGATGAGCTGAGCAAGGCTCATGTCGCGCCCGCCGAGCCAGGCCACCTCGATGATGTTGCTAAGCAGGATATGCTCCTGGCTGCGGAGTGGATCGGCGTCGATGCCCAACAGTCCCAGCAGCCCGGAGACCGTGCTCTGGATGGCCTCGCGCATGAGCTCGGTGTCCTGCAGGTCGCCGGGCGCCTGCAGAGAGCCCAGGACGCTGATGGGCCGCCCGGCGGTGCTTCCGGGGGTGTAGATGGAGAACTGGGCGGCCTCCCGAAGCCGCGCGATGCGCGACGGTTCCTGGCCCCACTGAGCCAGACCCGCCCGCCACCTGTCGGCAGTCGCGGCCGCGGCCTGATCCGGGTCCAGGCTCCTGCGGGCCGCCTCGGCCTCGTCGATCCAGGGCCGGAAGTCCTCCGGACGCAGCTCGGGGAAGGTCAGGAGCAGGTTGCCCAGATCGCCCTTGGGGTCGATGCAGAGGGCCGGCACGCCGTCGATGGCGGCCTCCTCCAGCAGGCAGATGGACAGGCCCGTCTTGCCGCTACCCGTCATCCCCACACACAGCCCGTGGGTGGTGAGGTCCGGCGAATCGTACATGACCAGGTCGTCCAGCAGAGACTGGCGCTCCAGGTCGTAGGCGCGTCCGAGGTAGAACTGGCCCAGCTTCTCGTAGTCGTACATGCGCATGGCCTCCGTGAGACGGGGAGACGGGTTGAGGTCATCGTGGCATCCGCCGCCGGCCTTCGCCCGAGACGGACGCGGCAGTCCGGTTCACGGTCTCTCCTTCTTCCGAGACGCCCCGTTTCCCTTTGCCTCACGCGCCGCACCGTAGCCAGACGGGCAGTCACCCCCCTGCGCGGCGGACTGCCCAAGCACCCGCGGGACGCCGACGGACGAAGGGTCTCCCATGGGCAACGACAGACTACCACCCACCGGAGGGAAGCCGACGCGCCTGGTGCCGGTGGCGGCGGGGCCTCTGGCGCTGGAGATCGGAAGAGCGTCGTGTAGGGAAAGAGTGTAGGATAGGGTGT
>CAZXDD010000008.1:0-10674 GCA_964639415.1 uncultured Armatimonadia bacterium
GGTCTACCGCGACGTGGAGCTGCTGGTGGAGGCCGGCTTCCCTGTGGGTAACGATGGGGCGGGGTACTATCTGTCGCCCATGGACAGAAGCCTGCCTCCGCTACTCTCCGCCACCGAGCTCAGCGCGATCCACTACGCCCTGGACTGGCTGGAGAGCTCGCTGCCGGACGCTCTGGAGATCGGCGCGGATGCTCTGGTGGGGAAGCTGGCGGCTGCCTGCGGCACCGAGGAGGCACGGCTGTACGCCGGTGAGGAGGGCCTGCGCATCCAGCCCCGGGCCGAGGATGGACCGGCGACGCCCCGCAATCTCAAGGTTGCCCTCAAGGCGCGGCGTGAATGCCGGAAGCTGCGGGGCACATACTGCAGCCCGGAAAGCGGCACTACCTCGGAGCGCATCCTGCATCCCTATGCGGTGATCTACCGGGCTCAGGCCCACTACATCGTGGCCTACTGCGAGCAGCGGCGCTCTGTGCGCACCTTCCGGCTGGACCGCTTCACCGGTCTGGAAGTGCTGTCACAGCGGGCGGATGTGGACGAGGACTACGACCTCGAGGAGCACTTCTCCGGGGCCTGGGAGCTGGTGGGAGGGCGCCGGCACAGCGTCCGTCTCCGCATCACGGGAAAGGCCGCGCGCCGTCTGGCCCAGGCCTGCGTCCACCCCACTCAGGAGCTGACGCGGCACGCCGACGATGACCTCGAGCTGCGGCTGAATGTAGCGCTCACCGAGGAGTTTGAGTCGTGGCTGCTGGGGCTGGGTGGCAGCGTGGAGGTGCTCGCCCCTCAAGCCTTGCGTCGCCGCGTCTGCCAACAGGCGCAGAGGCTCCTGGATAACCACGCAGTGCGTTGAGAAACCGCGAGGCTCGGCGGCCGCCGAGCCTCGCGGCCGTCCCACCCGGGGAGGTCCCCTCAGCTCTCCCTCCGCCGCCCCGGACGGGGCGCGAGATCACAGCCGGTGTGCCCTCTGCCGGAGTCGGCCGGCGATCTCCTCGGCCAGCGTCAGCAGCCGTCCGGCCGGTGCCTCGGTCCGGTTCACCGCCGCCAGCGACAGCCGCGCCTCCCAGATCAGGAGGGCTCCCAGGCCGTTGCAGCCCGCATTCCACAGCGCCACGGCCGCCAGAGCGATGGCGCTGCGGCTGTACAGCGCCACCCACGGGCCGATGAGAAGCTCCAGACCTGCGGCCTCCCCCGCTGTCTTGGCCCCTCGCAGGATGGCCGCCAGCAACCGAGTGGCCTCCTCGACGACCCCCTGCTCGTCCGACCCGTCCGCCCCGGGGTCGGTGCGGTGGAAGGTCCGCGCGGGGTCGCCCGGCAGCGACACCGCAAATGCTCTGTAGGCCGTCCTGTGCAGGCAGCCACCGCGTCCCGCGAAGGTCCGGGCGTCGATGCCCACGGGCAGGGACGCTCGAGCCACCACCGGCCGGGCCTCACCGGGCTCACAGGTCCGGGAGGCATCCACCCCGACCATGGCCGTGAAGGGTGTCAGTATCCGGTGCTCCAGGCCCAGCGATCGGATCTCGTCGCTGCAGTGGTCGATGCTCCGCCCCTCCGCCCATGCTCCGCGCACGATGTCCATGACCCGTTGCCGGGCCCAGACGGCCCGGGCCTCCGGGCAGGCGACCACGGGGGCATCCATGCTCGGCTGCCCCTCAAGCTCGATGGTGACCGCCTGTACGGGGGCCTCGGGCGCCAGAGGGAGCATCACCGGACCTCCGCGGATGACGTGCCGGCAGGCCAGGGCCCCGCCATCGACGCCGACTCCCACTACCATGGCGCCACCGGTGAGAAAGCGGGTCACGGCCTGGTTCAGCTCGGCGGCATCATATGTGGAGCCGGCCTGCTCGAGGTACAGGCCGCCGGCGGCGTGGGAGATGCAGTCGGCGATGAAGCGGCCGGGAGAGGGGCCGACGAGGATCACGTGAACGGCTACTCCGGCTTCGGACAGAGCCCGCACTGCCCTGACCAGGGCGCCGCATTCATCCTGCGATACGAGGGCGTCGGTGATGAGGACCAGTTCGGTGATCTGACCGGACAGCTCGGCCCGCACACGCTTCAGAGCCGCACCCAGCTCGGTACCGCCGCCCGCGCTCACCCGGGAGATGGCGTCGACGGCGGAGAGGGTGCAGGCGGCACTTGCGTCCTCGGCCTCGGCTGCGGCCCAGACCCGCGTGCAGGTGGTGTCGAAGGCGTACACACAACGGAGTGCGTCTCCCAGGCGCCCGGCGATGTCCCGGGCCATGGCGGCGGCCACGGCGATCCCCTGCCCCCCCATGGACCCGCTCCGGTCCAGAAGGAGCGCGGTCTCGCCCCAGTCCCGGCTCTCCTGCGCCGGGAGGGGGGGCACGCCCACCACCAGGTAGCGGCCGCTGTCATCCTCGTGGTACAGAGCCGCAGGCTCGGCGTCGAAGTCTATCGTGACCTGTCCGACCGGCGGAATCTCGCAGCGGATGCGGTCGCCCTCGATGCGGCCGACGTCTATCCGAGCCTGGTCCACGTGAAGGCGCAGGTCGAGATGGCACGCCGTTGCCCGTGCGTCGGGGTCGAGGGGAGCGATGTCGGGCTGCTGGGCCTCAGAGCCCCCGTACCTGGGGCCATTGATGAGGGGAATGAGCACAGAGCCGCGGCCGTGGTAGACGGCGGGAGTGGCGATGATCTCGGTGGTGATCCGCACGTCCGCCCCGGCGGGGACGTTGGCCAGTTGCAGCCGCAGCTCGTCGGCCGCGTGCTCCTCGGCCAGGATCGCCGCATGCCCTTGCTGCCGGGCGCGGTCGAAGGTCGCGGCGCCCTGCCGATCCGACACGATCTCCGTCTCAATCGTCCTGTCGCCGCAGCGCATGGTGACCTTGCCCACGGCCCAGTCCGGATGCAGCGGGAAGTGGCAAGTCACGTCCGCCGGAGGTCCGGCATTGGTGAACTCCTGCACGATGCCGAGGCTTGCCAGCGCCGGTCGCACGCTGCCGCGTGCGGTGACGCTCACCACAGGCAAGGCTCCGTCTGCCGTCGTCAGTCGAGGTGCCGCGGGTACACCCATCGTCTGTCACGCTCCTTCTGCCCCAGGAGGTATGCGGACCGATGGCAGCGGGCGGACCCGACTCCGGCCCCGCCCCTGGCTCTGCCCGCCTCTATCACCTGTCTGTATACACGGCTCTGGCATAGCGTGACACAGCGGATGGATCTTGCCGGCCCGGCAGGCGCCGGGGAAGGGTGGTGGTGAGCGCAGGGGCGGTTCAGGGGGATAGCAGCAGAGCTGGCGAACCGTGGGCGCGGAGCCGTGCCGCGTCAGGGAGGGCGGGTGGGGGGCGCGGCCTTGGGACGCGGCAGGCACGCACCCGCCGGGGGCCGCCGGCTTGCTCGGTCTACAGCTTCTGCTCCGTGCGGCTGATGATCTCGTCCTGGAGCCTGGTGCTGAGGGTGAGGAACCTGGCGCTCCAGCCGGAGACTCGGACGATGAGGTCTGCGTACAGCTCGGGCTCTTCCCGGGCGCGGCGCAGCAGATCGCCGTCGACGACGTTGACCTGCATCTGCATGCCGCCGGCCTCGAAGTAGGTGAGCAGCAGGTCGACGAACTTCTCAATCCCCTCATCGGAGGCCAGGCACTCGGGGGTGAGCTTCATGTTCAGGGCGAGGCCGCCGACCATGGGGCTGTAGTCGATGCTGGTGACGGAGGCGATCACGGCAGTGGGCCCCTTGCGGTCGCGACCCTGAGCCGGGCCGACGGAATCGGCCAGGACCGCGCCCGACTTGCGCCCGTCCGGTGTGGCTCCCGTCATCTGGCCGAACCCGTCGCCCAGAGTCCATACCAGCAGACCGGGTCGGAACCGGCCGCCCCGGGGATTGTGGTACTTGCCCACCTCGGCGGTGAACCACGCCACCACCTGCTTTGCGATCTCATCGGCGCCGCCGTCGCCGGTGCCGTACCTGGGGCCATCGCGGAGCAGCTCCCGGCGCAGACTCTCGGCCCCGGCCCAGTCGTCAGCGAGCACTGCCACCAGCTCGGGCAGCGACAGCCTCCCCTGCTCGTAGACGAAGGAGCGGATGGCCGCCAGCGAATCGGCGGTATTGGCAAGACCGACGCCCTGCAGCTCGGTGAAGTTGTACCTCGCCCCGCCGGCGGAGATGTCTCGGGCCTGCTCGATGCAGTCGAGGATGTTGGCGGAGAGGAAGGGGAACGGAGTGCACCGGGCCTGGGCGCGGTCGAAGACGTTCTCGCAATAGGCCATCTGCTCGATGGCGTAGCAGAGCTGAGAGCGGAAGGCGGCCACCACATCCTCGAAGGTGGTCAACTCGGCGGGCGGAGGCGTGTCGGCGCCCATCCTCTCGCCGCAGAGAGCACAGACGCCGCGGTTGAGGGCCAATAGCAGGCACTTGGGGAGGTTGAGGAAGTTGCCCACCCACGGATTGCTGCGCCCCTGGACGGTGAGCTCCACGCAGCCGCCGATACAGTATTCGCGGGCGTCCGGTGCGCGGCAGCCCGCCTGTCGCAGGCAGTGGATGGTGACGCGGTCGTTGTACAATTGCGGGAAGCCGATGCCGGTGCGGAGCAGCCGCGTCGCCCGGCGCAGGACGGGGCGCGGGGTCTTGTCATTCACCCGCAGCACCAGGGCGGGGTTGAGCATCCCCAGCCTCTCCGAGGCGGCCAGGCACAGCTCCGTGAGCCGATTGCAGCCGTCCTCGGTGGCCGAGACCATGCCGCCGAGGACCGCGGACTGGGGCAGGTCGTCGCCGATCTCGTTGATCTTGATGAAGCTACACAGGAGCAGCTCGTAGGCCTCGGCCTCGGTGAGGCGGCCCTGTTGCAGGTCCTGCTCCAGGTAGGGGTAGAGATACTGGTCGATGCGACCGGGGGCGAAGGCCGCGGCACTCTCACCGTTCTCGATGCAGACCCACAGATGTAGCAGCCACGAGAGCTGCAGCGCTTCGTGAAAGGTGCGCGCCGGCCCTGTGGACAGATGTCGGCAGCTCGCGGAGATGGCCTGCAGCTCCGAGCCGCGGCGGGGGCAGGAGCTTTCGGCGGCCAGTTCCGCGGCGAGGTCGGCGTAGCGAGCGAGGAACCGGCCCGCCGCCTCGCAGGCGATTTGCGCGGCCAAAAGGAAGGTGCGGCGCTCACCGGCGTCGGGCAGCGCGGGGTCGATGCTATCGAGGCGCAGTGCGATGTGTCGCAGTCGTTGGGCCAGGCCGCGACGCAGGAGGCCCTCGTGGTCCGGGGTCATGTGCCCGGTCTTGGAGCCGGTGGTGAACACTCCGCCGTGCCAGAGCTTCAGCGCCGGGTCGGGTATCTGGGCCAGGGCCCACTCCTGCAGCCCGTGGCCGCCCCAGGCTTCGGCGGCGCGCTCCATGCGCTCCCGGGTCGCGGCATCCGGCTCGCCCTTGGGGTGGCGGCCGACGATGAGCTCGTGCTGTCCGATGTCGATGCTCATGTTGTCCAGCACGTGGGCGAAGGCCCGGGCGGTGCGCAGGGCCTGAGGCCGCCCGCGGGTCTGCAGGTGCGATTCGGCCCAGTGAAGCCGACGCTCCCAGAAGTACCCCTCGCGCAGGGCGGGCAAGGCACTGAGGAGCGCGGCAAGACGGACCTCCCCGGAGGGTGATAGAGCCGGTGCAGAGGGGACGTAGGTGGTGGGCAAGTAGGGTTCCTCCGATGGATGAGGGCCGGCGTGTCCCGACCGCTACCTTCCCGGCGTGATGCGCAACTGGTGGTCGCCTTCCGGCACGTCCAGCCAGTAGGAGCGCCGGCGGCCGCGTCTTTGATCCGGCTCAGGTCTCACGGAGTGACCGTCCAGCGTGACGGCGGGTCTTCCGCCTTGCACGGCGAACCGCACCCGCGCGGGGCCGTGTTCGCACTGCAGGGCGATGGTGGCGGTCTGGCTGTCGGCATCCCAGACTCCGGAGGCCGGGTAGGCGGGCGCCCAGTCGATGAGGCGCACCGGGACGTCCCAGGACACCAGGCCGGTGTAGACATGGGCGTCGCGGAGCATCGCGGCGCCACGCCACTGCCGGGCGAGCTCGAGGGCGGCTCCGGGCAACGCTTGGGACAGGTAGGTGCGGGCCATGATATGCGGCGGCACGCGGCACTCGTCATGGGTCTTGAGCACCTCGTCGGGGCAAGACTGCATGAAGGAGCGCTCGAAGGCCAGAAGGTCCTGCGGGCAGCGCTGCATGTAGAGGTCCAGCACTTCCGGCTGTCCGCTCTGAGGGCCGATGCAGCCGGTGCGCCACCACGGATCGCCGTAGCCGTGCCCGCGTTCCTCGGGGTTGACCCCCGAGAACGCCGCCTGATAGCGCTCCCCGAAGCCCGTTCCCGGCAGTCCCGACCAGGAGCCCTCCTGGTGTAGGCATTCCAGCGCATAGGGCAAGAATCCGAACTTGGCCGCCATCGGCACGGCGTTGCGGGCCAGCAGATAGCAGGCCAGGTCGCGCTGGTAGTCGGTGCCCAGCCTGTCGGCCAGGCGCTGGAAGCCCACCAGTCCCGCATAGCCCGCGGTGGCCATGTCGCCGCCGTAGATCTCCCCCGCCTCGCGGGCTCCCGGCCCCATGAGGGCCCAACTATTCGTGGATTCGAAGTAGCCGGCCAGGGAGCGGATCCGGGGCCAGTGGGGCCGCAGATTCTCCCAGTCCGCCGCGTACTTGGCCTGGGTGTACAGGCCGTACAGCGTCAGGCCCAGCCAGTAATCGAGATCGGCGAAACCGTCGCTGTTGGCCTCGTCCGGCCCGTTCCAGACGAAGCTACAGCCCAGGTACGCGGCTCCCGTGACCGGATCGCGACGCAGGCGGTAGCTCTGGGGCAGGAGGGCGCTCTGTACCCGGTCGCGGGTGTAGGCCCGGAGCCTGCGGCGCTGCTGTGCCTCGAGGAAGTTGGCCGCCCGCCACGCCCCCGCCGCGAAGTCGTGGGTCACGTAGTGGGGGTACACCACCGGGGCCGGCTCTCCGGGCTTCAGACGCTCCAGAGCCTCGTCGGTCAGGCTGTTGGCTAAGACCTCGGCGAGAAAGGTGCCGTCACCCTCCGGCCCGGAGGCCAGGGCGGCGTAGTCCCAGTCATCCGGCACCGGCAGGCGGTACTGGATGGCCGTGCCCGGAGCGCAGCGATAGGGCCCCCATTTGGTGGGGATGTGCATGTCCACGAGATCGGCCACACAGTCCCGGGGCAGGTAGCCCTCATCCATCGAGTACGCGATCAGCGGGGGGAGAGGACAGTGGGCCTCGGCCTGCGTGCCCCAGTCATCGGTCCACGGCAGGAAGCTCACCTCATCGCGGATGGACACCCATCCGTCGTCGACCGCGAAGAACTCCTGGCAGCGCCAGGGGTAGGCGATCAAGAGGTCGCGGGCGCGGCGGATATGCTCCAGGGGCAGGTCGCCGGGGCTCGCCTGCCATCTGGCCCAGAGATCGGAGGGCTGAGCGAAGGCTCCCAGCGGGGTGGCGATGGCGAGCGTCCCGATGCCCCCGGCGCGATGGAGCACGATGCGCTCCTGTGACCAGTCGATAGCATCCGGCCGACGCCCGAACACCACCAGCACCGGCACCTCCGGGCTGCCGTCGGCCGACAGCAGAAGCAGCCAGTTCTCCGCCATCGCCGCGGGCGAGACGCCCTCAGACTGCGCGGCCAGCTTGACTCCTTGGTCCGTCATGTACGCGATGCCGGCGGCACCGCGGGTGGTGGTCGCGTCACTGAAGGACAGGGCGAACTTCGGCGCATCGGTCTCGACCTGGATCCCGACCGCCAGGGCGCTGTAGCGCAGCTCCTGGTAATACCGGCTCTCGTCCTCTCCGGTTAGCAGGCGGCGCCAACGCACCGAGGTCCAGTCGGCGGCCAGGTCATCCTCGGCGGTGGCATCGTGGGCGGTGATCGTCTTCTCCAGATGCTGCAGGCCGGTGCGCCCCTCGGTGTCATCGTCTGTGACGACGGCCTCGGAACCCAGGACCTTCCCACCGGGAACGCCGAAGTTGAACTGGAAGCTCTCATTGGGCTCGCGTCGCGGCTTGAAGTAGTACCAGGAGCGCTCGATGCGGTCGAAGCTCACGTTGTTGATCAGCAGGCCGTTGGGCTCCCAGCGCCAGCCGAAATGCCCGGCGTTATTGCGGTGCAGTCCGGGCCACATCCCGGCGCCGCCGACAGTGAGGGGCTCTGGGTCACGCTCCCAGGGCAGGATCACCTCGTCTCGGCCCGGCCAGCGCACGGCGACCTCCGGGGCGGCGTCACCGGAGCTTCCATCTCCCCCGACGCAGATCTCTTTGGCGTAGGCAAAGCGCAGGGGCTCGTGGGTCTTGCCGACCTGGATGCAGCGGAAGTCCCGGGGGCGCAGGGCGACGGGATCTTGCGGCCAGGCCCCCAGAGAGACCCGGGCGCGCCAGACTCCCTCATCCATGCAGGTGAGGTCCACCACCAATCCGCCGGGCGGAGGCCCTTCCGGGCGCAGGTCGATGGCCAGCGTGGTGGTGTGCAGGTCCGGTGTGCCCAGGGAAGGCCTGACCGTCCAGGCCATGGCTCCCGCGGGGAGCAGGACCACGGCAAGACACGCCAGCCCAGAGGGCGCGAGACGAAGCGGAGCAAACATCGGTAGTCACCTCTCGGGCGCTGTGGCCTGCGGCGCGCGGCCCTACCTCTGCCACACGCACCGGTAGTTGAACCGGCGGTTGGGGGCGCTGTCGCCGGCGGTGCACAGCGAAATCGGGTCCTGCAGGTCCTGCGGGTTATCGCACCAGTGGAAGTCGAAGGTGAAGCCGTCGCCCTCGAGGCCCAGCAGGTCCCGCGGGACGGCCAGCTCCAGCGCATTGCCCGACCAGCGGTAGTTCAGCCGCGCCACCTGCACCCAGGCGCCGCCGTCCGACTCGGCCTCATAGCGCATGAGCAGTGTGCGGCGGTTGCCGGGCACACGTTTGTTGATCAGGAAGTCATAGCCATACCAGCCTGTGGTGGGATCGCAGTCGGCGTCGACCAGCAGGAGCATCCAATTGCGGCCGGTGGGCGGGGTCAGGGGCTCCCGGGTCTGTGCGTAGAAGTAGACGGTGGCATCGTCGACGGCTACCTTGCTGGTGATGATGTCATTGCGGCCCGATCCGTCTCGATAGTGCAGGCCTCCGTAGCCCTTGTAGTCGCGGCGGAAGGTATCTCCCACCGTGTCCCGGTACTCCACCGGCTCGTCGGCCCAGTCCTCGAAGCTGCCGTCCAGCTCGATCCTCCGAAAGCCCCGCACGACCGGGATGGACCGCACGCCCTTGTAGCGCCGGATGTTCTGGGCCATCTGCATGTAGTAGTTGTCCGTGTAGCCGCCCTTCATGGGCTGGATGCAGCGGTTGAACTCGGCGTTGTACTGATCGACGAAGAAGTACGTGCTGTCGCGGCGCATGAACTGTACCGTGGCGCCGCCCGGCGGGTACTTGCCGGCGGTCCACTCGTTCCAGTCGTTGAGATACAGGAACTGCGGGTCGCTGCCGAGGGCCTCGTCCCAGCGTTCCTGGAAGTAGATGCCGTAGCCCTCGGGGTGCTCGACCGTATCGCCCAGCCAGGGGACGAAGGTCGGGACGGGGAGGTCTTGCTCGTCAAGCTGCGGCTCACCGTGCTCCACGGTCCAGGACTTGCCCACGAGGCTCGAGGGATGCTGGGCGGGGGTGACGGCGGCCTGCTCCTTCTCGCCCTCGTGGGTCGAGACGCGCTGGTCGGGCGTGAGCGCGGCCACCCGCGGGTCGCTCATGTCCAGGCCGAAGCTCCAGTTGTCCTCGGTGCCCACATAGCGCTTCCCGGCCCACTCATAGTAGCCCCACCACATGCTCCGCAGCGTGAAGAAGCTCTGCACTTCCTGCGTGTAGTCGCGGTAGAACTCCTCGGCATAGTCCGGATCGCCGTAGTGGGCGTGGGTGGGGTCGGTCTTGGCCGCGGCGTCGTAGTGCGGGTTGGGGTTCTGCACCCCGCCGCCGTTGGCGTCGACGCTGGGATTGGCATTGTACAAAAGCAGCGGCTTGCCATCCCACATGAACCACAGGTCCTTGTACTTCTCGGTCTTGTAGATCCTGTCATACAGGTCCTGCACGACGGTGATGACGGGGCCGTTGAAGGCCCAGAAGCAGAACTGGGGTACCTTGTTGCCCTCGGCCTTCATCTTCTGCATCACGGGGAAGACGACGTCCCACTCATCCCAGTAGCGCACCGCGTTGGTGACATCCATCACCAACACGTCCACTCCGGCATCGGCGAGCATGGACATGTCCTTGCGGATGACATACTCGTCCTTGCTCAGGAAGTAGCCCATCTCCGGTTCGCCCCAGTGGTAGGAGCCCTCAGTCCACAGGGGATGGGCGGCGTCCAGGCGCGCCGCCGGGTCGGCGGCCAGCACGCGGGAGACGTCGGCGGTGTAGGGACTCTTGAGGTTGGCGGCCGAATCGCTGTGCCAGGTGATGTAGAAGATGCCTACCACCCGCCGCTGGTCCTGCTTGACGGGACCGACCTCGGCATAGCTCGGCATGGAGCGTCCGAGCGCGTCGGTGGCCACCCAGGTGTCGGGGTAGACGTCGCGGCAGTCTGGCCCCTCGGAGCCGACGGCCGCGGTGCACAGTAGCATCGGAAGCATGACAAGCAGTGTCTGTCTCATGGGGCGCTCCGTTCGCGATGGTGAGTTGATGCGGTCGACGGCCGTGGCGCGTGGCGCGGCACGGCGAACGGCACTGATGAGGCCTCACCCCCGCCCC
>CAZXDD010000008.1:10774-16775 GCA_964639415.1 uncultured Armatimonadia bacterium
CGATGGCCCTGCGGGCCGTACGGCTACGGCCGACGGTCACCGGCCGTGGCGCGTGTCTCGTGGCGCGGGACTGCTGACGGCTGACGGCGCCTCACCCCCCGCCCCCCTCTCCCTTACTCGCCCAAACGGCGGGCGAGACGGGAGGAGGGGGAGTACGGCGAACGGCGGACGCCGTTCACCTCTCCCATCGGGAGAGTCGGGCGTTCCTGCGGACCGCTTGCGGGTGAGGGGGAAGCCCACCCAACCGGCATTGGCGACCTCCATCGGCCGTGGCCCCGGCCGAGAGGCGTTCCCCCAACCGAACTGCCGGGGCCCTCCCCTCATCCGGTCCGTCGAGGCCGTGTCCGCTGACGCCGCCTCCGTTGACGCCGCCTCCGTTGACGCCGCCTCCGTTGACGCCGTATCCGTCGACGCCGTTGCTCCCGCCGTGCGGGGCCGTTGACTCGCGACCCGCGACTCACCGACTCGCGACTCAACTTCTAGGCACCGTCTCGTCCGCCTCGATCCCGGTCATGGCGACGCGGATGGCATCCACCGTCGGCGGGCAGCCCTCCACGTGCGGGGCCCCGTCCCAGCCCGGCTTGGTGCACCGGCCGACGAGGAGCGCCTGCCCCTCGGTCTCCACGCACGGGCCGATCACCACCGTATCGCAGGTGAAGCTCTGGCCGGCTTGTCTGGCGATCTCCATGGCCCGCAGCAGGTTCATCGCACAGCCGCTACAGGCCTGCTCGGTGCACAGGCGCAGGTTCGGGAACTCCTCGGCCATGACCCGATAGGGCAGCTTGAACTCCCGACGATGCTCGGCAGGGTCTTCACCGACGATGGCGATCCGGGAGATGTCCATCTCGCCCACGCCGCGCTCGGCGCAGAAGCGGATGAGCCGCGACCGGCAGGCCTCGATGCCCATCAGGTGGCAGGTGACGGTGTCGACGGCCACCACGTCACCGGAGGCCAGCAGGAGGCCTACGTCTACCTCGGTGGCACCTCCGGGCCCCATGCCCTCGTAGCCGATGGAGCCGTCCACCACGGTGGCCGTGACCCGCTCGGCGATGAGTCGGCAGACCTCGGCGATCCCGGCATTGAGCTCCATCTCGTGCAACGTCTTCTTGTCGATGGGACGGATGCAGCCTTTGAGGTTCTTGATCCCCAGTGTCACCAGGGTGTTGAAATGCGTCTTCATCACCGGGAGGTTGATGACCACATCGGCCTCATAGAGGTACTCGGAGATACCGATGGTTTCCGGCAGGTCGGGGCAGTCCGGGTGGATGACGCGGTACTGTCCGGCGTGGAAGTTGAGTTCCTTCGCTCCGGTGGCCTCGCAGGCGCCGCGGAGGCCGGTCTGGGTGAAGTACGGGCCGGCGTCCAGCATGCACCACACCGGCCCGTCGCCGATCCAGACCTCGGCCGCCCCGGCCTCGAAAGCCCATCTGGCGCCGGCCTTGAGTACGTCGGGGTTGGTGAACCCGTGGCCGCCGTGCTGATTGGGCTTGAGCAGCACTCTGTCTCCGCGAGAGACGATGTCGCCCAGGCCGGCAAGCTCCAGCGCCCTGCCGAAGGAGGGGCCGTTCTCGCCATCAAAGCGGACGATAGACACGACCGGTGAAGCCATGTAGGTGCGTCTCCTGTGGTGGTGTGGGCGGGCGATGTCGTTTGCTGGGAGCGCAGGCTTCCAGCCTGCTTGGCGTTGGCCGTAGCCGTCCGCCGTAGCCGTTCCTAGGACCGCGGGCGTCCCGCCCGCATTGCCGTTGGCGCCGGGCGAACGGCGCGGCGGGCTTACGGCCGCCGCTATAGGCGCCCTTCGGGCGCCGCCGGTCCTTTGGACCGGACGGCAACGGCTCCTCACCCCCGGCCCCTTACTCCGCCAAACGGCGGCGGAGACGGGAGAGGGGAGCACGACCAACGACCAACGACATGCGGGCAAGACGCCCGCGCTTCCAGCACGGCCAACGGCGCTGCCGTCCCTGCCGTGCCCTGCCGTTCGCCGTCCCCGTCGTTCCGCCGTCCCCGCCGTCATCTCCGTCGTTGCCACCGTCGTGACCTCCGCCGTCACCCCTGCCGTTACTGTCACCTCACCAGGTCCGCCACCGTGTACTCCTGCTGTATCTCCAATAGCTCCCGGCAGCGGGCCACCGAGTAGTACGCATCCACCGGCGCCGGGGTGACGCCAAAGGCCTCAAACAGCGCCTTCGCCCCCGGATAGTACCGCTCGATGACCGGCAGCGGATCGGTGCCGAGCTGCTCGATGTCCCCCGGATGCCAGGGCACCGCATTGCCCGCGATCACCCGCCGGAAGTTGCCGATGTCCCGGCTGATGGCGGCGTCCATCAGGTTGCCCAGGTCATTGGGGGTGCAGACCTTCTGACCGGGCCGCAGGAGGCAGGCGGCGATCTCGCCCAGGTTGGCGGTGGCCAGGTCCACGCTGCCGTCCGGAGAGAACTGGCTGCAGCGCACATAGCCGCACATGCGCAACACCAGCGTGCTCAGCCCATGCATGCGGGCGTAGAACTCGGCGGAAAGCTCGCCCTGCAGCTTGGTGAGGCCATACATCTCCTGCGGCCGCAGGGGAGCCTCCTCGTCCACGGGCAGACAGCCCTCCTCGGTGCCGTGCCCGGTGGCCCAGACGGTACTGATGTAGACGAACCGTCCCACCCTCGCCCTCGCCGCCGCCTCACAAAGCAGCGTGGTGGCCTTCACATTGACATCCACGAACGCCGCCGTGGGGTGCGGCATGGGCAGCAGCACCGCCAGGTGGATGACGGCGTCGACGCCGTCCACGAGGGCGCCGAGGGCCTCGGGGTCGCGCAAATCGGCCTGGACAAACTCGCAGGGCACAGTGGCGGGCGCGATATCGGTGGCGCGGACGTCATGCTTGCGGGCAAGCCAGGGGACAAGGTCGCGTCCGAACTCCCCGGCGGCACCGGTGACGAGGACCTTCACGGGGCATCACACCTCTCAGGGTGGGGTAATGGCCGGCGGTAAATTCGGCGGGGGAGGGGAGAGGGCCTTCCGGGGGAGGGGCAGGGAAGAGGCAGTGACGGTCTGGGCTTGGTTCCGGGCATGGGGTGCAGCACTGCGCGCCGCCGCTACCGATCGGGCCAGGCTACACGCAGCCTTCGGCGCGCCGTCCGCGCACTCACGAAACCGCCCGTGGCATGCGCGCCACGGGCGGCGGTGTTTCTCTGGGTCGCCGGAGCTTTGGGCTTACGCCCACAGGATGCAGCCGGTCTCCAGCGGGGAGACCAGGTCGCTGTGGGAGGCCATGAGCCTGACGGTATAGCCCCAACGGCCCGTGCCCTGGCAGTCCACGGTGCCCAGGAACATGTGGCCATCGCCGGAGGCGCCCACGTACTCCATGCGCGCTACCTGCGCGTCCACGATCTCCCCGGCGGCGTCGACATTGCCGTACTCGAGCTGCGCTCGGACATCGCCGGGCTCCAATGCCCCCAGCGCGATCCTGGCCTTGACCGTGACGCGGTCGGCGAACTGGGTGACGTCTCCGGCATCGTCGGTCACCTCGGCGAACCTCACCTGCGACCAGCTCTCCTTCACCTTGCTGACCCACTTTGCCAATGCACCGGCGCGGGCGTGGCCGTTGGCCGCCATCTCGTTGCCCCTGCGGGCCGCCGGCAGGTAGAAGCTCTCCGTGTACTCGCCCACCATGCGGTTGGAGTTGAACACCGGGCACAGGGCTCCCATGGAGGACTTCATCTTCCGCACCCAGCCGTGGGGGATGCCGTCGGCGCCGCGCTCGTAAAACAGCGGCACGATCTCCTGCTCCAGGATGGTGTACAGTGCATTGGCCTCGATGGCGTCCTGCTGGTTGGCGTCGGAGTACTCCTCGCCCCTGCCGATGGCCCACCCGGTGTCGGGAGTGTAGCCCTCCACCCACCAGCCGTCCAGGACGCTGCAGTTCAGCCCGCCATTGGCGCTGACCTTCATTCCGCTGGTGCCGCTGGCCTCCTGGGGCCGTCTGGGCGTATTGATCCACACATCCACGCCCTGCACGATGTAACGGGCCAGGTTGAGGTCGTAGTTCTCCAGGAAGATGATGCGGTTGCGCAGCTCCGGGTCGCTGGCATAGTGGACGATGTGGCGGATGAGCTCCTTGCCGCCGGGATCGTTGGGGTGCGCCTTGCCGGTGAAGATGATCTGCACGGGCCGGTCGCGGTCGGTCAGCAGCCTCTTGAGCCGCTCCGGGTCGCTGAGTAATAGCGTTGCGCGCTTGTAGGTGGCAAAGCGCCTGCCGAAGCCCAGGGTGAGGGCCTCCGGGTCGAGGACCTCCTCGGCGGCGGCCAGGTCGGCCGGGCCGGCGCCGCGGTACTCGAGCTGGCTGCGGAAGCGCTGGCGGGACACGGCGACCAGCCGCTCGCGCCGCCGCTCGTGGGCGCGCCACAACTCCGCCTCCGGAATGCTGGAGACGCGCTGCCAGATGTTCATCTCACCCGGCTCGGTGCGCCAGTCGGTGCCCAGATAGCGGTCGAACAGGACCGCCATGTCGCCGGAGATGAAGGAGCTCACGTGGATCCCGTTGGTCACCGAGCCGATGGGGATCTCATCCACCGGCACCCGGGGCCACAGCGACTGCCACATCATCCGGGACACATGGCCGTGGAGCTTGCTCACCCCATTGCGCCAGGCCGAGAGTTTCAGCGCCAGAGCCGTCATGCAGAAGCGACCGCCCTGGTCGTGCTCGCCCTCGCGCCCCAGAGCCATGAACTCCTCCATCGACAGCCCCAACTGGGGATGATAGTGCTTGAAGTACTTCTCCATGAGCTGCGGCGGGAAGCGGTCGTGTCCCGCGGGCACCGGGGTGTGGGTGGTGAAGACGTTGGAGACCCTGGTGGCCTCCACGGCCTCCCTGTAGCTCAGGTCGCTCTTGACCATCGCGCGGCGCACGCGCTCGAGGGCCAGGAAAGCCGCGTGCCCCTCGTTCATGTGGTACACGCTGGGCTCGATCCCCAGACACTCGAGAGCCTGGATGCCGCCGATGCCCAGCAGGATCTCCTGCCGGATCCGCATCTCCACGTCGCCACCGTAGAGCTGATAGCTGATGGCGCGATCCTCCGGCTGGTTCTCCGGCGTATTGGTGTCCAGCAGGTACAAGGGCACGCGGCCCACATTGACCCGCCACAGCAGGGCGTGCACATCGTGACCGTCCGTGGGGACGCTGATTCGCAACTGGCAGCCGTCGGAACCGTTCACGGGCTCGACGGGAAGAGTGTGGAAATCGTTCTCGGCGTAGGACTCCTGCTGCCAGCCGTCGGCGTTGAGGTACTGGGTGAAGTACCCCACCTGGTACAGCAGGCCGATGCCGCAGATCGGTACCCCCATGTCGCTGGCGGCCTTGAGATGGTCGCCGGCCAGCACACCCAGCCCTCCGGCGTAGATGCGGAGGGCCTCGCTGAGGCCGTACTCGAAGCTGAAGTAGGCGATGACGGAGCTCTTGGCGTGGGGATAGTTGCGGCTGAACCAGGTATCACCGTTGATGTAGTCATTGAAGGCCGCCAGCACCCGCTCCAGATGCTGCCGAAAACTCTCGTCCACGGCCAACTGCTGCCAGCGATCCTGGGGCACGGCTCCGAACACGGCCACGGGATTGTGGCTATGCTGCTCCCACAGGTCGCGGTCGATGCGTCGCAGAAGCTCGATGGCGTCGGGGTTCCAGCACCACCAGAGGTTGTAGGCGATCTGCCGCAGGCCCTCCAGGCCCTCGGGCAGTTTGGGAGTGACGGTGTACGTCCTGAAAGCCTTCACGCTGGCCTTCCTCCTGTGTGTGGCGCTTTCGGCGGGCATCCTGCCCCCGAAGCCAGAATGCGTGACCCATGGGCCACGCCCGAAGTCGAGGCAATTGCACCACATGTCTGCAATCCGCGTTCCACCGAGGCGGGACGGCGGCGGGCGGGAACGGCAACGAAAGACAGGTTGGACCGGGCAACGGTACCGCCATGCGGGCGCGGACAACGACAGGATGACAGCACCGACAGGACGGACAGGATAACGG
>CAZXDD010000008.1:16875-31901 GCA_964639415.1 uncultured Armatimonadia bacterium
CAGACAGGCCCTGTCAAGTTCGACAGGCACCCGGCGAGCCGGTACCCGCCATATCGGTCGGCGGCCGGGGCCCGATTGCGGCGGCCGGCGGGCAGACCGCCATCAACCACAGCCGGCGCTGAGGCCGTTGGGAAGCTCCCGAGCTTCCGCGTCGCGCTCGCAGGCTTGCCGGTCGCTACCGGTGTGTCTGGCGTCCCCGAATCGGGGCGCCTGTGCTCCCGCGGCGCTCCGTGCTCTGCCCCTGAGCGTGCTTTGCCCCCACTGCAAGGAGCCCTCCCCTCCGCCGGCGAACTGCCTATCATGGCGCGGAGCATCATCCACGTGGACATGGATGCCTTCTATGCCTCTGTCGAGCAGCGGGACAAGCCCGAGCTGCGCGGCAAGCCGGTGGTGGTGGGAGCCGCTCCGGGCGGCCGCGGAGTCGTCTCGGCCGCCTCGTACGAGGCCCGGCGGTTCGGCGTCCGCTCGGCGATGCCCTCGATCCAGGCCCAGCGACTCTGCCCGCAGGCCATCTTCGTTCCGGTGGACATGCCCCGCTATCTGCAGGCCTCCCGCGCCGTGATGGGGATACTCGGCGGCTACACCCCTCTCCTGGAGCAGATCTCCGTGGATGAGGCGTTCCTGGACGTCACCGGCTCTCGCCGGCTCTTCGGCAGCCCCGAGCAGATCGGGCGACAGATCAAGCAGCGCATCGCCAGCGAGCTGTCGCTGGTGGCCTCGGTGGGCATTGCCGCCAACAAGTTCGTCGCCAAGGTCGCCTCCGACCACGGCAAGCCGGATGGATTTGTCCTCGTCCCCGCCGGAGAGGAGCGCCGATTCCTGGACCCCATGCCCGTCTCGCGGCTGTGGGGAGTGGGGAAGGCCACGGAGGAGCGCCTGCGACAACTGGGCATCCGCACCATCCGTCAACTGGCGGCATATCCCGAGGAGGTGCTGCAGCGGCAGTTCGGCGAGCTGGGCGGACACCTGCATCGTCTGGCCAACGGTATCGACGACCGACCGGTGGAAACAGGAAGGGACGCCAAGTCGGTGAGTGCGGAGCATACCTATCAGCAGGACACCCGGGAGCAAGACACCATCGAGCGGACGCTGCTTGCGCTGGCCGAGGATGTGGGAGCGCGGCTAAGGAGCCAGGGGCTGCGTGGGCGCACGGTGCAGCTCAAACTCCGCTTCGGCGACTTCCACACCCTCACGCGGCGTCGGACGCTACCGGGCCCCACGGACGCCAATGACACCATCTACAAGATGGTCTGCGGGCTGCTCGCGGAGGTGCCGCTGGAGGGGCGTCTGGTGCGGCTGCTCGGAGTGGGGGTATCGGGTTTCGACCGGCCGGCTCAGGCGTCGCTGTTCGCCGACGAGGAGGTTCTGGAGCACTCGGCGTTGGATGACGCGGTGGATGCTTTGCGGAAGCGGTACGGGAGCGACACGATCCGGCGGGGGAAGCTGCTGTAGCGGCGGGGAGAAACGGCCCGGCCGCGTGTCGCCGTGTCAGAAGGGGGCGGCCTGGACGCCGCCCCCTTCTGCCCTTTCGACCCCAACCGCCGGCGCTCTAGCCCTCGCGCGGGTCGGGTACCGCAACCGGGGCGCTACCGTTCTCGGCGGACATGTGGGCACAGATGCCGGGAAGGGTCATGTCCAGACCGAAGTACACGTCGATGGCCGGAGTCTTGTCATCCAGCACCGCGCGCACGAAGTCATCGATCATCAGGTACTCCGAGGTGCCGTGACCGCCGGCATGGGCTTCGGGCGGCAGGTTCGTGTGTGCCCACGAAAGCGGCAGCGGCACCATCCCCTGCAGATGGGGGATGTCGTGGAAGTTGGCCCTGAAGCCCTCCCAGCCGCCGCGGGGGGATTCGAGCACCCCTTCGGTACCGTAGATCGAGAAGTAGTGGAAGGAGGGCTCACGGGCCACATAGAAGCCGCAGGTGACCTTGATCACGTTCCCCCTGGCGGTCTTGAAGATCCCCACTTCCATGTCGATGGTATCGGTGGCGGCTCCGATGCGTGGCCCGGTGTGCATGCCCACCGCGGAGACGATGCGGTCGTCCATGATCTGCAGAAGCGGCCCGAGGCTGTGGGTGCAGTAGTGGATCGGGGGCAGGGAGGCGCGCCAGGTCCGCCCGCTCTCGGAGCCCTCGGTCACCCCGTCATCGCGGCCGGTCATCAGACTCCGGCAGTTGTGGATATACTCGGCCTCGGCGTAATACGGCTCGCCGATGCGGCCCTGCTTGACCATGACATCGAAGCTCTGCAGGTAGGCGACGTAGTTCATGTTCTCGGCGAACATGTACTTGCGCCCCGACTGCTTCACCGCGGCCACCAGGCGCCGGGCCTCGTCGAGGGTCCACACGGCGGGCACCTCGGAAAGTACGTGCTTGCCCGCCTCCAGGGCGGAGATGCACATCTGGGCATGCAGGGGCGCCGGGGTGGCGACGACGACGGCGTCCACGTCCGAGGCCAGGAGCTCCTCGTAGTCGCCGGTCCAGTTGGCGACGGCATGAGCCTCGGCGAAACTCCGGGCACGCTCCCGGTTCAGGTCGCAGACCCAGGTGGTTTGGCTGTCGGAGCGGTGGTTGAACACAGGCACAAAGGAGCCGCCTCTGCGCAGTCCGACGACGCCGACTGTGAGCGACATGGGGGTCCCTCCCGGGGATGTGGTGAGGCTCCACGCGAAGCGAGGGGCGCTGCGCGGGCCCGGCGATCGTGCGGTCCTGGCGCGCCCGCTCCCGGCAAGAGCAGCTCGCGGAAACTCCCGGCATCCAGTGAGCTTCTTCGCTATCCCGCTGCGCGAGAGTGACGCTCAGGATGACATAGGCCGGGCCGGCCAGACCTCTCGGCCGCACCTCCAGCTCTGCGGACTGCGGGAAATGGGCGGCGGGGCGCCCCGCTACCCGGCCTTGACGACCTGGACGATGGCACCCTTCCTCACAAAGGGGCGATTACCTGCCCGCCCGGTGATGACCGGGCGGTATTTGCCCGGCGGCGGGGCGAACTGCACCTCGCGACGACGACCGGCGTAGAGGCGCCGTCCACGATTGGCCACATCGTCGTCCAGCGTGTGGAGCTGCACTCGGGCGCCCCAGATCCCCGAGCCCTCCGCTACCCAGCCGGCGACGGTGAAGGCCTTGCCCTCCTGCGCCTCCCAGCCCACCCCGCGCCCCACGGCGCCGCCTACCACACGCAGCCCCGTGTCCGGACTGGAGTGGGGGGTGACGGCGTTGATCGCCGCCGGGCCGTCGCGCAAAAGCGGCATCCACTCCCCGGTAAGGGTCGGGTCCGAGAAGTGAAACAGCACGTACCCGTCGGCCCCCAATCGGCGCGTGAGCGCCATCTGGTCGGCAAGATCGCTGACATCCTGAAGCTGCCACGACCCCAATCCCACGTACAGCGGGGCCTGACCGTAGACCCACCCCATCTGCTTTTGCACCTTGCGGCGCAGGGCCTCGGTGTCGGTGAGGTAGTCCATGGGGCAGACGAAGTCCAGATAACCCTCGCGCACCCACTTGACCCAGTCCTGGCCGACCACGCGGCGGTCGGGTTCCCAGTCGGGGCGCACCGCGGCCGAGACCTTGATCTTCCCCCGGAGTTGATGGGCTTCTTTCGACACGTTCTTTACCAGCCGGGTGACGCGGTTGGTGCGCCACACGCGGTACGGCTCCATGAGGGCGCTGGGGAACAGGTCCTGGGGCCAGTTCTCGAAGCGATGCGCCATTTGCTCCTCAAACTGCTGCCGGCAGCGCGGGCAGTAGCAGGTGCTCTGGTCGGGATAGCGCACATAGTCGAACTGGATACCGTCCAGCCGGTAGTTGGTGACGACCTCGAGCATCATGGCCCGGAGCAGCTCGTAGTTCGCCGGGTGTGAGGGGCATAGCCACTCCACCTCGCGCCCCTGCTTGTCGCGCTGCAGGCGGCCCTCCGCCCGCATCCTCTCCACCACCTGCGGCGAGCAGCGGCCCAGATAGTAGGTCAGGAACCAGGCGTGGCACTCCACTCCGTACTTGCGGCAGGCCTCGAGGCACAGGGCCAACTGATCCTGGCCCAAGGCCAGCGGGGACAGGGGCACGTGTTTGCTCTTGTAGGCGGCCTCGGCGCCCCAGGCGATATTGACAAACACGGCGTTGAAGCCGGCCCGGTGCAGGAGGCGGATGCTCCGATCCCAGTCCCAGCCGTTGGCGCCGGTGGGGCTCTGAACCCACACCCCGCGCATCTCGGCGTCCCGGGTGGGGAAGGTGCGCACATAGGCCTGGGAGGCGAGCCTCTGGGCCTGCATGGCGATGGCGATTGACTTCGGGTAGTCCCTGTTGCCCGCCCGGCGCCGGGCGCTGTCCACCAGTTGGCGGGCGGCGTCCAGTGCCGTGTCGGCACCCTTGGCGCGGCCCTCCTCCTGCGCCGCCTCCACCATCTCGCGCAGGGCGTCCAGGTTCTCAGCGGTCCCTACCCGGCCCACGTCCTCCACCGCCCGCCGGGCGGCCTGGGGCCACAGGGAGGGGATGAAGTGACCGATCAGCGCGGCCAGCAGGCCGGCCTTACTCTCGCGATCGGTCTTGGTCAAGACATGGGTGAAGTAGGCGCCGGTGTCGGAGAGAATCACCGCCGGGGTGCGGGTGGATTGGCCCTCGGCGTCCTGCCAGTGGTACAGCACCCGGGCGTGGTGGCCGCGGGGGCGCACCTGGACGATATGCCAGGAGAACTGGTGGAATACCTCGGGGGCGCCGAGGATGCCGGGCTTGACGAGCTCGCAGCCCGTGAACCGGGCGCAGGTGCGGTCGCTGGAGGCGCCGACAATGCGCACACCCAGCGCGGTGGTCAGGGCCTCCGGCACCTGGTGGCAGGCGATGACCTTGCCGCCGCCGTCGATGAAGGCCTGGATGGACTGCATCTGGCCGGCGGTGAGGTTCGGCGCGTAGGGAAACACGGCCACGCCGTGCTGCGACAGCATGGCGGCATCGAACTTCGCTCCGGAGATCTCCTCATAGGGCATCCCGGCCCGGCGGAGCGCGTCGAGGACCACGGTGTAGTACTGGCGCCGCTCCTTGGACCACGGCACGTCCGGGTCCACCGGCGTCTCGTCTCTGACCAGGGCCACCGATTCCCGGGCACAGACCACCGTCTGGGCCCGACCGCGATCGCAGCCGGGCAGCACGCACGGTGCCATCGCGACGCACAGCCCCGCCAGGATCAGAAGAGGCGGGCGTGATCGCTCCGCGGGCCGCCGCTCTCGGTCGGTGGCCCCGGTCTGCATCGTCCTGTGTCCCTTACCTCTCACCGGCTGCCCACCTGTCACCTCTGACCGACGATTGCCATGCACAGCGGGAAGCCCCACCAGGGGCTCGATACACCGTCGATGCCGTGGTCGGATACTCTCTCGTCCCAGCGCCCGTCCTCGATAGCCGTCAGCCTCAGGCCTGCGGCCAAGAGCGCGCGGACATAGTCCCCATAGTCATGGACGTAGTTTTCGATGTGATACCTCTGTTCGCCCGACCGACAGCCGGTGCGCCAGCCCACCAGCAGGCAAAGATAGTGGAAGTCGGTGAGCAGCAGTCGCCCGCCGGGAGCCACTCTGGCCGCCATCTGCCCGATCGCCTCCCCGACATCGGGGATGTGGCCCAGCACCAGGCAGCACAGGACAAGGTCGTACTGCGCCTTTGGCAGCGCTCCGAAGCCGACTTGGCGCAGGTCGAGGGTGAGCGCCTCTTCGCGGGCACGGCTCTGTGCCCTCCGCAGCATGGCCCCGCAGGGATCGACACCCGTGACGACGGCCCCGGCCCGGGCCAATCTCAGCGCCCATCTGCCGGTGCCGCAGCCCACATCCAGGACGCGAAGGCCGGTCACTTCCCCGAGGAGCCTCCGCACCAGCGGTTCTTCGGCCTCGATCACCGGGTTGGGGTCGTCATCGTAAGTCTCGGCCCACAGACAGTAGCCCTTGAGCGGATCGACCTCGAGTGCGCTGCGCTGAGAGATGCGCCGCCGGGCTTCCGTCCGGGCCGCCTCGATGTCTCCGGGCTCGAGCATGTCGCCGGCCTCTTCCAGCATGGCCCGGGCCACCGCCAGCTCGCGCCGGAGCCTCTCCGGCTCCCAGGTGTCCACATGGCGCCGCACGCCGGCGAGGTGGGCATTGAGAGCCACCGCGATTCCTCTGAGTTGGTCACTCACACCGGGCACTCTCCCTGCGCAGGGTGAAGGGTCAGGCCGCGGTAGTTCGACCCGGAGGTGGGGGAGGCCTCCTTGGCCGCCATGTCTGGAGAGCAAAGAGGTTCCGGCGTTGTGGATGACAAACCCTGATGGCGAAGGTTCGCCCGAGATCGAAGAGCACGGCAGGGAGGTTCGTCTCGGGTCGGTGCCACTGCCAGACGGCGATCCCACAGGGCGGGACCCCACCTACGGGGTCGCGAACGGCGGGGCTGCAGACTAACTGAAGAAGCCCGGGAACCTGCCTCAAACGTCAAGAAGTACGCCCATAGCAGGCATCTAGCACTGCCGGCGACCGTAGAAGGAGGCCTGCCGACATGGAACCCGAGCCGCGCAAGGTGCAGTGGGAGCTCATGCTGCCGCACGAGATGGAGGCCGCCCTGGAGCGGTGCCCGACGGCCTTTGTGCCCCTGGGGACTTTGGAGTGGCACGGGCGGCAGAATGCCCTGGGGCTGGACGCGCTCAAGGCCCATGCGTTGTGTCTGCGCGCCGCCCGGCTGGGCGGCGGCGTGGTGCTGCCACCTTTGTACGGCGGCGTGGGCGGCGTCGATCAGCCCCACACGGTGGTTATGGAGCCGGAGCCCACCTTCCACTCAACCGTGCTGGAGGGCTGGCTGCGGCCCCTGTGCCGCGAGCTTCGGCGCAACGGCTTCCGGGCCGTCATCCTCCTCACCGGACACTATGGGGCCTCCCAGCAGCTTGCCGTGCGGGAGACGGCGGTGCGTGAGAGCCAGAGACTGGACATCCCGATCCTCGGCACCCCGGAGTACTGGCTGGCGCTGGACGCCGGGTACTCGGGCGACCACGGCGGGCCCTTCGAGACCTCGCTGATGATGGAGTTGATGCCCGAGCTGGTGGACCTGTCGCGGCTTGAGGGGGATCCGCCGTACCAGGGGATCGGCATGGGTGACGCCGGGCGGGAGAGCAGCCGCGAGCTGGGCGGGAGGCTGTGTGAGGTGATGGTGGCACGGCTGGCCAAGCTGGCACGCCGGATGCCGCAATGGGACGCGGAGACCAGGAGTCGCTTCATCCATGCGGAACAGGCGCTGGTGGGCTACCAGCTCGAGGCCGGCGGGCGAAACGGCGACGTCTGGACCGCCTGGCACGACCTGCGGCCCTTCGAGCAGTACGCCGGGTGGCTGGTGCAGGAGCGGTTCGAGGACATCGCAGGGCTGGTACAGGGACGGCGTGATGGCAAATGAGGCCTGGAGGTGCGGCCGGAAACCCCGCATTCGCCGGGAATGTCGTTCTGAGAGCGTCCGATCCCAGAGGGAGCAGCTCGAAGGATCCCCCGGCATTCAGCGAGATTCTTCGCTACCTCGCTGCGCGAGATGGACGCTCAGAATGGCAGGAACCGGGCCGGCCAGACTTCTCGGCCACGCGCCGGGTCATGAGGTGCGGCACGCGGTCGGGCGGCGTGGCGTCGCGGCCACCCGCAGGACAGCGCACGGCCAAGGCGGCATTGGCGGCGCGCCGTCCGGAAGCTGGGTACAGGCCTCGATTGCGGTCTCCCGCTAGCTGTCACCATTGGCCCCGGGCATTTCCGCCGTCCATCCCGTACCCACCGGGATGAGCTTGCCCACGATCAGGCGCTCTCTGATACCGCTGAGGTCGTCCTCGGCCGCCCTGAGAGCGGCGCGGGTCAGTACCCGGGCCGGATTGCCGTAGCCCGCGGCGGCGAGGAAGCTGTCGCCAACCTGTCCCAGCTCGGAGGCGGCCGTGACCGTCACCGCCACCCGGGGGGGCCTCTTGCCCTCGGCCCGCAGGGCATTCATCAGCTCCCGGGCGCGATCGCGGGCAACTGTCTCGTCTGTCAGCAGATCGCTGTCTCCGGGGTCGATGACCTTCACGCGGGACAGCAGGGCCCGGGCGATGAGCTCGAAATGCCGCGGGTCCAGGGCGACGCCCTGTTTGGCGAAGACCCGGCGCATGTCGGCGGCCAGGGCCGGGCCCAAACCCTCCTCGCCCAACTCCTGCAGTGCCTCGGCAACAGGCAACCAGCTCGCGCCGTCGTCACCGATCCCGAGCCCCTCGGCCTCGGTCAGAGCCACCAGCCGTAGCAGCCCGACTGGGGCGGCGGAGTGCGGAGGCTTCCCGGCGGGGCCGAAGAAGGTGCGGAAGGTCAACTGCGCCGCCGCCTCCATCAAGGCCTGCGCGGCGGCGACGCCCACGGCGGTCCCGGGGTCTACCCCGCGCCCCGTCTCCGGTGAGGTGCCCCAGCAGGCGGCACACACTCCCCCCACCGTCTCACAGGTCAGCGGGCTGCGCACGAGCACGCCATCGATGCCATCCCTGATGAGGGTCTCGTCCGTCACGGTGCCGGCGGAGGCGAGGAGGCGTCCGTCCGGTCCGGCAACGTCCTGCGCCAGGAGCCGTCCACGGGCCATCTGCGCCGGGACCTCGACGCCCCGGCCGGTGCCGCAGTCGGCGGCGGTGACGATGATGTCGACGCAGGCGTTGACCAGCCGGCGCCCCAGGACGCCGCAGGTCGTGGAGCGGTACATCGTGGTGGCCAGGGACCAACGCACGGTCTTGACCTGCGCCTCGCGCTGCAGCGGACTGAGGCCCTCGATGTACCCGCGGTCCACGACCTCGAGGGCCTTCTCCGAGTACCCCACCGGGGCCAGCGGGCCCAGCATCCCGGCGGACCGGCGGAGCATGTTCCGGTTGCCCCGGGCACCGGAGGACACCATGAGGTGCACGGGGTTTTGGCCCTCGCTGTCGGTGGCGAAGGCCTGCTCGACTTCCTGCTGCAGCTCGTCCATTGCGGACAGCCAGGCCGCGCGCCGCTCCTCATCCGTACCGGCTTTGGCCTCGTCTCCCCGCGCCTGTCTCGCGATCGCCTCCGTGGAGGGAACCTGGGGATAGTCGGCCCAACTCACACTGAGCCCCGAGCGTGTGACAAGGGAGAAGCCCACGCGGTGCAGCTCGTTGACCAGTTGGATGGTGGCCTCGGTCCCCTCGACATCGCGGCAGCGGCGCACCAGGTCGGTCAGCAGGCGCTTGTCCGCGGGCTCATTGACCACGCGCAGCGATTCGGGAAGCAGGGCGTTGAGAACTGCCCGGCCCGCCGTGGTGTGGACGGTCTCGCCGGCGCAGGGGATGTGGACGGGTGCGTCCAGCTCCAGGGCGCCGGCAAGAGCCCTGTCCCGCGCCTCCTGCAGTGAAGCAGCCAAGATCACCTCCGCCTGGGGGTGTGGATCGCGGGTGGCGTACGCCCAGCCGGCCACCATGTCCTGAGTGGGGCCGGCCAGGGGCTCGCCGGTGCCGGGGGAGAAGATGTTCAGCGGCCCCAGCAGCCGCGTGCGGGCCTCCTCGATGGCCTCCGGGGTCAGCGGGACGTGGACGGCCATCTGGTCGCCGTCGAAGTCGGCGTTGAAGGCGCAGCAGGTCAGAGGGTGCAGAGCGATGGCGTTGCCGGCGATGATTCGGGGATAGAAGGCCTGCAGGCCGAGGCGGTGCAGGGTCGGAGCGCGGTTGAGCAAGACGGGGTGGTCGGAGCTGACCTCCAGCAGGGCCGCGACCGCGGCCGGGCTTTGCTCGGCCACGAGCCGCCGGGCGGCCATGAGCGTCCGCGCCTGTCTGCTTCGCAAGAGCTCCGCCATGACATGGGGGCGGAACAGCTCCAGGGCCATCTCCAGGGGCAGGCCGACTTGCTCCAGGCTCAATTCCGGCGCGGGGATGATGACGGAACGGCCGGAGTAGTCCAGGCGCTTGCCCAGCAAGTTCCGGCCGAAGATGCCCTCTTTGCCGCGCAGCAGCGTGGCCAGGGAGCGGGACCGGTCGCCGTCGTCCAGCAGAGCCTCGACGGCGTCCTCCAGCGAGCGGAAGCTCGTCCTGCCCGAGGGGGAGCCGGTCGGAGCACGGCGCCGGTCGCCGCCGCTGTCCAGCAGGGCTTCGACGGCCTCCTGCAGCGAGCGGGATAGATCGCGACGCAAAGCATCGGGCAGACCGTCGGCGATGGCGCCGGCGAGTCGGCGGTTGCGCTGCAGGACCGTCAGGTACAGGTCATTGGCCTCCACGGTAACGGCCACGCCATCCTGCATCAGCGATCGGGGTCGCAGTCCGGCGGGCATGACGGGCACCGCGTCGAGAACGAGATCGGCCGGCTGGGTCCCGGACTGCCGCAGCGATCGCAGCAGCAGTCGGCTCTCCTCGTCGTCATCGGACGCCAGTACCTCCAGCCGGACCCGGCTCAGGGCCTGCCGGATCCCCGCGGGGCCCGTGAGAGCGCCGGGAGAGGCATCGAGGGTCACACGGGCGGCGCCCTCGCGCTTTCGGTCGTCCACTGCGAGCCCCGACTCATAGTGCGCCACGGCAACCACGTCCTCCGGCGCGAGGCCCAGGAGACGCGCGACCGGGTGCGGCTCCTGGTGAAGCAGCCAGGGGTGTAGCACGGGCGCGGCGAGGTCGATGTGGGCACAGCGGCGGCGATAGGCCACGGCGCGGCCGGCGGTGGCCCGGCAGTCGGGACAGACCTGCCCTACGGCATCGGGGCCGCTCAGCTTCCCGCAGACGCAGCTCTCGGCCTCGGGCTCCCCGAAGATGACCGGGCAGAACAGCCCGCCGGGCACCGGATCGCCGGTCTCCGCGTCAGATGTGGCCGGCTCGGTCACGGCGCCGAAGGAGCGGTCGCGGATGCTCCGGCTCGTGGCGAAGGACACGCGGATGGACTGTATCTCATCAGGGCGCAGCATGGGCTGTCTCCTCCTGTGCTTTCCGGGCTGTGGGCAGAGAGTGTGGCGGGCGGCCCGGCCACGGCATCTTGGCCCCTCACGGCTTGAGCTCGACCGCCAGCCCCAGGGCTCTGAGCTCCTCGATCAGCAGCGCCAGCGACTCGGGGGCGTCCACGGGTGCGGGGGCCTCCTTGGCCAGTAGCGCGGCGAAGGCCCGCTCGCGCCCGCGGACGTCGTCAGACTTGATGGTGAGCATCTCGCGCAGCGTGTGGGCCGCTCCATAGGCTTCCAGGGCCCAGGTCTCCATCTCGCCGAACCGCTGGCCGCCGGAGCGGGCGCGCCCCCCCACCGGCTGCTGGGTCACCGCGGAGTACGGGCCGGTGGAGCGGGCGTGAACCTTGTCCTGCGCCAGGTGGTCGAGCTTGTGAAGGAACAGGAATCCCACCAGAGCGGGCTCGCCAAACAGCCGTCCGGTGCGTCCGTCGCGAAGGTGGACCTTGCCGGTCTCCGGGAGGCCTGCGCGGCGCAGGAGCTCGGCAAGCCGCCGGCGGTCCACGGCGGCTCCCGGAGGCAGCACCACGCAGGAGCCCAGGGCGTTGGCCACCCACCCCAGTGAGGTCTCGTAAAGCTGGCCCAGGTTGAGCCGGGAGGGCACGCCCAGCGGGTTGATGAGCATCTCGACCGGCGTGCCATCGGGCAGGAACGGCATCTGCTCGACGGGGACAATCCTGCCCACGACGCCCTTACCGCCGTGCCGGTTTGCGAGCTTGTCGCCCGGTGCCGGCGGGCGCTCGGAGAGTACCTCCACCTCGATGCTCTGCAGCCTGCCGCGGCCCTCCGGCCGTCTTGCCACCGCGGCCACGGTGCCCCAGACGTGCGGCGGCACCAGCAGCGAGCGCCCCTCGCCGCCCTCTCCCGCCACCTGTCTGACCAGGTCGCGGTCGCGCCCCAACTCGCCCACTCCGACCAGCACATCACCCGGTGAGACGGCGGCCCCGGGGCGGGCGACGCCGTCCTGTGCCAGCGCGTGCAGCCGGTCCGAGGCGAGACCATCCGGTGTGGCCGTGGTGGTCTCGTCGTGCCGGAGGGTGACGGTCAGCCGCCGGCGGTGCACGGAGGACAGCGCCCCGGCGCCCACGACCTCCTCGCTGAGCACGATGGCGTCCTCGAAGTTGTGCCCGAGCCACGGCATGTAGGCCACCAGGAGGTTGTGGCCCGGCGCCGGCGGCTGTGGTCGGTCATCGGCCAGGCCCGTGGACACCAGCGGCGACTGGGGCGAAAGCAGCGCCACGGCCTGGCGCTGCATGTTGGCGCCCATCAGCAGCCGGGTGGAGTCCGAGTGGGCCGAGGCGGGGATCAGCCCCGCACTGAGGCCGACATTGCTGCCGTGTCCGGCTTCACAGTAGTCCACGGCATCCGGGCGGCACCGGCTAAGCAGACCGTTCCTGCGACACACGATCTCGTCGCCGAGGGTGGCAAGGGGCGTCCCGGGGGGCAGGGGGTCGCAGACGTTGGCGGCGAGCTCGGCCTCGGGATGCAGCCACACTATCTCCGCGGCAACCTCGCCGTCTCTCACCGGCCTCAGCGGCGCCAGGACGAAGCCGTCGTCATCCAGCGCGGCCCCCAGGGCCAGGTGCGCGATGAGGCCGACATTGGGCCCCTCGGGTGTCTCGATCATGCACAGCCGACCGGGGGCGTCGCGCGGGAACTGGCGGCAGAGCGGGCCATCGGCCTCGTGGCCCAGGCGACGGCCGACACCGAACACGACCCTGCGACAGTGCTCGATTCGCGCCAGCCGGTTGGTGGCCTCCACCGGGGACACCAGGGGTGAGCCGGAGAAGAACGCGCCGATGGCGGCACCCGGTGTGAGGTCGGCCATGAGATCACCGATCTCCGGGGGCCGCGACCCGGCGGCCTGCAGCCTCTGGGCGATGGCCGGGATCTGCGTGACGAGAGCCTGACGCACGACCTCGGCGATCTGTCTGCCGGGCGTGCGCAGGATGTGGGTCGACAGGGCGACGGGGTCGTCTGCAGGCAGGACGCCTCCTGCCACGGCCTCCAGGAGCAGCGCGACGGCCGCCACGTCCTGCCACGCCAGAGCGGGCGCTCCGGCGGTGGGCACTCCCAGCCGCTGCTCCAGCCGCCGCCTGCCGAGGTCTCCCAGACTCCAGGCCCGGGGATCGGTGAGCGCGGCGTTGAAGGCCGCGGCCGAGCCCTCCATCGCCGGGGCGTCGAGGCAGGTGGCCACGACCTCCTGCGCCTGTGACCGGGAGGGCCCGCCGACGGCCTCGAGCCAACCGCCCACCTGCCGGCGGCAGTCGGCGGCGTCAAGGCCCAAGATGACCGGCGCCTCGGCACCGTCGGCTCCCAACGCCAGGAGCAAGACACCCACGTTCATGCTGCGTCCGTTGCCGATGCAGACCTGACAGCCGCGGCTCTCCGAGCTGGAGAAGGTGAGGGCCGGGCCGTGTTGCGGTGCCAGCGTGGCGAAGGCGCGGTTCTCCAGGCGGTAGGCGATGGCCCCCGGCGCCGGGGCCAGCTCGTTTGCGACCACCAGCTCGGTGGATCCTCCGGGGAGGATGAAGGTGCCCTCCGGTGTCATCCAGGGGAGCAGGCCGGCCGAGGCCTCGCGCTCCTGCACCAGCTCGCCACCCGGGCCCAGCAGTGCCAGTCGCAGGAGGATGGGGCCGCCGTACCCCTCCCCTGTGGCCAGGCACTCCTGAGGCGCGGACTCCGGCGCCGGGATGCGCACCTGACGCAGCTCCAGACGCCAGGGGCAGTCGTCCGGCTGCAGAGGGAAGAAGGCACCGACCAGCTCTTCCAGTGATCCCTCTGAATGCCCCACCAGGCGCGAGAAGCACCGCTGCGGTACACTGAGCGGGTCCTCCGGGACGAAGGCGAGATCGGGCCGTTCCAGCTCGATGCGTCCGGTGACGCGTCTCCGGGCCGCCGGCGGGGTGGGCCCAAAGGCCACAGGCTCGGCGACGGGCTCCCGGCACATGGCGGCAAGCAGCCCGCAGAGCCGGTCCGCCGCTTGGCGCACGGCCTCCAGGCAGTCGGTATTCCGCTCGCCGGGCTCGCAGATGAGCTGCAGGACCGGCTCGCCCGCGGGAGGGCAGAGCACCGATGAGCGTGCGAAGAGGGGGGGCTGCGGGCCCGGCGCGGCCAGGGCCGCCACCAGCAGTTCGCCCACGGCCCCGGCCAGATGCGGCTCTACCCCGGAAAGCTCGATGCGGCGTGAAGCCGCCTCATAGCTGTAGGTGATTGAGCTGAGGGTGGCGCCCCACTGCCGGCGCGTCGCAAAGGACAGCTCCCCAAGACAGTCGTCCACCGTGCCGGAGGCCAAAGCGATCTGCAGATGTGCCCGCAGCAGGGCGGCGGCATCGCGCAGATGCGATTCCGCGGCCCCGTCGGCGGCGGTGATGCGCAGCAGCAGGTCCTCACCCCGCTGCTCCATCCGGACGCTCTGCACAGGGCGTTGGCTGCCGGCTACGGCGAAGCCGCCTTCCGCCGTCTGCCGCAGCCGCGGCGCACGGCCGATGCCACCTTCAACGGTGGCGACGAGAGCCAGCGTGGCGCCGGATGAGACCTCCGCCAGCGGCAGCTCGGGGTTGGCGACGGCGAGCCCCTCGGGGCAGCGCAGGCCTCCGGCGCAGACCACCGCCGGCCCGCGAACCCCCAGGTCCACGCGGGCCGCGGCGGTGACCCGTCCCGTGAAGCACACCTGCGCCAGTCGGTTCAGCAGTGTGGGGACATCCGGGCTCACCCCCGCCACCGTGGCAAAGGGGTGCGGCGCCCGAGCTATCTGAGCGGAGACGATGGCGGGCGCCGGCAGGCAACTGAGCAGCACCCGGCGCAGCGCACCACCCAGCGGGACCAGGAGGCCGGGCGGCAACGGTCCGCAGGCGAAGCCGACACCCCCGGCCGCCGCGGCCGCGGGGTCCTTGCGCAACTGAGCGTTCGGTGACATGGGGTTACCTCCGTTATGGGGCTAGCGAAGCTCTGCGTCAGACCGACGAGTACGCCGCCGAGGTTGGCCTCGGGTCGTTGCAGCGGCCAGGCAGCGATCCCGCAAGGGCGGGATCGCTGAGTCGGGCTGGAGACCCACATTATGCATGAACGCACTGGGGCCACATTTCGCCATTCGCGCGTCCGGAACGG